>JAEUHJ010000037.1 GCA_016795375.1 Verrucomicrobiaceae bacterium
GGGTGTCAGCGCCTGCCCGCTGATCTGCACCGCGCGCGATATGTGGTTGCTCGACAGCGTGGCGGACAAGAAATTCAAAACCGGCACGGGACGCTTCGACACACGCGTTTACAAGATCTTCGAGGCCTTCCAGTCCTTCGAAGACCTCGTCTTCCGCCTCGACGAGCGCATGAGTGCCTCGCCCTACAAGCACAGCACCGCACATGTGCTCCATCAACTCGGACTCATCGAATCACCCGAAGCCCATCCCGATTGCAAAGACCTTCGCGGTGCGGATGAAGCGAGTCGCATGACTGAAGCCATGCGCCGGCCGAAACGTCTCGCGCAGAAGCTGGGGATTCCGTATTTCGGTGCGTCTCAATGAGAGCACCTCACCGCGCAAGACAGTTGTCATTCGGACAGATCCTGAACTTCGGCATGAAGTCCGATGATTATCGCGCCAGCACGCTGTGGTGGTGGCTCCAAGGGAATGCGGTTGTGTGCAAAACAAACCCAGTCTTTGAGAGCCAGCCGGCCGGGGTTGCGCCTTGCGTTTGAGCGAAGGCTCTGGCACTGGGCCGACACCCGCTTCTTCGGATGCGTCACACCCCGGCGCTGGCGCGGGCGATCTTCTCGCAGCTCTGCACGTCGAGCTTCCCGGAGGCGAGGACGGGGATGTCGCTGACGCGGATCATTTTTTTCGGAATCCAGAGCGGTGGCATGCCTTTGTCGAGCAGACGGTAGCGCAGGTCGAGGATCTCCTGGTGCTCGGGCCCGCCGGGCATGCTGGTCAGGAGGATGAGGGCCTCGCCTTTGTCGATGTCGGGCACGCCGACGACGGCGATCTTGCGCGCGGTCTCGTTTTCGAGCCCCATGGCCTTCACGAGCGATTCTTCGACGGTCTCATGCGGCACCATCTCGCCGGCGATCTTGGAGAAGCGGCTGAGACGGCCTTCGATGTAGAGGAAGCCGTCGAGATCGACGCGGCCGATGTCACCGGTGCGGAACCAGCCATCCTGGAGCACGTCAGCGGTGCGCTTGGGATCGTTGAGGTAGCCTTCAAAAACGTTCGCTCCTTTGAACCAGATCATGCCGCTCTGGTGAAGCGGGACAGGCTTCCCAGTGTCCGGATGGGTGATCTTCAGCGCCATGCCGGGGACGGTGTGGCCGACGGAACCCTGGCGGTGGCTGGGCAGCCAGGCGTAGCCGCTTTCCTCATCACCCAGCGGCCCGGGATCGGGCAGGTTGATGTTGGAGGCGGGGGAGGTCTCCGTGAGGCCGTAGCCTTCGAGCACACGCTTGCCAAAGCGTGTCTCGAACGCGTCGGCGACTGTGCCGGGGAGTTTTTCAGCGCCGGTGACGCAGAGTTTGATGGAGGCGAGCGATTCGCGGTTCACGCCGCGCAGATAGCCGCGCAGGAAGGTGGGCGTGGCGATCATGAGCGTGACGCGGTATTTTTCGATGAGCTCGGCGTGCTTCCTCACCTCCAGCGGCGTGGGATAGGTGACAAGGTGCAGTCCGTAAATGATGGGGAACCACAGCGTGACGGTGCAGCCGAAGCTGTGGAAGAGCGGCAGGCAGCCGAGGATGCCGTCATCACTCTTCATACCGAGACGGCTGCCGAACTGCATGACATTGGCGATGATGTTGCGATGCGTGAGGGCGACCCCCTTCGGCTCCCCGGAACTGCCGCTGGTGAAGAGCAGCAGCGCCTCCTTCCTTCCACCTTTCTTCGCCACGCCGAGAAGTGTGGCAAGGACGGCGCCCGGCAGGATTTTGCTCAAAACAAGCCACTTCGCGATGCTGGCCTTCATCTTCGGCAGGATCCGCTCGATGAGGATGATCTGCCTGCCCGGCGGCCAGGGGAAACTCTGCATCTTGCGCACAAAAATGTCGGCGGTGAGGAAGCGGTCGATCTGTCCCTGGCGGATCGCACTTTCGATGGCGGCGCGGCCGGCGGTGAAATTGAGGTTCACCGGAATCTTGCCAGCCATGAGTACCGCGACGTTGCAGATGAGGCCGCCGATACCAGGCGGCAGGATGATGCCGACGCGCTCCTTTTTTGTCTCGCTCCTCACGACCCGGGACAGCGCCAGCGCGACGGCGAAGACCTTGTCAAAGCGCATGATCTTGTCGTCCTTGCCATCGACGACGCTGTTGCGCGTGCCATGCTTCTTGAAGCCCTGGATCACGGCATACCCCAGGCTGATGTCGAGGGTGGGATTCTCACCAAAGCTCTGCTCGGCGAGCAGCAGCAGGCTCTCCTGATAACTGGCGAGATTCACCTCCGACCCCTGGAGCAGCCTGCCGAAGGTGAAGACCGCCTCCGCGTCCGTGAAACGCCGGTCGATGGGCAGCGCGGTGTCCTGCCGCCGGTGAACGTGCAGCGGCAGCACCGGTATCTCCGCTTTGAGAAGGAATTCGAGCTTCGTCCCCGGCACGGTGGTCATGGGAGATGACATCGCAGCAGCCTCGGCTGGCAGATAGATGATGACGGCTCCGCTTTTGGCCGCGTCCGCCATGGCGCGGCGGTAGGCGGAGACTTCCATGTCCCCCGGCATGAACTCCATGGCCTGTACATTGTCCCGCTCGAGGTGCGCACGGAGGAGCGGATGCAGGGCCGCGCCCTTTTTGACCAGATAAATGATTTCCCTGCCTTCCAACACCAGTTCAAGGCGCAACAGATCGAAGTATGCCAACTGGCTGGGCAGGATCATGAACCCGCCGCCTGATGGCAGATGTTCTTTGCCGAGGATCGTGAGGTCTTTGAGCGTGACGGGCTTTGCGGAGGCCATGGAAATTGGGGCGTGGAAGGGCGCCGCATCTAAGCGGGCTGGGCACCGCATTCCAGCGGGAAAAGGCGGGCCAGGACGAGGGAGGCCGCCACCACAAGACGGCTTCCCTGATTGCAAAGAGCCGCAAACCAATGCAAGCAAGCGCCCGTCATGCCCCCTCCCCAGCGTCAGTCCCACCGCGCCTCCACCGGCCCCGCCAGCACACCACCTCCCGGCAGTGAAAGCTGGCCGCGCCCTTGGGCGCAGATGAAGTATTTCTCATTCCATCCTGCGGTGTATCCGAACATGCTCCGCGCCGTCTCACCCGACGCCGGCCCCGGCGATCTGGTGCATGTGATGGACAAGGAGGGCCGGCTTTTCGGCAGCGGCTTCTACAACCCGAAGGCCCGCGTGCCTCTGCGTGTGATGCAGCACGGCGAGGATGTGCTCACGGAGGAAAAACTCGACGCGCGCCTCGATGCCGCGCTCGATCTGCGCCTGCACACGCTGCGCCTCAACGACAGCGCTGATGCCTGGCGCGCCGTGCATTCGGACGGCGACGGCCTCAGCGGCCTCGTCGTCGATCGTTACGCGGATGTTTTGTCGATCGAAGTCACCACGCTCGGCATCTGGCGCCGCCTGCGCCGCTGGCTGCCGAAGCTGCATGCAAAACTCGGCACCACGCAGCATGTGATCCAGATCGATCCTGACATCGCCCGCATCGAGGCCGTGCGCCGGGCCGACGTGCCCGAGGCTGACGATCCCGCGCCTCGCAGCGTGCGCATCCGTGAAAACAACGTGCGCCACCAGGTCAGCTTCGAGGACGGGCACAAAACCGGCTTCTTCTGCGACCAGCGCGACAACCGGCTCAAATTCGCCGGGCTCGCCCGCGGCCGGCGTGTGCTCGATCTGTGCAGTTACACCGGCGGCTTCGCTCTCAGCGCCAAAGTCCTCGGCGGTTGCGAAGATGTGACCGGCGTTGATCTCGATGAAAAAGCCATCTCTCAGGCCAAAAAGAACGCCGATCTGAACCAGGTCCGCGTCGATTGGATTCACGGAGACACCTTCACCTGGGGCCGGCAAATGCAGCAGAACGGCAGGCTGTGGAACGCCGTCGTGCTCGATCCGCCAAAGCTCGTTTTTTCCCGCGATGCCGAGGAGGGCCTGCTCGGTCGCAACAAATACTACGACATGAACGCCGTGGCCCTCAGCTTGCTGCAACGCGGCGGCTTGTTCGTGACCTGCTCCTGTTCGGGATTGCTCGACGTGGCCGAGTTCGAGGACATCGTCATGCGCGCCGCCCATCGCAACAAACGCCGCCTGCAAATCATCGACCGCACCGGCGCCGGAGCAGATCATCCCGTCATGTCCAACTGTCCCGAAGGGCGTTATCTGAAGGTGCTGTGGTGCCTCGCGTGGTGATTCGCACCGCGCCATGTGCGCGTCGGGGATGAATGAGTGCCGGATTCACCCCAAAATCCCCCGCGCCACGGTGCCGCTCACGTTGGTGAGGCGGAAATTCCGGCCGCCGTAGTTGTAGGTCAGCTTCGTGTGGTCGAGGCCGAGCAGGTGCAGCATCGTGGCGTGCCAGTCGTGGATGTGCATCGGGTTCAGCGCGGCTTTGTGGCCCACCTCATCCGTCGCGCCGTAGGTCAGGCCGCCTTTCACGCCGCCGCCGGCCATCCAGATGGAGTAGCCTTTGTGATTGTGATCGCGACCGTCGCCGCTCTGCGCATACGGTGTGCGGCCAAATTCGCCTGCCCACACGACGAGCGTGTCCTTCAACATGCCACGCGTCTTCAAATCGGTGAGCAGAGCGGCGATGGGTTGGTCCGTAGCCGCGCAATTCGTGGCGAGCTGCTCGCGCAGACGGTTGTGATGATCCCACTGCACGCTGGAGGAGATCTCGATGAAACGCACGCCCGCCTCGGCCATGCGCCGCGCCAGCAGGCACTGCCGGGCGAATTGATCCTTGCCCTGTCCGATGCCGTAGAGCTTCAGGATATGAGCGGGTTCGCCGCGCAGATCGAGCACATCAGGAACCTCGCTCTGCATGCGAAACGCGAGTTCAAACGACTCGATCGCGCCCTCGATCTCCGATTGGAAGCCGTCGCGCTCCATCTTGCGCTCGTTGAGTCCGCGGATGAGGTCGATCTGCGCGCGCTGGAGATCACGCGGCACGTTTTTGTTTTCGATGTTCTTCATCGGCGGCCCGGGGGCGACGTCCTTCTTCAAGATCGCGGCGTAGAGGTCGGGAAGCTGCGAGCCGCCGATCTTCGTGCCCTGGCAGATGGCTGGCAGGAAGGCGCTGCCGTAGTTCTGCGCTCCGCCATTGTCCGCCGGTGGATTCAGCGTGATGAATCCGGGCAGGTTCTCATTTTCCGTGCCCAGGCCGTAAAGCGACCACGCGCCGATGGAAGGGCGCACGAATTGAAAACTGCCCGTGTGCATCTGCACGAATGCCTGCGCGTGGTTCGGCAGGTCGGTGTTCATCGAGTTGATGATGCACAGGTCGTCCGCGTGTTGCGCGAGCTTCGGATACAGCGTCGTCATCCACTGCCCTGATTTGCCGTATTGCTTGAACGGATGCACGGGGCCGAACAGCTTCGCGCCGCTGGAGTCACGCCCCAGGCTGGCTGTTTTGCCATCGCGTTTGATCAGCTCTGGCTTGTAGTCGAACAAATCCACATGCGAGGGGCCGCCGCGCATGGTGAGGAAGATGACCCGCTTTGCCCTGGCTGCGAAATGCGGTGCTTTCGAGGCTAGGCCGCCCTTCGCATGCGCCAGCGCGGAGAACGCCAGCCAGCCGATGCCGGAGGACATCGTGGTGAGCATGTGACGTCGTGAGAATGGATGTGTGTTCATGGTTTGGCGGCGGGGTTCAGTCTCGGGTCATCGAGATCGAGGCGGTAAAGCATCTGGTTGTAGTCGTAGCGCGGCGTGGCGTGCGCGTGATCGGTGAATTGATTTGTGTAGGTGCCCTCGAAGAAGAGCAGGGGAGATCCAGCCGGTGTGAACTCGGGATGGATGCGCGGGTTGTAGAAGGTGTAGTTCTCGTGTGTCAGCACTTTCACCGCCGTGACCCATGGGCCAGTAGGCGCATCGGCCTCGGCATACCACAGTTCGCCAAAGGCGGAAGGCTTGCCGAATGCCTCCATGAATACGGTGATCCAGCGTTTGCGAAACGCATTCCAGGTGATCGAGCCACTGTGCGGCTTCACTTTCGCGCCAGACGCATCCGTCAGCGTTTCCTGCGGTTTCAGAAGCTCCCACGTCGTTGAGTCCTGCCACGCCTCAAACGTCGCGGGACAGCGCAGAGTCGGCAGTGGATTGCCAAACAGCACCCATTCCTTCCCCAGCGCGTCTTTCCAGAAGGTGGGATGGCCTTCCGGCATCAGTCTTTGTTTTGGTGCAGTGTCAGATTTCGTCCACAGCACGCGCAGCAGGTCAAAGCGTGCCGTCTCGTCATTCCACACGCACAGGCCGGACTCGTAGGCCTCCATCTGCGCTCTGATCTTCACATAACTGCCGACGAGCCGCTGCGCGCCGGTTTTGTCCGGCAGACTCACATACGCGGAGACCCATGTCGGGCCGCTGCCGGGCATTTTTGCCACGCCGCGCTGCCTGCCTTTGTCATCCGTGAAATAATCGAGCTTCAGCCGCAGCGGCGGTTCAGGCGAGGTCAGCGGACTGATGGCGGTGGTGGCGCTGCTCATGTCGAAAATGCCCAGCGGGTAGTTTGGCATGATGGTGTCGCCCCAGGCCCAGAAGAGACGCCCGCGGTACACCGCATTCTGCACACTGTCGCAGCCATGGATGCCGCTGTCCTTCCAGTCGAGATGCTCACCGAATTTCTGACTCTCCGCGAATAAACCCGCGCCGGTGAGTCTGCCGATGCGTTTGGCGATGTTCACGCGCCTCACTTCGACACGCAGCGTTTTACCCGGCTCCGGCGTCAGGCGAACGCCGCGCATGCCAAAACCATCCTTCGGCACTTCATAGCCGTGGCCGATGACATCGAACCAAATCTGCCGCCCCATCAGATCCGGTGCGTCCATCGCGATGATGCCTGCGTTGTCGCTGATGAAGCGCATGTGATGCGTGGTGCGCAGCTCGACCAGCGGCACCGGCCAGCCGCTGCCTTTTTCGACGACTTCGACGCGGCACGCGGGTGTGGCCGCTCGCAGGAGCGAGCAGAGCAGGATGGTCGTGGAGATGGAAAGGAGTTTGATCATCTGGATTTCAATCCGCGATTCGGAACTCCGCGCTCGAAAGTAACGACTGGCAGAAGGCGGTCAGCAGCTTGGGGTCGTCAGCGGAGGTGGTTTGGAAGAATTTCTCGGCAAGTTGCTGCTCTTTCGGGTCCGGGGCGCGGTTGAAGCAGATTGCGAAGGCGCGGCGGATGCGTTCTTGCTGCGTTGGTTTCTCCTTGGTGATGCGCTGTGCTAGCGCAGCGGCCTGCTCCTGCACAAAGGGGCCGTTGAGCAGGTAGAGCGCCTGCAGGGGCACGTTCGTCACATCGCGATCTCCGGTGACGAGGTTCGGATTTGCCACGTCGAACTGCTCCAGCACGTCCGGCATCTGATCGCGGATCACCGGCAGATAGACGGAGCGGCGATGCGAGCCGTCGAGATCAGCGGGCAGCTTGTTGTTGAAGCCGATGAGCGAGAGGGACTGCCCGTCCAGCTCCGCCACGAGGGATCCCGGCCTGCGTGAGGCATCCAGAAGGCCTGAGATGGCGAGCATGGAATCACGGATCACCTCGGCATCGAGGCGGCGCTTGTTCGCATGGGCGAGGAGTCGGTTGTCGGGATCCTTATCGAAGGCGTCGCTGCGATGCGCGGAGGACTGCCGATAGGTCTTCGTCATCACGATCTCCTTGATGAGCTTCTTCACCGACCAGCCGCCGTCCATAAAGCGGAGCGCCAGGTAGTCGAGCAGCTCAGGATGGCTCGGGCGCTCGCCGCCGAAGCCAAAGGTGTCCACGGTGCGCACGATGCCCGCACCGAGGAGATGATGCCACACGCGGTTCGCCATCACGCGGGCGGTGAGCGGATTGTCGCGGCTCGTCAGCCATTGGGCGAGCTCCAGGCGGCCGCTTTGTCCCTGCGGAATTTTTGTTTTGCTCTCAATCAAACGCGGAAAGCCACGCGGCACCGCCTTCACGGGATGCGCCAGCTCCCCGCGATCATAGAGCTGCGAGTCGGCGATGCGTTCCGCGTCCTTCACGCCCATGCACAGCGGCAGGGCGCGGCCTTTTTCATCCACGCGCTCCAGCTCGCCATTGATGCCGCCGCGCTTCCAGTAGTTGCCGATGGCCTGGGTCAGCATCTTGTAATAGTCGCCGCTGATGTCCCGCCCTTCGCGTTTGGCCTTCTCATAGAATTCCTTCCTCTCCTTCTCCTCCTGATCCATCTTCAGCAGATCTGCCTTGAGCTGCTTCACGCGGGCTTCAGGCACGGATTTGTTCGGGATCACCTGCCCGGGCAGCTCCGGCAGGCGGATGAGCTGGCTGTGGTTGTTGTTCTCGGAATCAACCCAGTTGCCATAGAAGGTCCGCGTGCTCTTGAAGATGCCCGCCAGCGCGTAGTAGTCCTCCATGCTGAAAGGATCCGTCTTGTGGTCGTGGCAGCGCGCGCAGGCGATGGAGCTGGCCATCACCGCGCGCGTCACGGCATCGAGCTGTTCATCGGCCACATCCGCGGCAAACTGCGCCTTGTTCTGCTCATTCAATCCTTTTGCGCCGAAGGCGAGGAAGCCAGTGGCGATCCACAACCGGGCGCGTTCCGCATCATCCTTCGCCGGCAGGAGATCGCCCGCCACCTGCTCGGTGATGAAGCGGTCGAAAGGAATGTCCGCGTTCACCGCATCGATCACATAATCGCGGAAACGCCACGCCTGCGGGAAGGCCAGATTTGATTCGCGTCCGTTCGACTCCGCGTAGCGCGCCACATCCAGCCAGTGGCGGCCCCAGCGCGCGCCGAACTCCCTGGAGGCCAGCAGCGCATCCACTGTGGCCTCCAGTTTCTCCAGCGTGAAGTCCTTCACCTGCTGGGGCGTCGGTGGCAGGCCGGTCAGATCGAAATGCAGCCTGCGCAGCAGCACCACCGGCTCCGCAGCAGGCGCGGGCGTGAGTTTGTTTTCCTTCAACTTCGCTTCAATGAAGCCACCAATGCCCTGTGCGGCCAGTTTCGGCATCACGGGCTTTTTGTAGCTCCAGAACTGCCTCCCAGCCTCCAGATCGATCGGCGGACGGTCAGCGGCCTTCGCCACGCTCACACGCGGATCAGGCGCGCCGGCCTTGATCCACCTCTCGATGTCCGCGATCACTGCTTCAGGCAGCTTCGGCTTCTTCGGCGGCATCTCGAGATCTGGATCGCCGTGCTTGATCGCGGTGAGCAGCAGGCTTTTCGACGGATCGCCCGGCGTCACGGCAGGCCCGGTGTCGCCGCCGGTCAGCGTGCCGTGTTTCGTGTCCAGCGTGAGACCGCCTTTGGCTTTGCCCGTCTCGGCAGAGTGACATTCGTAGCAGTGCTTTTTCAAAGCAGGCCGCACCTTGGCCTCGAAGGAGGAGAAATCCTCCGCGCCGTCGGCGGCGAGGCGTGCGAGCAGCAGGAGCGTGATGGTGAGCGGTGGTTTCATTTTCGTTCTTTGTCTTCGATGAGCCATTTCGCGGTGCTTGCGGACGGCCATGATGCACTGAGGCAGCGCAGGTTGTCCGTTTCCGACCACAGCATCCAGGCGGGCCGCCCTTCATGCAACGCGGCAAAGCTCAGCTCCGTGGCGGACTTCCACGCGGGGACGGTGCGGTTCTGCCATTTCGGATGCGGTGGTGAGATGAGCTGCATTTTGCCGCTGTCGGTCTCCACCACGGCCACGGCATCGGTTTCACTCTCCACCACGGCGATGCGGCTGCCATCAGGTGCCGCGACGAAGCAGGCGAGGTTCGTCGGTAGATCGCCCGGCGCGGTCGGCACAGGCTGCACGGATTTGCCGTCGGCGGCGATGAGATAAAGCCGTGGCTCCAGTTCTGTTTCAGCGCCTGCCGCAGGCAAAGTGACCGGCTGGCTGGCGAAGAGCACGCGCCCGTCCGCCAGCACTTGCAGCGCAGGGCGGTTCAGCGTCACCGCCGTGGCGAGCGTGCGCGGCTCTCCAGGTTCCGAAAGTTTGCCGGCATCGTCGATCACACGCACGCGGTGAATCCCTTGCAGCTTCTCTCCCTCCCCGCCGATCGGCGCCATGAAGACCAGCGAGCGGCCATCCGGCGTCCAGTCGAACGCGCCGGACACTTTGCGTGCCACCAGCATGCCCGCGCCGCCATCGAGCGGCAGCACATGCAGCTCGATGCTCTCCGCCGCCTCATCCAGCCTCACGCAGGCGATGAACGCCTCCTTCGGCGAGACCCTGGGCAGCACGGCCTGCCTCAAGACGCTGCGCAGCAGTGAAACCGGCGCGGCAGACGGCCCGGTCAGGCGCACGAGCACGATCTCCTCCAGATCATAGCCCGCGGCGTCCGCTTTCAGCGCGTCCAGCAGCGCGGAACCTTTTGGCAGAGCCTGGACCGCACGCCCGACCGCTGCGGGATCTTTTTGAAACGTCCGGCGCAGCGCCAGGGAAAAAAGTCTCGCATCATGCAGCGGCAGCGCCTTCAGCACGGCCTCCACGGTGGCCGCCTCACCCGCCATTTTGGCCGCTGCCTCCAGCAGCGGCAGCACGGCAGGCATGAGCGCGTCCACGGCTTTCACCTCCTCCGCCGGCACCAGCGTCCGCACTTCCTCCCATGAGGCGATCCGTCGCGTGCGTTGGCAGGCAAAGCCGCCGCCATCCGGCAGCCAGCTCACGCTTTTCACCAGCGCATCCTTGCTCGAAAGCCCGTCCGGCAGCGCGCCGAGCACGCCTTCCGCGCTCACGAGATGCAGCTTTTCCTCGATGGAGACAACCGCACGATCTCCCGCAGGCGACCACCAGAATCTCTCCTCCGGCAGACAAGCCGGTAGCCACAACGCCAGCGCGGCGATCAGCGCACGATGAGCGATTCGTTTCATGGGATGGAGATGGTTTTCAGTTTCTGCGTGTCCACGCGCACCAACTGCATGCCTTCACCCGCAGGATCAAAGCTCATGCGGTAGCGTGCCCACGGGCCCGCCTTGCGCGGCGATGGCGCGGGCGCTTCGTCCGCATCCGCAGTCGTGCGTGATCCGGATTGGCCGATATAAAAGCCCGCGGCTCCCGTGACCGCCGCCAGCAACGCCATCACCGCCGCGCGCGCCAGCCACGGCATGATGAATGCGCGGCGCGGAGCAGGCACGACGGCTTTTTCCACCGGCGCAGGCGCCACGCGTGCGAGTTCGGGATGCCGCAGAACCGCATCGTGCGTGACCGCGAGCGATGTGAGAATGCGCTCCGCCTCGGCGCGTGCTTCGACATTGTTCGCGAGATGCAAGTCCAGCAGTTCCGCAGCCTCGAGTGTCAGTTCGCCGAGGTGGCGGTCGATGACCAGGGCGTGAAGTGATGATGTTTTCATAAACGGATCCGTTCAGTGGTTTTCAGATTCAAGACGCAGCCGCACCTCCGCGACCGCGTGGTGCAGCCGCGAGCGCACGGTGCCGACGGGGATGCTCAAAGCCTCCGCGATCTCCGCATACGACAGCCCTTGGGCGAAGCGTAGATCGAGAATCTCGCGCTGCACCGGCTCCAAGGCCGAAATGGTCTCCCGCGCGGCCTCGACGCGCTCATCCTCTGCGGGTGTGGGTACTTCGTGTGCATCAGGATCGAATGGCAGCACCTTGTCCTCATCTCGCTGCCGCCACACCGCATGACTCAGATGCCGTGCGATGCCAAAGAGGTAGCCGCGCGCGCACTTCGGCGACTTTCCGTCCCGCAAACCCCGCGCCATCTGCAAGAACGTCTCCTGCACCAGATCGCGCGCCTTCTCCTCGCCGCCATGCCGCCGCGAGAAGAAACGCTTCAACTCCTCCGCACTCTCGGTGAAGATGCGTTCGAGGAGGGATGGCGCGGGTTGGTTGTCCACAGTGACAGTCATGGGCGCAGGCCCGAAACAGCCTGCCACAGATCGAAGTGGCGAAACCAGCCCAAAAAGTTCACAAGTTTTTTCGCGAATGTGATCTGGCGGCCAGAATCAGGCCGGCAGATGGCTTTTCACCACCTGCATGCTCGCGGCGAACCTGCCCATCACGAACTCACGCGCCTTCGCGGCCTTCGCCTTCGATCCGGCGGGATCCTGCGCCATCTCCAGCACCGTGTCGGCCACGCGGGCGAGCTCGTCCTCCTTGTCGAGGTCGAACAGCCATTCGTTCAGGCCGATGTCGCGCCACATGAAGCCCTTGCTCGTCTGTTCGGCCCAACGGCACACGATGGCCGGGATGCCGTTGCCGATGCACATGATCGGGCTGTGCATCTCGTGGCCGAACAGGCCCGCGCTGCGGCGGTAGGCGCTCACCGCCTCGTCGGTGAGCCAGTAGTCCTCCCGCCACACCACGCGCGCCTTCACATCGTCCGGCAGCTTGTCGTGGATCATCTCCTTGTTCACCGCCATCTGCGTCTTGTCCTCCGGGCACAGCAGCACTTTCAAACCGGTCTGCCGGATCACCTTCACGATCGCGTCACGCAGCGGTTTGCAGTCGTGCTCCTTCATCGCCTCGTTGCGCGCGTGCTTCGTCTCGTCACGCTTGGCCTTTTTCTCAGGCAGCGTCCAATAGGGCGTGTAGCGCAGCCGCGGGATGCAGCAGAGGAATTTTCCCTCCTCCAGGCCGTGCGCCTTCAGGAACGCCTCCGCCTTCGCATCATCCTTCAAATCGACCGCAAACGCGCCGTCAGGGCCGAAGTCCATCAGCGGGCAGTTGGCTCCGAGACGCTTCGCGAGCTCCAGTGACACCGAATCGCGGAAATAGACAAACTTCGCGCCATTGAACACCTGGATCGTGGATTGGATCGCCTCCTCGGAAGCCGGTTTCGTCGCCGTCGATCCCTGCATCGAAAACGTGATGCCATAGACGCCATACGGTTTGCCCGTCGCCTCGCTCCACCGGGCCACATCTTTTTGCGCGACGAGCGACGGCCCGGAGCCATGCAGCAAGAAGTCGCACTCCGCGAACGCGGCCTTCACCTCATCACCACTGATGATCTTCACCTTCGGGAAGCGCGCCCTGAGCATCTCCTCCACGCCATTGTCCACCTTGCTAGGCCACAACCGCACCTCCACCTCCGGCAGATGTTTCTCCAGCAGCGCCAGCACGCCCGGCGTGTGCGCGATGTCGCCGATGTTCACGGTTTGCCAGGATGAGCGCAGAATCAGCCGCTTGGGCTTTTCCGCAGCGATGGCGGAGATAAGAGGCAATGAGGCGACGGAACGAATGAAGTGGCGGCGGTTCATGAATTGAATGGAGAGTGCGTTTGATGACGGACATAACGCAAGTCCAGGGCAGGCTCATTTCGGACATAATTCCACCTTCCCTCAAAAGTCAGTCTCATTGGAACATCCAGAGCGCCGTTCAGGATGCGTTCTCCCGGCCCATCGCAACATCGACCAGCACGCCGCCACCAGCAGCGTGCCTGCGAACCACCACGGCCACCACTCCAGCGCCGCGGCGAAGACCTGCGGGGCGTCCGCGCCCAGACCCAGGTGCCCGCCCACCCAGCGTGTCTGCCATCCAAAGAGCAGCGTGGTCACGCCGTAGGCCAGATTGATCGTCAGCCCGCGAAAGCTCAACACCGTGGCGCGCTGGCCGGAGTCCACGACCTCATTGAGGTAATGCGACAGGAAGAACTGCAGGAAGCGCATGCTCATGAACAGCGGCATCACCAGCATGATGCCGGCCCAGCCCTGCTGCGGATGAGCCGCCGCGACCAGTCCGGCGAACACCACAACCGCCATCCAGGTGAAATTTTGCCGAGCGTTCAGCACCTGCGCGCATTTTTCCATCCATCCCGCCGTCACAAGCCCCAGCAACGATACTCCGGTGCCGATCACCCCATACCAGCCTTCCTCGATGCCCACGAGCCGGTAGAAATTGCTCGCCACGGTCAGGAACAGGCGGATCACGCTGTCGAAGACCAGTCCGAACACGATCAGCGCGAATGCAGCGCGCGTGCGCCAGATCCAGCCGCCTGTTTTCAAGATCGAACGCCATGTCCCGCTCACGCTGTGCCAGAACGCGCCTCCAGCCATCGTGGAGCGCTTCTCAGTCATGCGCAGCGTCACCGCCAGGCAGGCCAGCGCCGTGCCCAGGCAGAGCAACAGCGGCAGTTTCATCGCCAGCTCCTTCGTCACCGTTGTTTCCAATCCCAGGAAACGCAGCAGCACCGTCAGCGCATGTTTGTCATACAGCACCGAGCCGGTGATCGACGAAACCACGAAGCCCAGCGCCGTCCCGCGGGAGAGGTTTGCCATCACACGCGGCCACAAGACTCCGCGCTCCGCCTCCGGCAGCGAGTCGTAGGCCAGCGCCTCGTCCGCGCCGCTCGCACATGCCTCCGCCGCGCCACTGAGCACACGATTCACCACAAAAAGCCACAACACCACATCATGACGGCCTGGCGGCATCACGCAGAGCACCGCCATCTCCAGCACCATCAGCACACCTGCGGCGACCACCAGCGGGCGGCGGCCGAAACGGTCCGCCAACGCCCCGGAGGGCACCTCGAGAATCACACTCGTCAGCGCCCACACCACATTCAGCGCCGCGAACTCCCCGATGCTGAGCCCAAGGTCCAAAAACAACACCGTGAACACCGGATAGTAGAACCGGCAGTTGAACAAGATGCGAAACCAGACAAACAGGCGCGCGTTGGCGTGATCGGACATGCGCCCGTCATACGCCGCGAACATGGCCGGCGGCAACCCTGTTGTGGCGGAGGGTCGGGACCGGAAAGCCAAAGGGCGTTGATTTGTGGAGGGAATCCTGCTCACTATTGCCTCATGCCCCACTTCCAGATTCCGCTCGATCCTTCGACACTGAAACCTGTCCTCTGCATCGCCGGCGGCCTGCTGCTCATCATGATGGTGCGGATCGCCTTCCTCATGCGCACGAACAACCGCCTGCATGAGAGCGCCTCCAAGATGGAGAGGCTGCTTCTCATCCAGCATCAGGAAATCCAGGCTGTGAAGCGGGACTCAAACGCCTGGCGTGACGAAATCCAGCGCGTCTTCGGCGCCTTTCGCGCTGAATTCTCCATGCGCATTTCTGAATCCGAGCTGCGTTGTCAGGAGATCAGGAGGCGACGGGAGCAGATGGAAAAAGCCGCCACGCCCCCTCCTCCCGCCGTCCCCGTGATGGAGCCGGCGGCAGAGAAAAACATGCTGCCAGTACCCTCCATCCTGACTTCATAACCGGCGACCGAAGTCGCGCGCCCTGTTGAAATTCCGCCAAAGCGAAGCACCGCATGGCTGTTTGATTTGAGGCGGCAACTGTTGCATACAGCGTCCATGTACAAGGACTTGCCGCATGATGTCCAACTGATGCTCCTGGGTCTCTGCATCCTTGGCGGATTGCTCCTCATCGCGTTGGTGCGCATTTTTTCACTGGCGCTCTCAAACTGGCGCATGCGGCTCGAAATCATCCGGATGGAAAAGCAGTCGCTGGAACAGCAGGCCAGGATTTCCACCATCCATCAAGACGCGGTGTCATGGCGCGCGAAAATGCAGCAGCAATTCGATGCCTTGCGTTCCGACCTGTCCCGCCGCCTGACTCACGCCCAGGATGACTGCCAGCACGCCTGGGGGGAATTGGAAAACGCACAAGCTGAGAAACTGGCAGCAGTTCTGGCCAAAGCCGCCAATCAGGAGTCCCGGCTGGCCGCCAACCCCGTGCCGCCAGCCCCGCAATTCGCCATCCTGCCGGACATCTCGTCCGCTCCGAAACCTGCGCACATGAACAAAGCCAAGCCCATCCTCCTTCCGGCGCTGCCGACGATGGAGACCCTGCGTGTTCAGGCGCTTGAAAATGAGCTCAGCACAGCCAGGGCGGAGATCGCCGCAGGGAGCCGTCAGAACGCCGCGCTACGGCAGGCCCTGCTGATGGCCCGACGCAAACAGCATCCGGCCACGCGCAAAAACAGCGCCCGCGGCCCGACCCGCCCTCTTTGAGCGGAGAAATCTGCGAACTGCTTTTTTCCCCTCGCCAATAATCGCGGAACCGTCTTTAATCAGAGATGCAAAGACATGCGCGATCGAGCGGATGGCCTTGCAATGAATCCCACATTCCTTTTCGCACCATGACTGAAAATCCAGCCGTCGAACCGCCCTTTGGCACAGTGCCACCCCATGATCCATTCCAGGCGGCCAAGGCCAGCGCCATGAAAGCCGCCGAGGAACTGCGCGCGGCGGCCAGCCAGAAGGCCGCTGAATTCCGCACCGCCGCCGAGGCCCGCGCGCAGCAGTTCCGCGACACCGCCGGGCAGAAAGCCGCCGACATCAAGGAAAAGGCCGGAGAATTCGCCGACCACACCTTCACCGAGGCGCGTGAACGCTGCGCGGACCTGCGCCAGGAGGCGGAGAAATTTGCCCGTGAAAAACCGCTGCAGGCGCTGCTGACGGCATTTGGCATCGGTTTTGTCATCGGTTCGATCCTGCGCCGCTGAGTCCAACTCCCGCGCCCCGCCCATGACTCCAGGCACGCCGCCCGCCACAGAGGAACGCGCCAGCGCGTCCGGTTTGTTGCGTGCTGTCGCCATGTACCTCGAAGCGCGCGGGAGGCTGCTGCACATCGAGGGCCAGGAGGCCGGAGGCCGTCTCTCGAACCTGACGGGCATCTTCATGCTGGCCATGACCTCATTGATGATCGGCTGGATGCTGGCCGCGCCAGCGCTCGTGTGGATCATCGCGGAGACCAACGGCTGGCCCTGGACACGCGTGGCGCTGGCCGGCGCCGGCATTCACCTTCTCCTCGGCCTGATCTTCCTGGCCGGACTCAAATCCAGGCTGCGCGGCCTGCGGCTGTTCGAGGAGACCTTCAACCAATTCCAGCGCGATCGCGAATGGCTCGCCAGCAGCAAGAACAACTGAATCCCAAGCAGCAGGCGCTGCGTGATCTGGAGGCCGCGCGCGCCTCCCTGGCGTGTCATGC
>JAEUHJ010000053.1 GCA_016795375.1 Verrucomicrobiaceae bacterium
TCCGAATGAAGACCTCCTGGCCCATCCGCCTCGTGCGCGCGTTGTTTTTCGCGTTTTCCGTCTTCATCGGCATGGCGATCGCCACCGGCCTGCAGCAGGAGGCGTGGACGGGCGCGGTGAGCGGCGCGGTGTTCATGGGGCTGCTCATGGTGCTGGACGTGATCCTGGCGCGTTTCACACTGCGTGATTTCTCGCATGCGACGCTGGGGCTGGCGGTGGGCTTGTTCTGCGCGTGGCTGGTCACACGGATCGGTGTGTTCCAGCTCGCCTACTTTCAGAACCACGCGAATGGCGACACGCTGCAAAACATCGTGGAGATATGCATCTACGGCACGCTGGCGTTTTTTGGCGTCACGTTCGCGTTGCGCAGCGACCGTGACCAGTTCGCCTTTCTCATTCCCTATGTGCGCTTCCGTCGCGATGGCTCGGAAGGCGAGCCGATGCTGCTGGACACGAATGTGATCATCGACGGCCGGCTGCCTGGCGTGTTCGCCACGGGCTTTCTCAGCGGCGCGGTGGTGGTGCCGCGCTTTGTGCTCGATGAACTGCAACGTCTGTCAGATTCTGCCGAGGCGACGAAGGCCATGCGCGGGAAACGCGGGCTGGAGATGATGGAAAAGCTGCGCGTCATGCCGGGAATGACCGTTTCGATCCATGAGGAGGGCGGTGGTTCCGCCAGCGCCCAGGTGGACACGCGGCTTGTCACGCTGGCGCGCGAGCTGAACGCCCGCCTGCTCACGAATGACGACAACTTGATCAAAGTGGCCCGCCTGCGCGGCATCACGGTGCTGAGTTTTCACGAGCTGGCCGCCGCGCTGCATCCTGAGCTCGGCGTGGGAGATGAATTGAAGCTGCCGCTCACCAAGCCTGGCAAGGACAGGAGCCAGGCCGTGGGCTACCTGCCGGACGGCACCATGATCGTGGTGAACAACGCCGCGTCCAGGATCGGCCAGACGGTGGACGTGGTCGTCTCCGGCACGCTGCCGACAAGCGCCGGCCGTTTGATCTTCGCAGAGATCAAAGCGGACGCATGATGCGCCTGCGCCGCGCCGCGCTCCACAGCCCAGCAAGTGCCACCAGCATCGCGGAACGGGGCTCTGGAACCACTGCGATGGACATGATCTCCGCCGCGTTGGTGGAGATGCGGGACGCATACATGCCGGACGGGTTGTCCAGCGGCAGGTCGGGGATGAACGTCCACCCAAACGCGTCCGAGCCTTGATAAAGACCACCCCGGTCAAACAATGCGGCGTCGAAGTCGGAGCCGTCACCGGTGATGTTGTTCGTGTCGAAGCGGCCGTCGATGCTGTAGTTCACGCCGGCCAGCTTCCACACGCCGCCATCATTCACGAAGACGCCGCCGCCGGAGTCGCCAACGGAGAGCGTGGCCTCCTCGGTGGTGCCGCCGGCGCTGAAGCTGGCCGCGAGCAGGTCGCCGAGCGCGCTGGAGTAAATGCCGCCGACCGTATTGCTGCCCCAGCGTGCGCTGCCGTCGGGGGTGCCGTGCTTCCAGCCGTGCAGATTTCCGCCGGCCAGCACCTCCGCGCCACGCGGGCCGCCGCGGCCCATGGTCACCATGGTCATGCTGGTTTCGAGGGAACCGGTGTAGAGAGGCGCATAAGCCGGAAAATATTCCTGCACTTTGAAGATGCGCAAATCCGTGCCGCTGATGTCCCAATAGCCGGCGCCGCCGTTGACGGCGCTGTCGATATTGTAAGTCACATCGGAGCCGCCGTTGAAGATGCCGCTATGCGTGAACGTGCCACCCTGCGTGCCGAAGTGCTGCGCGGTGATGAAATACTGAGGCGCGATGATCGTGCCGAGAAACGCGCCATACATGCCCTGATGCTGCCAGCCGGAGTCCGCGAAGATGCCGCCGGGCGCGGAGGTGTTGTGACTGGGGTCGTCCGTGCCGTGAAACAAAACAGCGCCGCAGTTTGTCACGCACAGCAGCCACAGGGCGGCGGACACAGGCAGAAGGCCTCTGCGGACGATCGCAATGGAGGCGGTGCGTGTTGACATGGGGAACTGTCCCACCCTGATTTTTAATTGCCATAAAATCTTGCAATGCGGGCGCAAAATCATACCTCGCTCTTAATCACGCGTTGCTCTCGGTGGAAATCGAGGCTCGACACAGCGCTCATTTTTGTTAAGGGAACCCTTTTCGTGACGCAGAAATGAAAAGCAGATGGCTCAACGTGATGAGTGCCTGCATTCTCCCGCCGGTTGTCGGCGTCGGAGTCTGCGGCGGTATCATCCATCTCTTGAAGAATCATGAGTTGTTCCGCCCTGGAGCGGTCGTCATGCCGGCCGCGTCAGCGGGCAAGACACGTCAGGGCAGGTTGAGCGAGGCCGCCGCTGAAATCCGCGCCGCGTTGCCGCTGGATGTCACGCTCACTCCCGCGCTGGCGCCGCTCATGCCGACCAATGTGGAGGAGGAGGCGCTCAGCCGCCTCACCGGCGCGGCGGCCGTCAAACCACCGCCGCCAAAGCGCGCGAACCCCGATTCACAGGCCGCGCGGAAGGCGGTTCCGGCGAAAAAAATTGCTGTGGTCACCACCATGCCACGTCCCTGGCGTCCGCTGTTCGATCCCATCGTGGAGCATTGGACGAAACTGATGCCGCGCACCGACGCGTTGCCGCAGGTCTATCAGGCGGTGCTCAACGATGATCCGGCGCACCTCGCCCGCCTCGTCGCGCTCGGCATTTCACCACACGAAAAGACCCTCGGCGGCGACACGCCGCTCTGCGCCGCCGTGCGCATGGGCCGCGCCGAATGTGTGCGGGTTCTCGCCCTTTCTGGCGTGGACATGAACGAACCTGCGCATGAAAAGCAGCCGCCGATCGCCATCGCAGTCCTGCGCCGCAACACGGGAGTGCTCCAGGCGCTCATCGACGCCGGAGTCGATCCCAACACACGCTTCAAAACGCCTGTCCTCCAATCCCTCATTGATCGCTGCCAGATCAAGGACCTGCGCAACGCCCTGGAAAGCGACCGCGGCATCACGCCGCTCATCTGCTGCGCCGCCCGTGGGGATGTCGAAGGCGCGGTCACACTTATGCGCGCCGGTGCGCGACCCGGCCTCTGCACCACACGCTATCATCGTTACCCCATCAACTTCGCCGCCACTCAGGGCTATCTCTTCCTCATGCGCGTGCTGTTGGGACGCGATCCCGAGTCCGAGCCGGACACGCTCGTCACCGTCGATCTCTCCAGCCAGCGCGCCTGGGTGATGAAACAGGGCCGCGTCATCAACACCACCGTCATCTCCACCGGGCGCGAAGGCTACGGTACGCCGGCCGGACGCTACGTCATCACCGACAAGCACACCTCGCATGTCTCCACGCTCTATCATGTGAACATGCCCTGGTTCATGCGCCTGAACTGCGGTGCCATCGGCCTGCACAGCGGCTACGTCACCGGCCGTCCGGCATCGCACGGCTGCATCCGCCTGCCGTATCAGAAGGCGAAGGAGTTCTTCAGCCAGGTGCGCGTGGGCGACGAGGTGCAGATCGTTTATTAAAGCGTCCCCAGCAGCTTGTCGTGGATGCCGTCAAAGCCACCGTTGCTGAAGACGACGATCACATCACCGTCGCGGCTTTCGGCCTTCAAGCGGCTCACGATCGCATCCGTGTTCGCCTCGAACCAGCATGGCCTGCCGCGTGCGGTCACGGCGGCGGCCACCTTCGCGGTGTCGAGCCGCTGATCAGCGGCCACTTTCTCCGGATTGGCCACGGCGGCGATCACGGAGGCGTCGGCCTCGGCCAGCGCTTCGATCAGTTCGTTCTGCAAAACATTGCGGCGGCTCGTGTTTGATCGCGGTTCGAACAACGCCCACAGGCGGCGGCCGTTGTAGCGCTGGCGCAGGCCGCGCAGCGTCTCGCGGATCGCGGTCGGATGATGGCCGAAGTCGTCGATCACCGTGATGCCGTGCGCCGTGCCTCGCTCCTGCTGGCGGCGGCGGATGCCGCGGAAACTCAGCAGCCCGGCGCGGATCTCGTCGTCGCCCAACCCGCCGAAGCGGCCGACGCACACGCACATCGCTGCGTTGCGGGCGTTGAACTCGCCGACCATCGGCACTTCAAACGCGTCGCCATTGATCGTGAACTTCGTGCTCTCCGGCGTGGTGCCGGTGATCTGGATGCGGAAGTCGCACGTCGGCCCCAGACCGACTGTTTTCAGTGGCGCGGGGCATTTGGCGCGCAACGTCAGGCAGTTCGGATCGTCACCATTGATGAGCACGAGCCCGTTGCGCGGCACCGTGTTCAAAAAGCGCTGAAACGAGAGCAGGATGGCGTCGAGGTCCGGGAAGATGTCCGCGTGGTCGAACTCGATGTTGTTCACGATCGCGCATTCCGGCAGGTAGTGCAGGAATTTGCTGCGCTTGTCGAAGTAGGCCGTGTCGTACTCGTCACCCTCGATCACAAAGAGGTCCGAATGTGTGAAGCGCGCCCCGGACTCGAAATTCTCCGGCACGCCCCCGATCATGAAGCCGGGGTTTTTGCCCGCGCGCTCGAACAGCCACGCCAGCATGGTGGTGGTGGTCGTTTTGCCGTGCGTGCCGCTCACCACGAAGCTGCGCTTCCCCTGGATGACCTGCTGCTTCAGCAGCTCCGCCATCGAGACATACGGCAGCTTCTTCTCCAGCAGCGTCTCCAGTTCGGGATTGCCGCGCGAGATCGCGTTGCCCACCACATACACATCCGCAGCAGGCGGCAGGTTCTCCGGCTTGTAGCCTTCGGTGACGGTGATGCCCGCGCCGCGCAGCACATCGCTCATCGGCGGGTAAACCTGGGCGTCGGAGCCGCTGATCGTGTGGCCCAGCGCCCGCAACGCGACCGCAGTCGAGCCCATGGCCGTGCCGCAGATGCCGATGAGATGAATGTGCTTGGTGTTGGATGACATGAAAAGGAGTGGCGGGAAATTAAGCCGGACTTGGCCCGCCCGTCCGCAAAAAAGTTGGCTTTCCAGGAATAAACCTGCCCGGCATCACTCCCATTTGAAAATGGCCTGCCCGCCCTCATGGAACTCACCCTCGATTTCGGCTTTGAATGGTCCGCATCCCGCCCGATAGCTCGCCGCGTGTCAGACTCCCCGCCCAGCTTCGAGCAGATCGTGGACGCCCACTACCAGGGGCTCCACCGCTTCGCGCTGAGCATGTGCCGTAGCGAGGCCACGGCGCAGGATCTCGTGCAGCAGACCTTTCTGCAGTGGGCGCGGAAGGGGCACACGCTCCGTGATGCCTCGAAGGTCAAAACCTGGCTCTATACCACGATTTATCGCGAGTGGCTGAGCATCGCACGGCGGGAGAAAAAGCACGAGCAGGTCGAATTCGAGCCGGATGTGCATGGCGCGGTCCAAAATGACGACGACGGCGGAAACCCGCGCGTGGACGGCGTCACGCTGCAAAAGGCGCTCGAACAGCTCGCCCCGACCTATCGCGCGCCACTCGTGCTTTTTTACATCAAGGAGCTGTCCTATCGCGAAATCGCCGGAACGCTCGGCATCCCCATCGGCACCGTGATGTCCCGCCTCTCGCGTGCGAAGGATCAACTCCGTGCCGTCCTGCTCCGCCTCGAACAAAACATCATCCCCGCCGCCTTCAGATCGTGAACCGCGAAGAAACCAGACTCGAACTCGATGCCACGACGCTCCGCCCTCAGGACGCGTCGCCGGAGGCGCGCGCTTTCGTGGAAAAGGACGCGGAACTGGCCGCATGGCATGAGAAACGCGCCGCCTTTGATGAGGCCGCGTCCGCCGCCTTCCAGCAAGCGGCCCCGCCGCATGGTTTGCGTGAAGGCATCCTGCGCGTCATGAAAATGCCGGTGAAAAAGCGCCCGCTGCGCTGGATCACACCGACCGCCATCGCCGCTGCGGCCTGCGTGGCCTTTGGCTGGGCGCTCCTGTGGCCGGCGAACAGCGCCATGGCCGCGTGGGAGAGTGATTCGCTCAACGCCGTCGCCAAGGTCGAGTACGGCGTGACGCGGCTCGATCAAAAAGCCACGTCATTCGAGGCGGTGCGGAAACACCTCACGCGGAGCGAGTGCCCATGCCCCAGCGCCCTGCCGCCTGGCCTCGCCGGGCTGAGAACCTATGGCTGCAAACGTGTGCAGGTTGAGGGCCGCGCCGCCACGATCATCTGTTTTGAATTGCAGCCGGGCCGCGAGGCGCACCTCGTCGTGCTCGACAACACCGGCCTCTGCGACTGCCCTGCGGCGGACGAGCCTTGTTTCAAATCGTCGAAAAACTGGCGCTATGCCTCGTGGAGCCACGGCTCGCAGGCCTACATGCTCGCCACCACGGCGGATGAGGCGGCGCTGAAAAAGCTGTTCGGGCTGACTTAACGCCCCTCGAACCTGTCACGGCCCTTCGCCAGCGCTTCGATCTTGCGGTCGGCGATGCTGCGTTTGAGCATCCAGAAGCCACAATCGGGGTGAATGAATTTCACGCGGCCGGCTCCGAGCTTTTTCTCCGCGGCTTCGATGCGACGGGCGATTTCGTCGGCGGTTTCGACGTGGTTCACCTTGATGTCCACGACACCGAGGCCGACACCGATTTTTGGGTCGAGTTCCTTGAGCGCGTCGAGATCGGCCGCAGGACGATGCGCGAGTTCGAGAACGAGATGATCGGCACGCAGTGAATTCAGAAACGTGATGAGCGCGGCCCACTCGCCTTTTTGAATCGTCTGGCCGCCGTAGTTGCCGAAGCAGAAATGGACGGCTTTCTGGCCTTTCACCGCGTCCAGCACGCGATTGATGCCTGCGGCAGCAATCGGCGCGTCGGCGGGATTGCCGGGAATGTTCGCTTCATCGACTTGAACGCAGTCACATTGCAAATCGGCGGCTTGCGCGGCCAACGCGTCGGCGATGGCCATGTTCAACGCATTGAAGTCGTTGTAGTGCGTGTCCAGCAGCGTGCGGGCGAGCATGTAAGGGCTGGTCAGCGTGAATTTGAACGCGCCACCGGCCACTTTGCCCGCGCGGGCGCAGTCCTCGGCCAGATTGAGCACTCCTTCGGTGATGGGGCCGCGCACGACGGCGGCGGGCTTGCTGCGGAAGGCCATTTCATGCTTCGCACGAAACGCGGCGGTGTCCGCACGGCCCACGCGGCTGTCGATGCCGCCGAGCTTGTGGACGAAGTATTCGATCATGCCGTTGGTGTCGGGATGATTGACGTCGAAGCGATACAATTCGCCGTCCGTCGGCAGGTCGATGCCCGCCTGGCGCTGCGTGTCGAACACGACGCGTGTCGCGTCGATGACGGCGGCTTCGCTCGGCAGCGCGGAAAGCCAGTCAGGGACAGGGTAGGAGCCGACGGTGGTGGTTTGGATCATGGCAGGTGGAGTGTGGAATGTGGAAGGCGGAATGGGAATGCGCGGGTGCGATTGTCCAAAGGCGGAGAGGCTTCCGCCATGCGAGAACCAGGGTGTTGTATGGGCACGGCGCAGCGGATGGAGGCGCTCATTTTCCCTCCGCACGTCGAAGTTCGTCCAGATCCGCGAGGTCCTGCGGGCGCCCGGCGTGCTTTTTTGCGCGGATCAGCTCTTTGCGGCCAAGGAAATGGATGGGGAATCCTTCCTCCGTGTCGATGGTGTGGTTTTTCCAGCAGGTGGCAAAGCGCAGATGCGGCAGTGAGGTGAGGAAATCGAAAAGCACCGGCGCTCGTCCGATCATGTATTGGAAGCTCTCCCTGGCGAAGTCGTCTGGCGTCACATCAATGAGCGGCATGCCAAACTCGCGAAAGGCGGTCATCACCATGGCTGCGTTCGCAACTGTGGGTTCCAGCCACAAGTCCAAGTCCTTGGTGAAGCGTGGCTGGGAGTAATGCATCGCTGCATAGCCACCGACAACGAGGTAGCGCACCTCATGCCTCGCGAACAGACGGAGCAAGTCTTTGAAATCGGAGTTCATCAGGGTTGCGCTTCTGGGCCAGCCAGGTTTCGACCACCAAATCCCAGGCTGCGGCGCGGATCGCAGCGCCTCCAGCCCGCTGCCAGAACAGAATGTTCTGCGTGCGCATGTCATCCAGGCTGGCGCACTTCACAGCCTGCCAGCCGGCGCGTAAGGTGGTGGAGTCTTGAGCCATGCGGATGCCATGTTAATGAATCGGGCAAAATAGCAAGCGTTCCAACCGCAGGACGATTGTCCGAAGGCGGAGAGGCTTCCGCCATGCGCCTCAGCGCTCCTTCTTCGGCCCTTTGCCACGCACGCTCATGCGGAAGGGCACGCCGGGAGCGGGCCACTCGTCGCGGATGACTTTTTCCAGATAGCGTGTGTAGCTTTCCGTGAGCTTTGAGGCGCGGTTGGCGAACAGCACGAAGTGCGGCACCGGGATGGCGAACTCGGACGCTTCATTCACCTGCGTGGCGTAGAGCAGCTTGAAGCTGTGCGTGCTACGGCCGAGGGCTCCGGGCGTGTTCTCAATGGCGGTGTGCAGCAGGCGGTTCAGCGAGCCGGTGCTGATGCGGTTCTGCGCGCCGGAGCGCACTTTTTCGATCTGCACAAAGAGCTTGCCGATGTGTTCCTTGTTCTTCGCGGAGGTGGCGACGAGCGGCGCGTAATGCAGGAAGAAGAACTCACGGCGCATGATTTCCTCCAGGTGTTCGATGCGGTCCTTCTGCTTGCCATCGGGATGGAAGAGATCCCACTTGTTCATGACGAGGATGCAGGGCTTGCGCTCCTCCAGGATGATCTGAGCGATCTTGCGGTCCTGCATCTTCGCGCCGTCGGCGCAATCGACGACAAGCAGCACCAGGTCGGCGCGTTTGATGCTCTGGATGCTGCGATCGACGCTGGAAATCTCGACGTAGGTGTCAAGGTGCGCGCGGCGGCGGATGCCGGCGGTGTCGATGAGCTGGTATTTCCTGCCGTTCCAGGCGGCCTGGATGTCGAGCGCGTCACGCGTCGTCCCGGCGACGGGACTGACGATGGCACGTTCCTGGCCGAGGATGGCGTTCACGATGGAGGATTTGCCCGCGTTCGGGCGGCCGACGATGGCGAGTTTGAGCGGCTTGACGTTTTGACCGGCCTTGGCGTCCTCGGTTTCGGTCGATTCCTTCAAATCAAGCCGCTGCGAGATTGTGGCGACGAGTTCGTCGATGCCTTTGCCATGCGCGGCGCTGACCTCGATGGTGTCCTCAAAGCCCAGCCGGGTGAATTCAGCGGCGTTGAGCTTGCGCTTGGGCGAATCGGCCTTGTTGCAGACGAGGATGACGGGCTTGCTGGTCTTGCGGAACTGGCGGGCGAGTGCCTGGTCGATCGGCGTGATGCCATCGACGACATCGACGACGAGCAGCAGCAGATCGGCCACATCGAGGGCGATGGCGGCCTCGGTTTGCACCTGGTCGGTCAAAACGTCCTCGGTGTTCGCTCCGATGCCGCCGGTGTCCATGATCTCGAACCACGCCGGCCCTTTGCGGCATTGCGCGGTGATGCGGTCGCGCGTCACACCTGCCATGTCATGGACGATGGAGATGTTTTTGCCGGCGAGGCGGTTGAAAAGCGCGGACTTGCCCACGTTCGGGCGGCCGACGATGGCGACGGTTTTGAGGGCGGAAGACATAAAGTACGCGTTGGGAACTGAGAGCGCCTGATTGGACAGGATGAACAGGATTCTAGAGGATTGACTGGATTGTCATTCCACAGCCAATCCTGTTAATCCACCTGCAATCCCGTCAATCCTGTCAAAAACGGGCTTCAATCCTGACCGGCGGCCTTGATCTGCCGCGTGCCGTCCACGAGGTAAATCATGCCGGACCAGAAGGTAAAGATGCCCGCCAGCGCCACCGGCCAGATCAACGGGATGAACGTCAGGTCGAGCAGCACCCACAGGATGGCGATGATTTGTGTGAAGGTGGTGGCCTTTCCCGTCCAGTGCGGCTGGATGCGGCAGTGACCGGCGACATGGTCGATCAAAAACGCCGCGCCGATGCAGGCGAGGTCCTTGAAGATGATGAGCAGCGGGAACCACAGCGGGAAATGCTGTCGCCAGGAGGTGAAGCTGAGCGTGATGATGGCGGAGAGCAGCAGCAGCTTGTCTGCCAGCGGATCGAGGATGGAGCCGAGGCGGGACTGCTGGTTGAAATTGCGCGCGATCCATCCGTCCACCGCATCGCTGAGCGCGGCGATGCCGAAAACCGCCGCCGCCCACAGCCGCAGGGATTCATCCGCCCTTCCGGTGCGCACGCTGTCGCCATAATAGATCACCAGCCCGATGAAAACCGGGATGAGCAGGATGCGGAAAATGGTGATCTGCGTCGCGAGATTCATCCGGGTCAGTTTAAGGTTTAAGGTTTAAAGTTCAAAGTTTGAATCGCGTCGCTTGAAACTTGAAACCTGTGACTTGAAACTAACGAATGCCACGGATTGAGCCCGTAGATTTGTTGAACGCCTACTGCGAGGGAGCCTTCCCGATGGGGGAGGACGACGGTTCCATCTCGTGGTATCGCCCGAAGATGCGCGGCATCCTGCCGGTGGCGGAGTTTCATGTGCCGCGGCGGTTTGAGCGGTATTTGAGGCGACATCCCTTTGAAGTGCGCTGGAACACGTCCTTCGGCGATGTGATTCGTGGCTGTGCGGATCGCGAGAGCACCTGGATCACGGACACGATCATGGACACATATGAGGAGCTGCACCGCATCGGTTTCGCGCATTGCGCGGAAGTGTGGCGTGACGGCAAACTGATGGGCGGCGTCTATGGCGTGGGCATCGGCGGGGCGTTTTTCGGCGAATCGATGTTCAGCCGCGAGCCGCAGGCGTCGAAGGTGGCACTGACTCATCTGCAATGGCGTTTGAAGGAGCGCGGTTTTCTTTTGCACGACACACAGTGGACCACGCCGCATCTGGCGATGTTCGGCGGTCATGAAATCCCCTGCGCGCAGTATCTGGAGCTGCTGCACCGGGCGATTCAGCGGAAGGCGACGTTTGTCTGACCGGATCAGCTCTCGAAATACGTGTAACCGCGCAGGCCGGCCTCGAACACGTCCATGATCTCACGGCGTTCGTTGGCGGTGATGCGCTTGGCGAGGACGGCGTTCTCCGCGAGATTGCGGAAGCGGGTGATCATGTCCTTGGGCTCGTATTCGACGTAGCTGAGCACCTCGGAGACGCTGTCGCCTTCGAGTTCGCTGTACTTCACCTTGCCGTTTTCGATGTGGACGGAGACGACGTTGGTGTCGCCGAGCAGGTTGTGCAGATCGCCGAGGGTTTCCTGGTAGGCGCCGACGAGGAAGATGCCAAGCATGTAGTCCTCGCCTTTGTCGATCTCAGGATCGTGCAGCGGGAGGCTGCGGCGGATGCCGTCGGCGAGGGCGAATTTGTCGATCTTGCCGTCGCTGTCGCAGGTGATGTCGGAGAGCACGGCGTTGCGTGTGGGCTTCTCCTTGAGGCGGTGGATCGGCATCACCGGGAAGATCTGATCGATGGCCCAAAGGTCCGGCAGGCTCTGGAAGACGCTGAAGTTCCCGTAGTAGTAGTCGGTGAGGATGTTGTCGAGGCGGTCCATCTGGGAGCCGTCGTGCTCGCACTTCTCGCGCATGTCGGAGACCCACTTCATGATGTCCCAGTAGAGTTCTTCGCCATGCGCGCGCTGACGGAGGTTCACCTTGCCGTAGTTGAACTCGCTGCGGAGCTTGTCGCGGTAATAAACCGCGTCGTTGTAGATCTCCTGGAGGCGGTCGCGGCCTGTCTTGCTGGCATTGCGCGCGGATTCAACACGCAGTTCGTGCAGATTACGCAGCAGGGCGGGGGATTCCTTGTCGATCTCGATCTCGCTGATGTCGGAGCGGGATTCGAAGCGGTTGATGTCGAGGATGTTGATGACCAGCACGCTGTAGTAGGCCACGATAGCGCGGCCGGACTCGGTGATGATGTCCGGGTGCGGCACCCCGGCCTCGGCGGTGACCTCGGAGATCGCCTCGATAACGTCGGCGCAGTATTCCTTCGTGCCGTAGTTGCTGCTGGCGGCGCTAGCGCCTTTCTGACCGTCGTAGCTGATGGCCAGGCCGCCGCCGAGGTCGAGGATGCCCATGCGCGCACCTTCCTGCACGAGGCCGCAATACACACGCGTGGCCTCGGTCACGGCCTGGCGGATGGCGCGGATGTTCGGAATCTGCGATCCTTGGTGGTAATGGAGCATGCGCAGGCAGTCGAGCATGCTTTGCTCACGCAGGTGGTCGACGACGTGCATGAGCTGCGAGATGTTCAGGCCGAAGACGCTAGAGTCGCCGCCGCTGCCGCTCCAGTGGCCGGCGCTTTCAGCACTGAGGCGAAACCGCACGCCGAGCGTGGGGCGCACGCCGAGTTTCTTGGAACGCTTGAGGATCAATTCGAGTTCGCTCGGCATTTCGAGCACCAGGATGACCTGCAGGCCCATCTTTTGTGCGTAGAGCGCGAGGTCGATGAACTCCTCGTCCTTGTAGCCGTTGCACACGATGTAGGCCTGCGGGTCGTGCATGTAAGTGAGCGCGGCGATGAGCTCGGGCTTGCTGCCCGCCTCCAGGCCGTAGTGATACTTGCGCCCGTAGCGGGTAATCTCTTCGATGACCTCCTGCTGCTGGTTCACTTTGATGGGATACACGCCGCGATACACGCCTTGGTATTTTCCTTCCGCGATGGCGGATGCGAAGCCCTCGTTCAGCTCGTCGATGCGGCCGCGCAGCAGGTCGCCGAAACGGATGAGCAGCGGGAGCTGGGTGCCGCGTTCGCGCAGGCCGCCCACGATGTCGGCGAGTGATACCGCCTTGGCCTTCTTGCCGTCCTTGAGGTTCACCACGACCTCGCCGTGCTTCGAGATGTCGAAGTAGCCGTGTCCCCACTCGCGGATGCCGTAGAGGTCAGCGGATTCGTCAACAGACCAGGAAGGTGCTTTCATTTTCGGTTTGTGAGGGAGGTGTGGATTGGCGGGCGGCGATTATGAGGCCAAAACGTGAAATGCAAAGCGACATGTCAGCCTTTGAGCCGCCGGAAGGTGAAGGGGAGGCACAGGGCGGAGTAAAACACCACGCCGAGGCCGATGGCGACGAAGTTGTACCACGGCCATGGCCCGAGATGGTCGAACAGGCTGGCCTGCGGCGGCTTCGCACACTGGAAGGCATAATTCGTGCCGAGTGCGAGATTGACCGCTGCGGTGGTGGCATACCAGGCCAGCGAGAAGCTCATCATCCGCCACACCGCGCCCGGCGCGGGCCGCATGCGCATGCCAGTGACGACGTAAAACGCTGCGATGGTCACGCCGCTGTGCAGCGCGAAGAACGCGAAAAAGCGCGGGTCGGGATGATCAAACTGCAAGGCCGGCGTCAGCAGCCCCTGGAAGGTGCCGGCGATGCCGAAGAAGTACACCACCTCGCACCAGAACTGCCTGCGGAAGCAGAGCCCCAGTCCTCCGGCGATGGCGGCGATGTCGCAGTATTGCAGCGGCAGCAGCGTCTGTGCGTTCAATGATCCGTTCATCCAGTGCATAAGCAGCGTGCCGGGGATTTGCAGCAGCAGCAGCGCGCCGAGCATTTTTTCTGCGACGCGTGAAAAACGTGTGCGAGAGAGCAGAAGCATCACCACCAGCGCCAGCGCGGTGACGAGGAGCATGGCCTGGTGTGACGCGCCGTAGGGGTGAAACTGGGGGGGCATGTCGGCGCATGATACGCGCCTGTTGCGGAAGTCAGCCGCTTTGTGCGATGCTGTGCGTATGTCGAAACCTAACCACCTCTCTTCCTCGGGTTCCCCCGCGAAACAACTCGGCGGCGGCTGCGCGGTGCTCTTCGGGCTGCCGTTTATCATTGCCGGGCTCGCGATCGGCTGGTTTCTCTATTTTCCAGTGATCAGCGGGTGGTGGTCCGCACGCACTTGGGAGGAGGTACCGTGCTGGGTCGAAAAAGCGGAGATGACCAGCTCACGCGGCAGCAAGGGCGGCGTCACTTACCAGACGACGGCGAGCTACCGCTATGAATACCGCGGCCGCACTCTTCACAGCGAGGAGGTCGGCCTCACCGGCGGCTCGGACAATGTCGGTGACTTCCAGCAGCGGGCCTATGCGCAGCTTCGTGATTTCGAGGGCAAGGACCGCCCCTTCCGCTGTTATGTGAACCCCGCGAAGCCGGAGCAGGCCGTGCTGTTTCGTGATCTGCGTTGGGGCCTGATGCTCATGCTGTCCATCTTCCCGACGGTCTTTCCGTTGATCGGCGCGCTCGTGTCGGCGGGCGGCGCCATGGGGGCGCGCAAGGCGGCGGCGGAGAAAAGACTCGCGCAGCAGCATCCATCCGAGCCGTGGCGCTGGCGGCAGGAGTGGCGCGGGGAGACGATCCATGAGTCCAAGAACGGCATGGGCGCGATTCTCGGCGTGGCGGGCTGGATTCTGCTGGTTCAGGGGCCGCTGGCGTTCGCCATCATCGGCGGCGGCGTGCTGGCGGAATCCTTCACGGCCGTGTTTGCGCTGCTGCCTGCGCTGCTGGCATTGATCCCGCTGTTCTTCGCATGGCGGCGTGTCCAGACGCGGCGGGTGCTCGGCAGGCCGTCGCTCTGGCTGAAGCAAACACCGCTGCGGCCAGGCTCCGCGCTGGAGGGAGAGCTGCGCTTTGACCGCGTGCTGTCATCGCGTGAGGTCATCCAGGCGCGGCTGCTCTGCCGGCGCAAAATCACGCGTGGCAGCGGCAAAGGCACCTCCACCTCGGTCGAGAAAATATGGGAGCACACGGAGACGCTCTCCGCCGGCGAGGCGCGGCGTGACATGAAGGGCGTGGCCCTGCCGCTGCGGGTGGAGATTCCGCGCGGGCTGCCCTGCGCTGTGATCGAGGAGGCCACAGCCGGAGTCACTGCTTTCGCGGGGCATGAGTGGAGCCTCGAACTCGCGCCCGCGAGTGGTGGCAAGGCCGCCGTGCTGCCGCTGCCGGTGTTCGTCAGCCGCGCGGAGGCGGAGCAGGCCAGATCCGCGGCGGGCCATGATGTCGAGGCCGCCGCGCCGGACACGGACGGGCTGGTGGAGCGTCTGCGGAGCGGCGGGGTGCTGGCGGAGTTCGACACGGACGGCGTTCCGATGATGATCGACTGTCCGCCGGGCCGCTTCCGCTTTCTCGGCGGCTTCCTGCTCGTCTTCGGCCTCATCTGGCTCGGCATTTTCATCCTCATGTCGTGGAAAGGGGACGCGCCGCTGATCTTCCGCCTCATCTGGGGCACGACGGCGCCGCTCATCATCATCGGCGGCCTGTGGACGCTGCTGCACCGGCGGGTGGTGAGGTTCACGACGGATGAGCTGCGCATCCAGCACAGCGTCGGTCCCTTTTATTCCTGGAGCGAGTCATTCGCCCCGCGCCATATCGTGCGCTTCATGCACGACACGAACATGCAGTCCGGGAACCAGCACTACTATCGAGTCCGCGCCGAAACCACGTTCGGCAAAATCAGGACGCTGGTGGACGGCATCACGGAATCCCTCACCGCCGAGACGCTGGCGGGGCGGCTGGAGGGGTGGAAGAAGCAGGAAGCCCGGACGTGAGGCGGTTATTTCTTTCCGGTCATCCGGTTCCACAGGCCGCGCACGCCGGATTGCGGACGGGCTTCGTGCTGCGGGCGATTTTGTGAATCGCGACGCTGGCCTTCGTGACGTTTTTCACCGTGATCATGCCGGCGTTGATCGCGCTGGCTTTTTTGACCCGGTTGTCCGCCTTGACGTTGTCCGCCTTGTTGCGGACGACGTTGCTGGAACGAGCGTTGGTTGCGGCCTCTGGGGCGGTCGGCAAATTCGTCACCGAAAGCACCGGGGACGGCGTTGTAGTTGAAGCCCTCGGCACGTTTGCGCACGAGGCCGCGGCCGATGAAGCGTTCGAGCTTCTTCAGATCGCTCATTTCGTCGGGTGAGACGAAGCTGATGGCGTCGCCGATGGCCTGGGCGCGGCCGGTGCGGCCGATGCGGTGGACGTAGTCCTCGACGATGTGCGGGAAGTCGAAGTTCACGACGTGCGAGATGCCATCGACGTCGATGCCGCGCGCGGCGATGTCGGTGGCGACGAGGACGCGCACCTTCCACGACTTGAAGTCCTCCAGCGCGCGCAGGCGCTGGTTCTGCGAGCGGTTGGCGTGCAGCGTGGCGCATTTCACGCCGCCCTGTTCGAGCTTGCGGGCGATCTTGTCGGCGCCGTGCTTGGTGCGGCTGAAGACGAGCACCATCTGCAGTTTTTCGTCCTCAAGGAGATGCGCGAGGAGCGACATCTTGAGGTGCTTCGGCACTTCATAGACGAACTGCGTCACCGTTTCGGCGGGATTGGAGCGTCTGCCGACCTGCACGGTCTTCGGGTGCTGCTGGAACTCGTGCGTGAGCGCCTCGATCTCCTTCGAGAGCGTGGCGGAGAACAGCAGCGTCTGGCGTTTTTTCGGCAGTTGGCTGATGACGCGGCGGATGTCGGGCAGGAAGCCCATGTCGAGCATGCGGTCGGCCTCGTCGAGCACGAGATGCTCGAGCTGCGAGAAGTCGGCGCAGCGCTGGCTCATCAAGTCGAGCAGGCGGCCCGGGCAGGCGATGACGATGTCGCTGCCGGCGCGCAAGGCGTCCTTCTGCGGTTTTTCGCCAACGCCGCCGAAGACCCTGGCGATCTTCAGCGGCAGGTGTTTCGCGTAGGCCATGACGTTTTCCTCGATCTGCGCCACGAGCTCGCGCGTGGGAGCGAGCACGAGCACGCGGGTGCGGCGGCGCTGGCCCTGCGGGATGGGATTCGCGGCGAGCTTGGTCAAAATGGGCAGCGTGAAGGCCGCGGTCTTGCCCGTGCCGGTCTGTGCGATGCCGATGACGTCGCCACCCGCGATCACGGCCGGAATCGCCGCGGTCTGGATCGGCGTCGGCTCGGTGTAACCGGCTTCGTCGATGGCTTGGAGGATGTGGGCGTCGAGGCCGAGGGCTTTGAAGGACATGCGCGCCCTTACGCGAGAGCCACGCGGGAAGCGAGCAGTTTAACCGAAGGCCGGAATGATGAGGATCAGCCGCGCCATGACGCGCGTCATTTCCCCGCCGCCCACCACTTCGACAAACGTCCGGCGGGCACGGCGGGGAGCGCGCCGTGGTCGTAGTGCGAGGTGTCGTTGAAGAGCGTGAGGCGGGCGCGGACGGGGCTTTTGAAGTCCACGATGTTGAGCGCGGCGGGATTCTGGTCGAGGTTGTCGCGGTAACGGCGCGGATCGAAGCCGAGCAAGGAGCTGAGCAGCAGGCGGATCGTGGCCTTGTGCGAGACGACAGTCACAGTCTGGCCTGGATGCTGGCGCACGATGTCCATGAGCACGGGCAGGGAACGCGCGGTGACTTGCAGGCCGCTTTCGCCGCCTTCGGGCGCGTAGGTGAAGGGATCCTCCTCCCACGCGGCGGCCTCGTCGGGGAACTTCGCCTCGACCTCGGCGCGTGTGTGCTGCTCCCAGTGGCCGTGGGAGATCTCCTTCAAGCCGGGACGTGGCAGCACCTCCAGGCCATGCGGCGCGGCGATGATGCGCGCGGTCTCCATCGTGCGATCCAGCGGCGAGGCATAGACCGCGGCGATCTTCTCACCCGCGAGGCGCTCCGAGAGTTTCGCGGCCTGGCGGCGGCCTTCATCAGAGAGCCGCACGTCCGTCGCGCCGGCGAAGCGGTCTTCAGCGGTCAAAACGGTGGCGCCGTGGCGGATGAGGAAGATGCGAGTGCTCATGAGTCAGGAGAGATGGATGATGAATCTGGCGGATCAACGTCCTTTTGACGCGTCCGCCGCACGCCACAAATACCAGGCGGCGAGGGTGCGGTGCGGCCGCCATTTGTCGGCGCGGGCGAGGAGTTCCTTCGGCCTGGGCATTTCAGCGAACTTTTTCACCACGCGCCAGCCGTTGCGCACACCGTAGTCGTCAGCGGGAAAGACATCCGGCCTGCCGAGGGTGAAGATGAGCAGCATTTCGACGGTCCAGCGGCCGACGCCGCGCACCTCGACGAGGCGGGAGATCAATTCATCATCGTCGAGCTTTGCCGCTGCGGCGCGTGTGGGGATGTGGCCGCTGAGTGTTTTCGCGGCGATGTCGCGGATGGCGAGCATTTTCCCGGTGGAGAAGCCGCAGCCGCGCAGCGCGGCGTCATCGGCGTCGAGCACCTGTTGTGGTTTGGGAAAACGGCATCCGGGGAAAAGCGCCTTGAGGCGGCGCAGGATGGCCTCGGCCGCGTTCGCGTGGAGCTGCTGGTGCGCCACCGCGCTGATCAACGCCTCGTAAGGCGAGCGCTTTTGCGGCACGAGCAGGCAGGGGCCGTGGGTCTGGATCAGGCGGCGCATGATGGCGCATTTTTTGGCGAGGCTGGTCTCGGCTTCGGTGTGCATGGCGGCCCAAGAGAGCACGGGGCGTTCATTTTCGCATCCGGCAAAAAGGAGGATTGATTCCGCGCCCGGAATCAGGTTTGATCCCATCCTCCCGCAGCCAGGAACGACGCGCAAACATGGCAAAACTCACCTTTGTCCTCGAAGACGGCCAGGAGGTCGTGGTGCCGCTCGCGGAGCGGATCACACTGGGGCGCGCGGAGGACAATGACGTGGTCGTGGACGATGACCGCGTCTCGAAGCATCACGCCGAGCTGGTGCGCAACGCGGACGGCAGCGTCCAGGTGTTCGACTCCAACTCCACCGCCGGGACCTTTGTGAATGGTGAGAGGGTGCGCAGCAGCACCGCCCGCCATGGAGACCGGCTGTCCTTCGGACCGCTGGCGGCGTTGCTGGATCTCGAGGAAGCCACGCCGAATGGCAGGCCGGTGAAAGGCGGCAGGATCGCGGCGCGCAAGAAGGATCAGAATGGAAAACGCAAATCCGGGGCGGACACGCAGACGGTTCTTCCGCCGGATGAAATGCTGGCCCGGCTCAATGCGGCGCACCTGGCGGAGATGGCCCGGCTGGAGACGGAGAAGGCGCGCCTGCAGGCGGAGACTGACGCAATGCAGAAAGATCTGCGGGAGTGGCAGCAACGCTCGGAAAAGGAGCGCGCCCAGCACAATGCACGGGTGGAGTCGCTGCGGGCCGAGGAGGAGCGGCTCGTGCCGTTGAAGGCCGTCGTGCTGGAGGCGGAGACCGCGCATGCGGAGTGGATGAAATCCATCGCAGAACTCGCCGGCCAGCACGCGGAGAAGAATGCAGCCTTGCTGGAGCTTGCCGCCCGCCATGATCAAAAATCCGCCGCCCTGCGGCGGCTTCACGAGGAGGAGGCCGTCGCGAGGCATGAGATTGAGGGGCTGGCCGCGCACCGCGAACAGACGCTCGCCCACCTCCAGCAGATACGCGTTGATTGTGCGCACGATGAAGCCGCCCTGGATGGATTGCGCCGCGAGCTTGTCGAGACCGGCGCACGTGCCGAGGAGAGCCGGGGGCTGGCGGAAGTGCGCGAGGACCAGGTCAGGGCGGCGGAGAAAAGGCTGGAACAGCTCGCCCAGCGTCGCGCGCAGATCGAGGCGCATGTGGCGGAGATCGCAGGAGCGGAGGAAAAGCTGGTGCATGCGCTGGCCCGCTGTCGCGAGGCGGAGGCGGCCCATGCGGCGCTTTCCAGCGCGCTCAACACACTCGGCCAGGAGCAGCGGCAGGGCGCGGCGTGCGTGAGGGAGCTTGAATCCCGCATCCTGGAGTTGAAACAGTCGGGCGAGCAGATGGCCGCCGCGAATCAAGACGAGGAGGAGTCGCTGCGACAGGCGCGGGATCAGCTCGCCGCCTGCGAAAAGACGCTCGCCGCGCGCAAAATCGAACTCGGGGGTGAGACCCGAAGCCTTGAGGAGGCGAAGACACGGCGGGCTGAGATCGAGCGGCAATGCGTGGAGCTTGCCGGCACGGAGCGGAGGCTGGCAGATGTGAAAAACAGCCTTGGCGAAGCTGAAAAGAAGCTCGCGGGGACAAAAACGGCCATCATGGACTGCGAGGCGCGGGTTTCCGCGCACCAGACGTCCATCAAGACCCTGGAGGCAGAGGACACGGCGGCGAAAGGCCGGATCGGAGAGCTGCGTGCACGCGAGAAGGATTTGCGCGCGGAACTTGCCGCGCTGGCCGCGTCCGAACGCGTCGAGCGCGCGCGCTTCGAGGAGGTGCGGCAGCTTGCCGCCGAGGCGGAGAAGGAGCATGCGGAGCAGCGGGGGCGGCTTGAGGCCGCCTTTGAAAGCAGGAACCAGGAGCTGGAGGAACTTGTCTCCCGGCTCACGCCGTTGCGCGACTGGAAGGATGCGATGGACCTGCTCTACGCGCGTCTGGCCGCGTTGCCGCAGGATTCGCCCGAGGCGCGCGACCTGTGGCACGAGATCGAAAAGGAAAAGGCCGGGCTGCACAACCTGATCACCACCGCCCGCACGCAGGCGGGGGCGGAGAAGTCGCAGGCAGGGCATGTGGCGCCCTCCGCCGCATCCGAACGTCCGGGGAAACTCACGGGGAGCGTTTTGCTGCCAGGCGGCGCGCAGGAGGCAACCCTGCGCGTACGCCTCGCCCACTTGCGTGAGAATGTGCAGCGTGAGGAGGCGCGCATCGAGCAGCTCAGGCTCGAACGCATCCGCCACGAGGGGGCCGGCCGGTCCAGCCCTGCCGCTGATGCCATGTTGCGCGAGCAGGCGCGCCGCCTGGAGACCAGGATGCGCCAGGAGGAGGAGCGTTACCATGCCTTGCAGCGCACGGTCGAAGTCTCCCAGGCGGAGGAGGAAAAGCGCCGCGAACGTCTGGCCGAGATGGAGCACAGGCTCGCCGAGCTGCGCGCTGACATCGCCGAGGCCGAACGTCAGCGCAGCACGTTGCGCCAGCAGGCCGACCTGGTGCAGACGGAGTTGAGAAACCACGAGGCCGCGCTCGAGCGCGTGACCAAAAAGCCCGTGGGGTGAAATCCCGGGGCGCTTTGCAAAAGGCCGTTTGATTCCGCGCCGCACATCGCCTTTGCTGCTGCCCTCCCTGAAGACAAAAACTCATCCGCATGGCAAAACTCACCTTTGTTCTCGAAGACGGCCAGGAGGTGGTGGTTCCGCTCACGGAACGCGTCACCATCGGCCGTGCCGAGGACTGCGATGTGGTGGTGGATGACGAGCGCATCTCCGCGCAGCACGCCGAGCTGCTGCAAAACGCGGATGGCAGCATCCAGGTCTTCGATTTGAACTCCGGGTCCGGCACCTTCGTCAATGGCGCGCGCCAGAAGAGCTGCACCCTGCTGCACGGGGACCAGCTCGCCTTCGGTCCGCTCTCCGGGCGGCTGGACATGGAGGACATGGGCGCGCCCGCACAGTCATTCCGTGATGACAAGGCGCATGTGGCGGAGATGGCGCGCATGGAGGCGGAAAAAGCGCGATTGAAGGCCGCGGTGGACGCCGTGGCGCAGGAGTTGCGCGACTGGGAGAAACGCGCGGAGAAAGAGCGCGCCATGCACCTCGCCCGCATCGAGTCTCTCCGCGCCGAGGAGGGGCAGCTCGCCCCGCTGCAGGCCGCCGTGCGGGATGCCGAATCCACGCATCGCGGGTGGCTGGAGGCCGTCGGAGTCCTTTCCGCCCAGCATCAGGACAAGACCACCGCGATGGCGGACCTCGAACTCCGGTACGCCGAAAAATCCGCCGAGGTGGAGCGCCTTGCCGCCGAGGCCGCGACCGCCACACAGGAGGTGGAGGCCCTCACCGCCCGCCTCAAGCAGGTGCGTGACGAGTGCGAGCAGGATGAGAACCTCCTGAACTCCCTGCGCCAGCAGATCATCGGGCTGGAGGTGAATGTGAAGGAGGAGGAGGCCCGGCAGTCCGCCCTGACCGTCTCCGGCACCGATCTGGTCAGAAAAAAGCAGAAGGACGAGGAGGCCGTCAGAGACCTCGAATCCCTCCTTATGAAACTGGAGCAGCAAGGAGCCGCCGCGGAGGGCGCCTTGCAATGCAGGCAGGAGGAGCTGAGCGCGTGCGAAAGTGATCTCTCCGCCCGGAGAAAAGAGCTGGCGGCCGAAACCCGCCGTTTGGAGGAAACGAAGGCGAGCCGGGCTGAAATGGAGCGTCAGTGCCTGGAATTTGCCGATGTGAAGCAGCAGCTTGCTGATGCACGGCAGCGTCTTGCCGCCGTCGAGCAGCGGCTTCAATCCGCGCCGGCCGAGGAGGCGGAATTCTCCCTCCGGCTGGCTGCCACCGGGCGCGAATCGGCCCCGGCGGACGCCCCTGTTGCAGATGGGCTGGAAGCAAGGCACCAGGAGATCACGCGCCAGGTCGAGGCCGCCCGCCAGGAGCTGGGTGATCTGCAAAGCCGGATCAACGTGTTGCGCAATGCCCGGACGCCCTCTCCTCCGGCTTCCACTGCGGGGAAAAACGCGGATGCGCAGGAGGCGGCGTCCATCCCCGCGCCTGTCATCGTCCAGGTCGTTCCCGTCCGCCTGGCTCCGGTGATGATGAAATCGGAACGGGCCAGGGCAGGCGGCGCGCGATCCGTGGGGACAAAGCCCCGGAAGACGTGATCCCGTGTGGTTTTCCAATCCGGCGTTGTCTGCCCGCACTTGGCAGGCCCCTGGTTTTGCAGGGGGGGAATCAGCCCAAACCCACCGCATCGCGCACGCGGGCGAGAGTCTTGCGGGCGACGGCGCGGGCTTTTTCGGCGCCTTGGGCGAGGACTTTGTCCACATAGCCTTTCTCGGCGAGGATCTCATCGCGACGGGCACGGAAGGGGGCGAAGTAGTCGGTGATGCCTTGCAGCAGGCGCTTTTTGAAGTCGCCATAACCGACGCCGCCTTTGAGATGGTCGTTCACCATCGCTTCATAGTCGGTTTGCGAGGCGACGAGCTTGTAGAGGGCGAGGATGCTGCTGCCTTCGACGGGTTTCGGGGCCTCGACGGGCGTGGAGTCGGTCTGGATGCCCATGATCTTTTTCCTCAGCGGGCCGGACTCCTCGAAGAGCGGGATGGTGTTCTGGTAGCTCTTGCTCATCTTCTTCCCGTCGAGTCCGGGGACGACGGCGGTCTCCTCTTTGATGCGGGGGCTGGGCAGCTTGAAGAGTCCTTCGCTGAAGGTTTCGTTCATCTTGATGGCGATGTCGCGGGTGACTTCGACGTGCTGTTTCTGATCACGCCCGACGGGGACGACATCGCTGTCGTAGATCAGGATGTCCGCGGCCATGAGCACGGGGTAGGCGAAGAGACCGTGCGAGGGCTTGATGCCGTTGGCGATCTTGTCCTTGTAGCTGTGGCAGCGCTCCAGCAGGCCCATGGGCGTGACGGTGCTGAGGATCCAGGAGAGCTCGCAGTGCTCCGGCACGTCGCTCTGGCGGAAGAACACGCATTTGTCGGGATCGAGGCCGCAGGCGAGGAAGTCGATGGCCAGTTCACGGACATACTCGCGCAGACGCTTGCCGTCCTGAACTGAGGTCAGGGAATGATAGTCCGCGATGAAGTAATAAGCGTCGCCTTCATGCTGCAGCTTCAGCGCCGGCTCCATCATGCCGAAGTAATTGCCGATGTGGAGTCTGCCGCTGGGTTGGAGGCCGGAGAGGATGCGCATAAGGCCGCTGATATGGCGGCACGGGCCGGAATCGTCAAGCCAGCCGTTTGCGGGCGGCCAGCAGGCCGTGTTTCGGGCCGAAGACGAAGGCGAGCGCGAACAGCAGGGCCTGCGCGAGAACGATGCAGGCCCCGGTGGAGCCGTTGATGAAAAAACTGACGTAAACGCCGAGGCAACTGGCCAGCACGGAGGAGCCGACGGAAACCATGAGCATGCGGTCGAAGCGGTCGGTGAGCAGCCGGGCGGTGCATCCGGGCGTGACGAGCATCGCCACGACGAGGATGATGCCGACGGCCTGGAGCGAGGCCACGATGGTGCCGGCGAGCAAAGCCAGCAGCATGTAGTAGAGCAGGTTCGTGTTCAGGCCGATGGCGCTGGCATGGGCGCTGTCGAAACAGAACAGCAGCAGGTCTTTGCGCATGAACAGGATGAGCGTGAGCGTCACAAACGCGGCCACGAGCGTCTCGATCATGTCGCCGCGTTCGATGCCGAGGATGTTGCCGAACAGGATGTGGTTCAGGTGCGCCTCGGTCTCCACTTTGGTGAAGAGCACGAGCCCGAAGGCGAACAGGCCGGTGAAGACGATGCCCATGACGGTGTCCTCCTTGATGCGCGTGTTCGATTTGATCCAGCCGGTGGCCACGGCGCAAAGCAGGCCGGAGGCAAACGCACCCACCGTGATCGGCCAGCCGAGCAGATACGCGCCGACCACGCCGGGAAGCACGGCATGGGAGACCGCGTCGCCCATGAGCGACCAGCCTTTCAACACAAGATAGCAGGACAGCACCGCACACACGGCCCCGACGACGGCGCCAACAAACAGCGCCTCGTTCATAAAGCTGTATTGAAACGGGGTGAGGAGGTTCATGACGCGATGGCAGCGACGCGGCGTTGGGTGCGGGCGGCGAGCAGGCCGTGTTTCGGCGCGAACACGAGCGCGACCAGGAAGACGAGCGTCTGCAGCACGACGATGCAGCCGCCGGTGGAACCGTTGAGGAAGTAGCTGGCATACGCCCCACTCACACCACAAACGACGCCGGTGATGGTGGCTATGATGAGCATTTTGCCAAAACGATCCGTCAGAAGATACGCGGTGGCCCCCGGCGTGACGAGCATGGCCACGACGAGGCATGCGCCGACGGTTTGCAACGCGGCGACGGCGGTGGCGGACAGCAGCGCGAGCAGCAGGAAGTGCAGGAAGCGCGTGTTCATGCCGAGCGTGCGGGCATGGCCTTCATCGAAGCAATAGAGCAGCAGGTCGCGCCATTTCATGCCGAGCACGATGGTGGACAGCGCCGAGATGACGAACACCTGCAGGATGTCGGGATCGGAGATGGCGAGGACGTTGCCAAAGATGATCGTGCGCAGGTTGAGGTTGCTCGGGTAGAGCGAGAGCAGCAGCAAACCTAGGGCGAAGAAGCTGGTGAAGACGACGCCGATGACCGCGTCCTCGCGCAGGCGCGAGTTGTTCTTCACCCAGCCCATGCCCAGCGCCGCCAGGACGCCCGCCACGAACGCTCCGACCGAAAACGGCAGCCCGAGCAACCACGCGAGCGAGACGCCGGGAACGACGGCGTGCGAAAGCGCGTCCCCCATGAGCGACCAGCCTTTCAGCGTGATGAAACATGACAGGAACGCGCAAACGCCGCCGATCAGGCCGCTCACGACGATGGCTTTAACCATGTATTCGTACGCAAAGGGTGCGAGCAAGCCAGTCATGCAAGCCTCCCTGGAATGACGAATGGCGAATTCTGCGCGCAGTGACATTGGTCATTTGTCATTCTGGTTTTGTCATTTCTCACGCTCTTGCCTCCTTCTCGCGCTTTTTGACGAGCTGTTCGCGGCCCTGACGGTCGGTGTATTCGAGATGGCCGTCCTTGCCGAAGACGAGCGGCCGTTCGTCGTCGGTGAGGAGCTTCACGGTGCGGCCGTCGTGATCCTGGATGGTGGACTGCTCGAACTGGAACTGGCGCAGCACGCCGCCGAAGGCGCTGGCGAGATTGTCCTCGGTGAAAACTTGCTCGGTAGGGCCGAAGGCGAGCACGGTGCGGTTCACGAGCACGACCTGGTCGCAGAATTCAGGCACGCTGCCGAGGTTGTGCGTGGAGACGAGGATGATGTGACCTGCATCACGCAGATCGCGCAGCAGATCGATGATGGCGGACTCGGTCTGCACGTCCACGCCGGTGAAGGGCTCGTCCAGCAGCATGATGCGGCCGCGTTGCGCCAAAGCACGGGCAAGGAACACGCGTTTTTTCTGACCGCCGGACAATTCGCCGATCTGGCGCTCCTTGAAGCCGCTCATGCCCACGCGTTCGAGGCATTCCTGTGCCACACGCTTGTCCTCCGCGCGCGGGATGCGCATGAAGTTCATGTGGCCGTAGCGGCCCATCATCGCCACGTCCCAGACACTGACGGGAAAGGTCCAGTCCACCTCCTCGCTCTGCGGCACATAGGCGACGAGCTGGCGCCGGCGCGCGGCCTCCACCGTGAGACCGGCGATGCGCACGCCGCCCTTCGCCGGGCGCAGAAAGCCCATGATGGACTTGAACAGGGTGCTCTTGCCGCTGCCGTTGATGCCGACCAGCGCGCAGATCGTTCCCGCATCGAGTTTGAATGAGACGTCCCGCAGCGCGATGTGGCCGTTGTTGTAGGCCACGGTGACGTCATCGACATCAATTGAAGGCGGCGGGGCGGTGTCGTGCATGTCAGGGCGGGGTGAACGCCTTCACGATCGCGTCGGCGTTGAATTGCAGCAGCTTCAGATACGTCGGCGCAGGGCCGTTGTCCGCAGTGAGCGAGTCCACATACAGCACGCCGCCGTAACGCGCACCCGTTTCCTTGGCGACTTGAAGCATGGCCTTGTCGCTGATGGTGCTTTCCGAAAACACGACCGGGATTTTGTTCGCGCGCACGGTGTCCACGACCTTCCGCACCTGCTGCGGCGTGCCTTCCTGGTCGGCGTTCACAGGCCAGAGATAAAGCTCCTCCATGCCGTAGTTTCGGGTGAGGTAGGAGAACGCGCCTTCGCAGCTCACGAGCCAGCGTTGATCCGGGGGGATCGCCTCCAGCTTCTTGCGCACGGGCTCGTCGATGGCGCGCAGCTCCTCGGTGTAGGCGGCGGCGTTCTTGTTGTAGGTCGCCTCGTTCGCGGGATCGAGCTTCACCAGCGCCTTGCGGATGTTTTCCACATAAATGATCGCGTTCGCGGGCGACATCCACGAATGCGGGTTCGGTTTGCCGGTGTAGGGCCCTTCACTGATGCCCATGGGTTCGACGTCTTCGGTGAGCACCGCGCTGGGCACGTCTTTGACCCGCTTCAGAAATTTTTCAAACCAGCGCTCGAGTCCGAGGCCGTTCCATAGCACGAGATCGGCGTCCTGCGCCTTCACCAGGTCGAGCGGCGTCGGTTCGTAGTCGTGGATTTCGGCGCCGGGTTTGGTGATGGACTCGACGATGGCCGCGGTGCCGGCCACGTTCTGCGCCATGTCCTGGATGATGGTGAAGGTGGTCAAGATGCGCTTCGGGCCGTTTTTCGGCTTTTCAGATGAAGGGCCGCAGGCAGCCAGCAGGCCGCAGAGGAAAAGCAAGACGGGCAGTTTGTTCATAAAGGTCAGAAGCGGAAGCTCACGCCGCTGAACACACCGAGATCAGGCGCGGGCCGATTCACGCCGATGCGCACGCCGGCGTCAAAGATGAGCGTGTCTGTGGCGGCGAAGGTCAGCCCGGCGTCGAAAATTCCGATGTATGCCGTGTCCTGCCCGGCGATGCCGACAAGTTCGACATACATCCCGAGTTTTTCGGTCAGTCCGATGCCAAGCGTGGCGGATTGCAGCCACTCGATGTCGTGGCCGTTGGTCCCGGTGTCATGCACCACGTCCGCCTCCGCCATCAGACCGAGACAGAGCCGGTCGGAGAGCGTGATGGATAGTGGCATGATGAGGCCCCCCGTCCACGCCTTGTCACTGACCTTGGTGTGAGTGGGAGCGGTAATGTAAGGCATGAGGGCCAGCGCCGCAGGGCCGGAATCGTTGCCAAAGAGGTTTTTTTTCAGCCGGACAGTGATGTCGCCGAAGCCGGTCGTCGTGGTTGCATCGCCGCGCTCCGATTCACCGGCGACGGCGTGGCTGTTGACGATGACTTGAAGGTCGGTGTTGCGGGTGAGGCCGGCTTTGAAGTTGACCTGGCCGTACAACCAAGTGTCAGAGGAGGTTCCCTGGATGGCGTCGGCGTCACGGCTGTGATCGAAGAAGCTCATCTCCACCTGGAACATCCCGGCGGGCACGGTGTAGCCGGACTCGGTCGTGTCGGGACGGTCGGTGCTCATCTCACGCACCGGCTCGGCCCCCGGCAAGACGCGGAGGAAGAAGGGGAGGAGCGAGAAAAGCAGAAGATTGATTCGCATGATAAAGTTAGTCCGGACTAAAAAAATCAGCCAGAGCTTCATGACAAGCATAAATTTTAGCCCGGGCTAACTTTTCGGGGCCGGAGATTGTGCTTTGCCTCTCCTGCGGTCTTGGCTACTGCTCGGTTGATGCCAGCCAAGCGCCAGGAAACCACCGCCCATGTTCATTCGCCCGCCATCGAGGACTATCTGGAGCAGATTCACAATCTGATCGCCACGAAAGGCTACGCGCGGGTGGTGGACATCGCGAAGAACCTCGGCATTTCGCAGGCCAGCGTGACGAACATGATCCAGCGGCTCGATGCCGAGGGGTTCGTCGTGTACGAGCGCTACCGTGGCGTCGTGCTGACCGAAAAAGGAGGGAAGGTGGGTTCCGAAATCGCGCGCAGGCACGAGGTGCTCACGCGCCTGCTCTCCGGCTTCGGTCTTGACCCCGAGACTGTTCACGAGGACGTGGAAGGCATGGAGCACCACATCAGCCGCCAGACGCTCGATGTGCTGACGCTGCTGATGGAGGAGTTGGAGGGTAATTCCGAATTGATGCGGAAGCTCAAGCGCAAGCTCGCACAACGGGCGTGACAAGAAACGGCGCGCAGACCGCATTTCGCAGGTGATAGACCAGCGGTTCGTAGACGTTCATGGGTGCGTGAAAGCATTTTGGAACAGGCTGGCGCTCATTTTTGCCCTCATGCTGGCGTTGCCGGTCGGGGTGGAGGCATGTTCCGCCCCCGGCACGCTGGATGAGGCGGATCAGCCTCACGCGCTGATTGGCGCTGATGATGACATGTCGCACTTTGACGCGAGGGCGTCCGACGTTCCCGTGGCTTTCACGGGCCAGGCTGGGTTGCCTGAATCGACATCTTTCCAGCCGCCGGTCATGGCGGTCGGCATGTGCTGCGCGGAGTCGTGGTGCAACGCCACTTGGATGGCGCGAGGAACGCGTCTGCACCGCTGGCTTTGCAGGGAGTTGTGTTGAGAAGCGGACTGCTTCGCCATTGAAACACGGTCGCGGAGGCTTGGGATCTTCGCCTGCGTCGGGCCGTGCTCATCGACTCACGGACGATCCATGTCCGCTCAACACAAATCCGCATCCCATGAAAACACTTCTTTCCTTTGCCAGCCTGCTTTTTCTCAGCACCACCGCTTTTGCCGGCCCTCAAAAAGTCATGCTTCAAGTTCACGTCGAAAGCGAGCGTGGCTCCAAAAGCAGCAACGACTCCAAGTCACCTGATGAAAGCCGCGCCCGCTGGCTGGTCGTGCGCGTCACCAATCCGTCACCGCTCAAAATGGAGGGGCTGACTCTCAAATGGACGCTCTATGCCGACGATTTGAAACGCGGTCATGACGAGGTCGTGGTGGAGAAGTCAGGCGACGAGAATCTCAGCATCGAGCCGTCCGGCCGGTCCACGGACGTGACCACGCCCAAGGTGGTTTTTGAATGGACCCCCCAGCATTCGGTGCGTTCAGGCAGCGGGCGACGGGTGAGTTACAAGAAAGTGGATGAGACCGGGCACCGCTATCATGGCTATGCCGTGCAGGTCCTCCAGAACGGCGTCGTGATTGGCGAGGCCAGCAGCGACCTTAAACTCCTCAATGCCACCAGATGAATTGGCATGGTGTCCCCAAGGGCGTACATGTTGCGGCCACCCTGCATCACGAAATCATTTCCACGCCACCTCGGGCTCGTTTATCATGACGCGCTCGAATCGTGACGGGCTTGCGCCGCGCACCCGGAGTCACCGGCACTGGCTGGATTGCAAAGTATTATCTGCATGAGGAGCGAGGCGATGCGCCAGCGCCAGAACGCGTAACAGCCCGTGAAAGGCACGGCGCCCGGCAAGCGCAAGCGCCCCGCCTGGAACCCTCCTTCAAAACCGAAATCGCACCTCATATTTGCCACGATTTTGGTGCGCAAGCCCTGCTCCCGCCGGAGGCTGTCCGGATTGACGCTGGACAGACGCGCCCCGGCACGGCATACATCGCGGCGAAAAATATCGCGCCGCACACCCAGCATGAGCCAATTGGAGACTCCGAAAATCATCCGCATCATCCTTCTTCCCGCCTTTGCCCTGCTGGCGTCCTGCCAGGGCGGCGGCGGGCGCGGCCAGACGCAATATCTCGAAGCCTTCAATCCATCGAGCGTGCCTCATTCCGCCATGTACAACGCCGACCAGGTCTCCTATTGGGATGGTGATGGCGTGGGCGGCGCGCCGAGCATCACGATCGACCTCAGCGATCAGAAAGCCTATTTCTACAAAGGTGGCACGCTGGCCGGCGTCTCTGCTCTTTCCACCGGGGATGAGAAGCATGCGACGAAGACGGGCAGGTTCAAAATCTTCGAGAAGGATCAGTGGCACAAATCCAACCTCTACGGCGACTTCGTGGACGGAGCGGGAGCGGTCGTCGTGGCCAACATTGATGTCACGAAAGACAGGCCGCCGCCCGGCACGCGCTTCGAGGGGTCCAAGATGCATCATTTCATGCGCTTCACCGGCGGCATCGGCATGCACGAGGGCTTCCTGCCGGGCTATCCGGCATCGCACGGCTGCGTGCGCATGCCCGGCCACATGGCGGCCATTTTTTACAACAATGTCGCACTGGGCACACCGGTCACTGTGCGCCCCTGATTCCGAATCCCCTCCTGCCATGACACCGGACACGCCGATCGAAGTCAGCCCCACGGATGTCAGCTACCTGATGGAACGCCCGGGGGAGAGGCGCTTCCGGATCATCGACTGCCGGGAGGAGAGCGAATGGCACATCTGTCATCTGCCGGACGCGCGGCTTGTGCCGTTGACCCGTTTCAGCGAGCTGGCGCCACAGGTCTTTCAGGACACGCAGGAGCATCTCATCATCTACTGCCATCACGGCGTGCGCAGCCTGCGCGCGACCCAGTGGCTGCGGGAGCATGGATTCGCCCATGTGCAGAGCATGCGTGGAGGCATCGACGCCTGGGCTGACCTCGTGGAGCCCGAGATGCCGAGGTATTGATTCCGGCAACGGCTATTTGAGCGCCGCTTCAACAGCCGCCATCAATTCGGGCGAATCTGGCTCCACATCGGAGGTGAAGTGCTTCAAGACACGGCCGTCCTTGCCGACGAGGAATTTTTCAAAGTTCCAACCGACATCCCCGGCGGCGGATTGCAGGGCGGCATAGAGCGGGTGTTTGCCCGCGCCTTTAACCGAGACCTTGGAGAACATGGGGAAGGTGACCTTGTAGTTTCCAGTGCAAAATGCCTTGATGGCGGCCTCGCCGCCGGGTTCCTGGCCGCCGAAGTCGTTGCAGGGGAAGCCGAGCACGGCGAGCCCCTTGCCGCCCATCTTCTCATGCAAAGCCTGCAAGCCGGCATACTGCGGCGTGTAACCGCACTCGGAGGCGACATTGACGATCAGGAGCACCTTGCCCGCGTAGTTTTTGAGCGCGGTGTCCTTGCCGTCGATGTCTTTGACCGCGATGTCACCCACGTTGGTGTCGGCGGAGAAAATGGAAGCGGACATGAGAAAAGGAAGGAGGAGGCGTTTCATGGCGAGCGTGAGTTACGAGGCAGGCGGTTCAATTCATTCCACCATGCTGAGGAAGATGTCCTCCAGCCGCGCGCCGCGTTGCTCATGCTGGCGGCGCAGTTCTTCCAGCGTGCCTAGGGCGATGAGTTTGCCGTGATGGATGATGCCGATGCGGTCGGCGAGTTCCTCGGCGATGTTGAGCAGGTGCGTGCTCATCAGCACGGTGGTGCCGCTCTGGCTGCGCTCCTTGATCTCGCGTTTCACGGTGCGGGCGTGGATGGGGTCAAGGCCGACCATCGGCTCGTCGATGATGAAGACCTTCGGGTCGTGCAGCAGCGCGCTGGCGATGGCGAGACGCTGCCGCGTGCCGTGGCTCAGGTTCTCGATGCGCTGCCGCGCGTGCTCGTGCAGCGCGAATTTCGTGAACAAGGCGTCTGTCTCCGAAGCTGCGCGCGCACGGTCCATCTCGAACAGCTCGGCGATGAAGTCCATGAACTCGACCGGCGTGAGCTTCTCGTAAAACACGGCCACGTCCGGCACATAACCGAGCAGCGTCTTCGCCAGCAGCGGTTCTTGCTGAATGTCGTGACCGCAGAGGCGCACGCGTCCGGCGTCCGGCTTCATCAGGCCGGTGAGCAGCTTCATCGCGGTCGTCTTGCCCGCGCCATTCGGGCCGAGGAAGGCGAAGAGCTCCCCGGGCCGGATGGTGAGGTTCAAACCGTCGAGCGCCCGCAGGTCGCCGTAGTTCATGGTGAGGTTTTCGATCTCAATCATGCGTGAAACAGATTCAAGTCAGCGGGTGTCCTCCTGCAAACCGTGGATCGTTGGTTCGCGCAGGGAATAATCGTCCGGCAGGTCGATGCGCGCGAGCTCGCCGGCCTCGGTGAAGAGCATTTTCACCTCATGGCGGCTGAAGAGAGGCAGCGTGAGCACAAAGCATTTCCGCTCGCGGCCCGCGAGCAGCATCAGCCCCTCGCGGCCCTGCAATCTCATCGGGTCATGCTGTCCGCCGGGTTTGCCCATGCCGCCGGTGAGCATGGGCAGCAGGGCGGCCAGGCCGTCATTGCCGGCGCCGAGAAGCATCTTCACGTCCTGGGAGTTCAGCACCACGCGCCGCCCCTGCTTCACCAGCACTTCGGGAGTGGCCAGGTCCTCATCCCAGTACATTCGCAAGCTGGCATTCCGGTCAGGGAAATCCGCGTCCAGCTTCAAATGCTGCCAGCGTTCCGAGTCTGCGAGGATGCAGGCCACGCTCCATGACGACTCGACATGATGGCGGTCGTTTCCATCCTGCCCCTCCACCACGCCGCGGGCCAGCACATCGTAAACAACATGATGGTCCGGCTGGATGCGACGGCCGATCTGAAAACTCGCATGGCCGGTTTTTTCATGATGATGATACAGATGAAGCTGGCTGCCGAAGGAATCCGACTGGCGCAAGAACAGGTCGATCACCACTTTCGGCGGCACGATGGCAAAGCGTGATGCCTCGGGGAAATATACGTCGCGCACGAGCAGTCCGGACATCACCGCCCAGAAAAACACCGTCAGGACTGCGATCGCGCGCCAGATCATGGCCCGATTTTTGTCAGGAAACAGCGATGGTGGCAAGCGCGGCGGCATTTTGGCGCAAAACTTTCTCGCCAGCACGTCCTCGCTTTGTCACGATGCCGGCATGCGACTGCTTTTTGTTTTTCTCCTCGTCACGAGTGTCGTGTCCGCCGCTGAATCACGCCCGCCGAATGTGGTGCTCATCCTCGCGGATGACATGGGCTATGCCGACCTCGGCTGCTTCGGCGCGGAGAAGATCAAGACGCCGAATCTCGACCGCATGGCGGCGGCGGGGACGAAGTTCACGGGCTTTTATGTGGCGCAGGCGGTGTGCAGCGCGTCACGCGCGGCGCTGATGACCGGCTGCTACGCGAACCGCGTGGGCATGCAGGGCGCGCTGAACCACACGAGCAAGGAGGGCATCCATCCCGATGAACTGCTGCTGCCGGAGATGTGCAAAAAGGCGGGCTATGCGACCGCCGCCTTCGGCAAATGGCATCTGGGCACCTATCCGATGTTCAATCCGCTGCACAACGGCTTCGATGAGTTCCTCGGCATTCCGTATTCAAATGACAACAGCAAGTATCACCCCTCGCTGGCGCCGGAGATGCCGCCGCTGCCGCTCTACGACGGACTGAAAGTCATCGAGACCGATCCTGATCAAAGCCAGTTCACACGGCGATTCACGGAGCGGGCGGTGAGTTTCATCGAGCGGAACAAGAGCAGGCCGTTCTTCCTCTACATGCCGCATGTGATGCCGCATGTGCCGGTCTTCGCCTCTGATGCGTTCCGTGGAAAATCCGCCGCCGGGCTCTACGGTGATGTCGTGCGGGAGCTCGACTGGTCGGCGGGGCAGATTCTCGATGCGATCCAGCGTTGCGGCATCGAAGGTGACACACTCGTCATCTTCTTTTCCGACAACGGCCCTTTCCTCAGCTACGGCAATCATGCGGGCAACGCGAAACCGTTTCGTGAGGGCAAGCTGACCACGTTTGAAGGCGGTGTGCGTGTCCCGTTCATCGTGCGCTGGCCGGGGCGGGTGCCTGCGGGCCGGGTCTGTGATGAGCCGGTGATTGAGACCGACCTGCTGCCGACCATCGCCGGCCTGGCCGGAGGAAAGCTGTCGGATCGCAAAATCGACGGGCTGGACATCCTGCCGCTGCTCGAAGGCAAAGCAGGTGCGAAATCGCCGCACGAGGCGCTGGTTTTCTACGGCGGCACCGAGCTGCAGGCTGTGCGTGGCGGGGACTGGAAGCTGCACTTTCCGCATCCTTACATCACGGTGGACGGCGAGCCGGGCCGTGATGGCAAGCCGGCGAAGTTCGGCCAGATGAAACCGAAGGCGATCACGCAGAGCGGCATCGCCGGCATCGCCTCGCGGCACGGTTATCGCGTGGAGAACACCGGCCTGGCCTTGTTCAACCTGAAGGATGATCCCGGCGAGGCGCGTGATGTCGCCAAAGAACATCCGGAGATCGTGGAGCGCCTGCGGAAGCTGGCGGAACCGGTGCGCAAGGAGCTGGGTGACAGCCTGCAGAAGGTCAAAGGGACGGAGAACCGTCCGCTGGGCATGGCACCGTGATTTGGTCAGCGCCGGGAGCGCTCTTTTGCGATCACCTCGCGAATCCGCTCCATGCGATTCGCTGGACTCGGATGGGAACTCATGAAGTCCGACTGGTTTCCGCCGCCGCTGGCTTCGGCGAGGATTTCCATCACGCCGATGAGCGCCTCGGGGTCGTAGCCGGCCTGGATCATGAAACGCACGCCGAGCGCGTCGGACTCCGACTCGTCATCGCGGCTGAACTTCATCACCCGGTATTGCGCCACCATCTGCGCGACCTGCGCCCCGGCGTTGCTCTGACCGTCCGAAAGCAGCACGCCGACGCCCTGCGCGAGGCCGCTCCACATGCGCGTGCTGGCCATCTGCTCGTTGGAATGACGGCCGACGACGTGGCCCATCTCATGACCAAGCACGCCCGCGAGCTGATCCTCCGATTTGAGCCGCCGGAACAGCGCCTCGGTGATGAAAACCTGCCCGCCAGGCAGGGCGAAAGCATTCACGGTGCGGTCGTCGGCCAGCAGGTGAAATTTGAACTGGTACGGCGTCTGCTTTGCCGCAGTGGAGGCGAGCAAACGCGCGCCCACACGCTCGACAAGGACGCGCCCGGCGGAGTCATCTGAAAGACCGCCGCTCTCCTGGATCATCTGCGGCGTTGATTGCAGTCCGAGCGCGATCTCCTCCTGCGGAGTCGCCAGCGCGAGTTTCTGCGTGCGGCCGGTGAACTCGTTCTGATATTCCGTGGTGCCCAGCCAGTGGTAGATCATCGTGCCGCCGATGATGAGCAGGCCGATGATGATGCGCGGATTGCAACCGAGGCCGGCGCGGCGGGCATCTCCGTAGGCGGCGGGTTGGGGGGCATTTTGGAGGCGGCGGATCAGGGCAAGCATGCGCCTCATATACTGCATGGAAAAATCTTGAGCCAGCACCGATTTTGCGGCATGGCAGCGGCATGTCGTTGTTTCAGGAGCATGACCGCACGGTGGACTGGGGTCGCAAAGGCTCGCAGGCGGTGGTGACGCTGGCGTGCCTGTTTGTCGTGCTCACCGGCATGAAGATCACCGCCGGAGTGCTGGTGCCCGTCGCGTATGCGTTTTTCCTGGCGATCCTGAGCTATCCGCTGGTGCGCTGGCTGCGGCTGCACCGCGTGCCGGCGCCAGTGGCGCTCGGGATCACGATGCTGGTGAATCTGGCCGTGCTGGCGGGGTTGATCACGGTGGGGGTGCGGCTGCTGATCAATTTCTGGGCGGACCTGCCGCGTTACCTGCGCGGGCTGGAGCGCATCCTGAACGACACCGCCGGCTGGCTGGAGGCCAATGGCATCGTCGGCATGAAGTCGATGGCCGCCGGCGTCTTTGACTGGAACACGTTGATCGGTTACGCCGCGCAGCAGGATGTCATGAAAACGCTCACCGGCCTGGTGGGCAGCACGTTCGGCACGCTGGCCACGGTGCTCGCCAGTTTCATCATGACGCTCATTGTGATGATGTTCATCCTGATGGAGGCACGCGGCACGCACAGCCGTTTGCAGGCGGTGAATCTCTCCGGCGGCCCCGACTTGAGCGGTCTGGTGCGCAGCGCGGATGACATCCAGAAGTATCTCGGCGTCAAGACGCTCATCAGCGTGCTGACTGGCGTGCTGGCGGGTTTCTGGTGCTGGTTCTTCGACCTGCGCTACCCGCTGCTCTGGGCGATGCTGGCCTTCCTTTTCAATTTCATCCCCGCGGTGGGCAGCACGGCGGCGTCCATTCCCGCCATCGTCGAGGCCCTGGTGCAACACGGGCCGACACATGCGGTGATCATCGGCATCGGTTATGGCGGCATCAATTTCTGCCTCGATAACTTCGTGCAGCCCACCATGCTGGGAAACCGCTTCGGCATCTCACCGCTGGTGGTGATACTCTCCGTCATTTTCTGGGGCTGGCTGTGGGGGCCGCTGGGGATGTTCCTGGCCGTGCCGCTGACGATGGTGCTCAAGGTGCTGCTCGACAACAGCGCGGAGTTCCAATGGATCTCCGTCGCCATGGCGAAGAAAAAAGTGCGTCACGGCGAGGTCGAGGTGGCGGGCTACGACCTGCACCTCAATGATGGCGAGACGATCGGCAGCGGGGCCAGCACGGAGATCCCAGGACACAAGTGACGCACCGGCGCGATGCGGCGGCACATTTGCGCCATCGTGGCCTCCACGGCTTGGGCGGCCGCAATCATCCAAACGTGCCGCCACGCAGGCAAATCAAGGCTGGAGGCCACAGGGAGTCTTGTGGCATGGTTTGAGCGGGGAGATTCTTCGAACAACCTTCCCTCAACCGTCATGTCCCCAGAAAAATTCACCGTCAAACTCCAGGAAGCCTTCAACGCCTCGCAATCCATCGCCACACGGCATGGACATCAGGAGTTGAAGCCTGCTCACATCCTTCTCGCCCTGCTGGAGCAGGACGGTGGCATCACCACACCTCTTTTCGAGAAAGTCAGCACAGCAGCTTCGGTTTCAAACCTCATATCTCAAATTTCAAACCTCCTTGGGCGTCAGCCCAAAGTCAGCGGCGGCTCCGGCGGCCTCTATCTCTCCAATGAGTTCCGCGATCTCATGACGAAGGCGGAGGACGAGCAGAAGAAACTCAAAGACGAGTACCTGAGCGTCGAGCACATTTTGCTCGCGCTCTTCAAGACGAAGTCTGAGATCTCCGATGTGCTGAAGCAGGCCGGACTGACTTACGACACTGTCTCCAAAGCACTCACCGCCGTGCGCGGCAGCCAGCGCGTGGTCGATCAGGACCCCGAGGGCAAATATCAGACCCTCGAAAAATACGGCACCGATCTCACCGCCCGTGCGAAGGCCGGGAAGATCGATCCCGTCATCGGCCGCGATGAGGAAATCCGCCGCGTCATGCAGGTGCTCAGCCGCCGCACGAAAAACAATCCCGTGCTCATCGGCGAACCCGGCGTCGGCAAGACCGCCATCGCTGAGGGCCTCGCGCGCCGCATCGTCGCCGGTGACGTGCCTGATTCACTCAAAGGCAAACGCCTCATCAGCATGGACCTTGGCGGCATGATGGCCGGCGCGAAATTCCGTGGCGAATTCGAGGAACGCCTCAAAGCCTTCCTCAAAGAAGTCACCAGCAGCGAAGGCGAGATCATTCTCTTCATCGACGAGCTCCACACCATCGTCGGCGCGGGCAAAGCCGAAGGCGCGATGGATGCGGGCAATCTTTTGAAGCCGCAACTCGCCCGTGGTGAGCTGCGCTGCGTCGGCGCGACCACGCTGGATGAGTATCGCAAACACATCGAGAAAGACCCCGCGCTGGAGCGTCGCTTCCAGCCTGTCAAAGTCGGCGAACCGACGGTGGAGGACACCATCGCCATCCTGCGCGGCCTCAAAGAGCGCTACGAGGTCCACCACGGCGTGCGCATCCAAGACGGGGCCATCATTGCCGCCGCCACGCTGAGCAATCGCTACATCACCGACCGCTTTTTGCCCGACAAGGCCATCGACCTCGTCGATGAGGCTGCCAGCCGTATCAAGATCGAACTCGACTCCATGCCCACGGAGATCGACATCATCGAACGCCAGATCATGCAGGACGAAATGGAGCGTCAGGTGCTCAAAAAAGAGAAGGACGCCGCCTCGAAAGCACGCCTAGAAAAACTCGAAAAAGAGACCGCCGACCTCAAAGAAAAGTCCTCCGCCCTCAAAGCACAGTGGTTGAAGGAAAAAGAATCCGTCCAGGCCGGTCGCAAAGTCAAAGAGGAAATCGACCGCCTCCGCACCGAACAAGAACAAGCCCAGCGCCGCGGTGACTTCGCCCGCGCCGGAGAGATTCAGTATGGTTTGATCCCCGATCTGGAGAGGAAAGTGGCCGATTCTCTCCGAGAATCGAAGCCTGACTCCACTTCTGGAAGAAGTGGGCAACTTTTGCGCGAAGAAGTCACCGAGGAAGACATCGCCCGAGTCGTCGCCAACTGGACCGGCATTCCCGTTTCACGCCTGCAAGAAGGCGAGCGATCGAAGCTCATCAAAATGGAGGAGCGCCTCAGCGCCCGCGTCATCGGGCAGAAGGACGCCATCGTCGCCGTCAGCAATGCCGTGCGCCGCGCGCGCGCGGGCATTCAGGATGAAAACCGCCCCATCGGCAGCTTCATCTTCCTCGGCCCCACCGGCGTCGGCAAGACGGAGCTTTGCAAAGCCCTCGCCGAGTTTCTTTTCGATGACGACGGTGCCATGACACGCATCGACATGAGCGAGTACATGGAGAAGCACAGCGTAAGCCGCTTGATCGGCGCGCCTCCCGGCTACGTCGGTTATGAAGAAGGCGGCCAGCTCACCGAAGCCGTGCGTCGCCGGCCTTACAGCGTCGTTTTGTTCGACGAGGTGGAAAAAGCGCACCCGGATGTCTTCAACACCCTGCTCCAGGTGCTCGACGACGGCCGCATCACGGATGGACAAGGCCGCACGGTCGATTTCAAGAACACGGTCCTCATCATGACCAGCAACATCGGCAGCGCCGCCATCCAGGACGTGAACAACGCCGAGCAGCGCGATGCGCTCGTGCGTGACAGCCTCAAGCAGTTCTTCCGCCCCGAGTTTCTCAACCGCATCGACGAGATCGTCATCTTCGACCGCCTCGATGCCGCGCAGCTCAGCCAGATCGTCCAGATCCAGCTCCAGCGTGTCATCGACCGCCTCGCGAAGCAGAACATCCACCTCACCGTCACCGACGACACCACACGCCACCTCGCCGACGCCGGCTTCGATCCCGTCTTCGGTGCCAGGCCCCTCAAACGCGCCATCCAGAAGCACCTCCTTGATCCACTGTCCCTCGCCGTGCTCGACGGCGGCTTCAAAGAAGGCGACAACATCACCGCATTGATGAAAGGCGGGAAGGTGGTGTTTGAGAAGAGGTGATGAGCCGCAAGTTTCAGCCGCCGGTTGTGCCGGTCGCTTTTGTGGAAGCCTGCCTGCGACGTCCTGACAGCAGGCGGAACGAGGCGGCGATGACGAGCAGCAGGCTGCCAGGTTCCGGCACGGGACTCAGCGTGAAGGAGAAGTCGTCGAAGTAGTGGTTGTAGCTCACGGCTCCATTGTCGAGGGTGCCGCCGCGCATGTCCCACCGCAGGTCTTTGAACGCGCCTGCGTCCAGCCCGATGGACTGGTCTGACAACACGGTGCTTTCCGCGCCGAGGCTGGAGAGGGTGTCGTCATAGACGCGTACGGCGAGGCTGGCGGTGTCGGCCGCAGTGTCGATGGACACGGTGATCTGCGACCAGCCGAGCGTGCCGAAGGCCGGCGCCATGGTGTTCCAGGCGCTGTCACCAGGAAGCCGGTATTCGAGGCGGTTGTCTCCTGTGTAGCCGATTTGGAAGACGGACTGGCCGGCCGCGTCGAGAATGGACAGGCCGAAAATGTTCCCGGTGTCCGTGTCGTCCCAGTCGGTGGGATTCACCCAGAACGACATTTGCATGAGGGAGGCGGCGGTGCCGGCGGGGTCAATGCCATTAAAGTCACGGGAATCGAGGCTGTAGTGGTACCGCAGATCGGTGTCGCCAGCGATGAGGCCGAGGGATTGCGTGCCAGAGTGAGGCAGCGTTTGACGATAGGCCACGATCTGGTCGCGGGTGTACTGACCGTCATAGTAGAAAGGGGCATCGGCATCCTCATCCAACCGCCCTCCGTAAACGACTTGCCAGAGGCCGGTGTTGTCGGCGATGTCCGTTGCAGTCCCGCCAGGGCCGCCGTTGTTGGTGCCGAACTGGCCGGCGTTGTAACGACTGAGGTCGGGACCGTTGAAAGTGTCACCGAGATTGTTGGGGTAGGCCCCGAACGGGACGATGCCGGTATAGCCGCTGCCCGCGTTGTTGTTGAGGTAGAACCGGGCGTCGCCAACATGATCCAACGAAGGAATCGCCCCGTTCTGGGGAGTGCGGTAGCCATCCTGTTCTTCAAAGCCGCCCAAAAAAGCCCCAGCTTCGTGCGGCCATGAAA
>JAEUHJ010000084.1 GCA_016795375.1 Verrucomicrobiaceae bacterium
CGTGATTCCTGAGTAGCTCAGCGGTAGAGCGGGTGGCTGTTAACCACTAGGTCGTAGGTTCGAACCCTACCTCAGGAGCCATCACGAAAACAACGCCGGCAGAGTAGCTCAGGGGTAGAGCAGAGGACTCATAAGCCTTTGGTCGGGAGTTCAAATCTCCCCTCTGCCACCACGTTGGAAGGGAGGGTGGCGGATCTGAGGAAGACGGCGAAGTCTGGCGGCGGGTCGCCCTGGGTTTACGACGTGGCATGCGGGAGCGCGTTTTCACACATCCCCGGACGGCACGCGCGTCGTCCTGATTGACGGAGGTTCTGGCTGACGTTTTATCCGGATCACCGTCATGACATCCCGCCGCCATTTCCTTTCCACCGCCACGGCCGCCGCCGTGCCGTCGTTTCACATCTTCGGCGCGTCTGCGGCGCGGAAGTATCGCACGGCGTTGATCGGTTCCGGCTGGTGGGGCATGAACATCCTGCGGGAGGCCGTCGCCTCACAACGTGTGAAGGTCTGCGCGCTTTGTGATGTGCATGAGGATGTGGCCTCGAATGCCGCCGATGAGGTGAACGGCATCAACGGTGACGAGCCGAGGCTGCACAAGGACTACCGGGAGCTGCTGGACAAGGAGAGGCCGGAGATCGTCATCATCGCCACGCCGGATCACTGGCACGCGCTGCAAACCATCGCCGCGTGCAAGGCGGGCGCGCATGTGTATGTGGAGAAGCCGACCGGACACACGATCAATGAAAGCAAGGCGATGGTGAAGGCCGCGCGCGCGGCCGGGGTCGTCGTCCAGGTGGGGCTGCATCGCCGCATCGGCCCGCATCATGTGGAGGCGATGAACTTCCTCAAATCCGGGGCGGTGGGGAAGGTAGGCATGGTGCGCGCCTTTGCCATCAGCAGGGGCGGCCCTGAGCAGGCGAAGCCCAACAGCAAAATCCCGGAGGGCATGGACTGGAACCTGTGGTGCGGCCCGGCTCCGCTGCGGCCCTTCAACACCAAGCTGCATCCCGGTGGCTGGCGCAACTTCCTCGATTACGCGAACGGCACCATGGGGGACTGGGGCGTCCACTGGCTCGATCAGATCCTGTGGTGGAGCGGTGAGAAGGGGCCGAAGAAGGTCTTCTGCACCGGCGGTCGCGACATCGCCGGCGCTGCCGTCCTCAATGACAAGGAGCAGACCAGCGACGCGCCGGATCATCAGATGGCGACGTTCGAGTTCGAGCAGTTCACCGCCACCTGGGAGCACCGGAAATTCGCCGACAACAACAACGAGAAGCACAAGATCGGCTGCTATTTTTATGGCGAGAAAGGCGTGCTGCACATCGGCTGGCGGGACGGCTGGACTTTTCATCCCGCGGATCCGAAGCAAGGCGGGAAGCATGGCGATCATCAGATGCAAGAGCCTGACGGGCACAACATCGCCCTGCTGTGGGCAGATTTCATCGATGCCATCGAGGGGAGGAAAATGCCCGTCGCTGACATCGAGGCCGCGCACCGCTCCTCCTGCCTGCCGATGCTCGGCATGATCAGTCACAAGGCCGGCCGCAGCATCCAGTGGGACGCGGAGAAAGAGGAGATCATCGGCGATCCTGAGGCGGGCAAGCTCATGCAGCGCGAGTATCGCGGTGAGTGGAAGTATCCGGTGTGACCGTCATCCGGGTCGCGGCATTCCTCCATCCTTGACCTGCCGCGCAAACTCGCCTTCATCCTCTCTGTTTCCAAAACCATAGTTCACCCACCCACCATCATGCCTCTCTCCGCCGGAACCCAAGCCCCTGTGTTCACCCTCAAGTCCAAGTCCGCCTCCGGGCTTGCTGATGTCACCCTGCCCGCCTCCGGCAAAAACACGGTGATCCTGTTTTTCCCGCTGGCCTTCACCGGCGTCTGCACCCAGGAGTTGTGCGACATCACCGCCGGTCTCGGCGCCTACGCCGCGTTGAACGCCGAGGTCATCGGAGTCAGTGTTGACAGTCCTTTCGCGCAGGAGGCCTGGGCGCAGAAGGAGAAGATCGGCATCACGCTGGTCAGCGATCTCAACAAGGAGGCCACGAACGCCTACGGGGTGCTGTTCCCGGGCCTGGCCGGCATCGGCGACACCTCCGCGCGCGCCGCCTTTGTCGTGGACAAGAACGGTGTCATCCAGTACGCGGAGCAGACGGCGACGCCGAAGGATCTGCCGGATTTTGACGCGGTGAAGGCCTATCTGCAGGCTCTGGCGTGAGTTTTTTGCCGGCAGGGAGGCCGCAAATCAGGCGGCCTTTCCTGCCTGCGGCCTGTGTCCGATGACAGGACGGAAGGCCGGATGTTTTCAGCGGACCGCAGGGTCAAGCCTCGCGGATTTTTCCGGCGAGGTTGTCCAGCATGCGTTTGAAGTCGCTGGAGCCGTTGAGGAGGTTGGTGACGACCTTGCAGGCGTGGATGACGGTGCCGTGGTCACGGCCGCCGAATTCGTCGCCGATCTGCACCAGCGGCAGCTTGGTGAGCGTGCGGGTGAGGAACATGGCGACCTGACGGGCCTCGGCGATGGTCTTCGGACGGCGCGGACCGGTGAGGTCACCGACGCGTAGATCATAATGCGTGGCGACGATGCGCTGCACACGATCGACTGTGACAGTCTTCGACTGGTCCTCGTCGATCACATCATGCAGCAGCGTGGTGAGGGCGGACTCGGTCGTGACGGCGCCTTCCAGCGAGACGTGCGCGGCGACGCGCATGAGGGCGCCTTCGAGTTTGCGGACGTTCGCGCGGATGCGCTGGGCCATGAACTCGAGAATCCATGAGTCGAGCGAGACGTTGAAGTCGTTCTGCTTGCGGCGCAGGATGGCGATGCGCGTCTCGAAGTCCGGCACCTGGATCTGCGTGGCAAGCCCCCACTCGAAACGTGAGACGAGGCGGCTTTCGAGGTTCTTGATCTCGCTGGGCGGGCGGTCGCTGGCCAGGACGATCTGCTTCGCGTTGTTGAAGAGCTCGTTGAAGGTGTGGAAGAACTCCTCCTGGGTGCTGTCCTTGCCCTCGAAGAAATGCACGTCGTCGATGAGCAGCACGTCCACCTTGCGGTATTTCTGGCGGAACTGGCTGAAGGTCTGCTTCTTGATGGCGTCCACGAACTCGTTCGTGAACTGCTCGGAGGTGACGTAGCGCACGTTGGCGCGTGGTTTGCGCGCGAGCACCTCCTGGCCGATGGCCTGCATGAGATGGGTCTTGCCCAGGCCGGTGGCTCCGTGAAAGAACAGCGGGTTGTAGATGCGGCCGGGTTTTTCTGCCACCGCGCGGGCCACCGCGACGGAATAACTGCTGTTGGCTCCGGCGACGTAGCTGTCGAAGTTGAACTTCGCGTTCAGGCCGGCCTCGCTGAAATAACGGATGGGCTCCTGCGCGGGAGCATTGACACGGGCGGCCTTGATCTCCGGCGCCGGCGCGAAGGAGGACGGTGCCGGCGTTGACTCGGAGGCGACATGAAACTCGATGAGCGCGGGAGCGCCGGTGACCTCGGCCACCGCATCAGTGACAGCGGCGCTGTGATTGCTTTCAATCCAGAGCTGATGAATGGGATTCGGCACAGTGATGACAAACCTGCCGTCATCCGCAAGGCGCGCGGAGGTGCCGCTGAAGCAGCGCTGGAAATTGTCCGCGCCGAGACGCCTCACCAAAACTTCGCACACGCGGTCCCAGATCGTGGGAGCAAGTGTGAAGAGTCCGTTCCGTGCATGTTGTTCCGTGTTTTTGCCTGATGTGTGATTCGTGTTTTCATCGTCGCGCGCCATGATGAGTTTCTCCGGGAGAGTGAGGTCGAAAAGGGGTTGGAAAGCCGTGTCTCAAGAGCATCAGCGTACTGTTCAGACAGCGTTGAATTTCTTTTTTGAATGACGCCGCTTTTTATGTCGAAACCACTCCGTGTCACAAGTTCTTCTTCGATATATTTTTTTGAATTTTCCATGCGGCGCGTGAAAAATTTCAAAATGAGTTTGCGCTGGAGCTGAAGTTGTTCGCGGATAACCGTGAACAAGCTGTGAACAGACTGCGAAGATGTGTGAGCAATGTCGTCCGGGCACGAAACCTGCGCGTTCATCCGCAGATGGAATCCGTGCGAATGAGCATCAATGAGACTGCTTCAAATGTTCGCCGAGCAGGTCGCGTCCGAAGTCACCGTCAAAACTGCGCCACACACTGTGAACGTGGTTGGCGTCATTCTGCGTGTTGTCGTACTCAATGAGGAAAGTTTTTCCCTGGACGCGATAGTAGTGCGGTTCGCCACGCTCCCTGCCGCCGGCCCAGCCGAAATAAACAGGTCCGCCCTTTTGGATTTCCGTGCGCGCCTCGTCGGCGATCTCGGGACGGAGACGGGTGAGGTACTCATCGACCAGGCGTGCCAGCATGGCCTTCTGCTTGTCATTGAGTTCGGAATCCGCGAGTCCTGCGGGCGAGAGGGCGCTGACTTTGCGCTCGGCGGCCGTGATCATGTCCTTGGGGGCGGCTGCGGCCACCAGCGCGGTCTTGAACTGCTCTGGTGTGAGTGACCTGACCAGCTCCCGGCCCAGTTCCTCCTCCACCGCGAGAACGCGCAGTCCCGTGAGCGGGCCTTGACGAATCTCCCCGGGATTTGTGCCCATGAAAGATGGCGTGGCGCGCAGGAGGCGTCCGTCTTTGACCGTGAAGTTCAGCGAGAGATGGTGTCCTTCCACGCGCCACCCCCAGGTTCCCTTGTCGGCAGGCTCGCCGAAAATGGAGAAGAAATATTTTTCCGGATCGCGCCTCTCGCGGGCGGCGGCGCGCTTCGCCTCGTCCGCGCCTTCGATTTGATAGAGCACCTCCTCAAGACTCATGATCGTGACCGCCTTGGCGGAGCCGCGAAAGCTGAGTCCGGTGTTCAAGAGGGCGTGCGCCAGCAGGCGCTGCTGCGCTGTCATCTCCTTCATGGGCAGCCCTTTGCGTTCACGCGGGATGAAATGCCAGTTTTCGCGCTCATCGACGCCAAACTCGAAGGCGGCCTTCGCTTTTTGAGCGGGATCAAGCGCCGCGAGAAACACCCTGGCAATGGCGGACATCTGCGTGCCGGCATCATGCGCGGCGGCGTTGCGCGGCATGAGCGCTGAAAGCGCGCAGCCGATGCTGATGAGGATGAGAGGGGCGGATTTGAGGATGTTCATGATGGTCGGCGGGCGTGATTGGAACGGCAGGGCAAGTCGAACGCCGTGCCTGGGCGGAGTTTGTCATGTCATCGCGGCTATTTTCTCCTTGTGAACGTCGCGGCGTTGACACTTTCCCGCGTGCGGTTGTAGGCTGGGAATTATCGAAAAAATCACTCCGTCCCTCCCACCCGTCTAGCAGACTCGCTTTCATGTACTCCAATGAAACATACCTCCTCGAACAGCTCCAGGAATCCGGGCTGCTGACTGATCGTGACATCCAGCAGGTCCAGAGCGGCCTGAAACCCGGCGAGAGCGTGGTGGAGGCTTTGATCAAGGCCGGCATCATGTCCGACGAGCAGGTCGCGCAGGCCGTGGCGGTGAGCTCCGGCATGGAGTATGTGGATTTGCACGGTTTCGAGCCGCACCACGGCCTCAAAACGCTGGTGGGCCTGGAGGTCGCGCAGAAGTACAAAATCGCGCCACTCGGGACGAACGGCAGCGCGTTGCAGATCGTCGTCTGCGACCCGTTCGACTTTGAGACTCTGGACGCCCTGCCGCATGTGCTGCAGCCCGACATTGAGTTTTACTGCTCCACTCCGGCCCTCATCAAAACCCTCCAGGCCAACATCTACGGCAACGAGGCGATCATGGGTGTGCCGAAGGCGAAAAACTCCGACGGAAGCACCTCGGATGATGACGCCCCGGTCATCAAGCTGGTGACCAACATGCTGATGGAGGCGTTCAAGAACAAGGCGTCGGACATCCATGTGGAGCCGCTGGAGAAGGACATCCGCATCCGCTACCGCATGGATGGCGTCCTCGTCGATGTGGAGCATCATCCGAAGCGCCTGCACGCGGCCATCATCGGCCGCATCAAAATCATGACCGGCACGATGCAGCTCGACGAGAAGCGCGTCCCGCAGGACGGCCGCATCCAGATGTCTTATAATGAGAAGGAGATCGACATGCGCGTGTCGATCATCCCGACGAACCACGGGGAGAGCGTGGTCATGCGTGTTCTCGACAAGAGCAGCCTGCGCCTTGGCCTCTCCGACCTCGGCTTCCTCACCGACGACCAGGCCGCCTTCGAGCGTCTCATCACCCTGCCGGATGGAATCATCCTCGTCACGGGGCCGACCGGCTCCGGCAAGACGACCACGCTCTACGCCTGCCTCAACTTCATCAACCGCCCGGACCGCAAGATCATCACTGTGGAGGATCCGGTCGAATACGAGCTGGCCGGCATCAACCAGGTCATGGTGAAGGAGGACATCGGCATGACCTTCGCCGCGGCGCTCCGCGCCATGCTTCGCCAGGCGCCGAACATCATCATGCTGGGGGAGATTCGCGACCTGGAGACCGCGTCCATCGCGATCCAGGCTTCCCTCACCGGCCACCTGGTGTTCTCCACACTGCACACCAATGACGCCCCCAGCGCGGTGGCCCGTCTCAGTGACATCGGCGTGAAACCCTTCCTCATCGCCTCCGCCGTGCGCGCGATCCAGGCCCAACGTCTTGTGCGGAAACTTTGCGGCGACTGCAAAACCTCGTCCACGCTCAATGATCGCGAACTGCGCTCGCTCGGCCTGGAGGCATCCCAGCTCATGGAGGCCACGATCTTCGGCCCGGGAGGCTGTGCCAAATGCCGCCAGGGCGGTTATCGCGGGCGCATGTCCCTCGTCGAGATTTTCACCGTGGATGACGAGGTGCGCAACATGATCAACCAGCAGCTCACCACGCCGCAGTTGCGCAAACGCGCGCGCGAGCTGGGAATGCGGACCCTGCGTGAGGACGGCATCCGCAAAGTGCTCTCCGGCATGACCACCGCCGAGGAGGTGATCGAGGCCACCATGTCCGACGCCGACTGATCCCGCCGCCCGCAAACACCATTCATCCCCGAAAACGATTATGACACCCCAGAACGTGGTAGAGATGCTCGAAAACCGTGGCGTGATAGACCAAGGACTCGCCTACGACATCGCGCAGGACGCCGTGAAAAACGGCAAGGACATCGTGCAGGTGCTTCTGGACTACGGCATCTACACCAACGAGGACGAGTTTTGGGCGCAGGTGGCCGACGAGCTGGGCGCGGACCACTTCGATCTCGACAACTTCGAGCCCCCCCCCTCGGTTGTCGGGTTGATCCCGGCCGGCATGGCCCGCCTTTACGGCGCTTTTCCCATCACCCTGGATGCGCAGGGCCTGCATGTGGCCTTCACCGACCCGCTCAATCCACAGCTTGTCGAAGATCTCCGTTTCGGCCTCGAAAAAACCATCGTCCCCGTCGTCGCCCGTCGCAACCAGGTGCAATCCCTGATTGAAAAACACTACGGCAGCGGAACGCCGGACATCGAGGAAATCTTCGGCAACCTGGGCAAGTCCGGCAAAGACGGCGCCTCCCCCGAGGCTGAGGCCAACTCCGCGCCCATCGTCAAATTCGTCGATCTGGTCATGCACCAGGCCATCAAGGAACGTGCCAGCGACATCCACTTCGAGCCCTTTGAGCGCGAGTTCAAAATTCGTTACCGCGTGGACGGCGCCCTTTATGAAATGGCCCCGCCGCCGGTGCATCTGGCCAATTCCATCATTTCCCGCGTCAAGGTGATGGCCAACATGAACATCGCCGAGCGCCGCATCCCGCAGGACGGCCGCATCATGACCACCGTGGGAGGCAAGGCGGTGGACATGCGCGTGAACTCGCTGCCCACGCAGCATGGCGAATCTGTGGTGCTGCGCGTGCTCGACCGCTCCTCCATCCAGCTCGAACTCTCGGACCTGGGCATGTCGGACGGCCTGAAGGATTACATCGAGGAGACCATCCACAAGCCCAATGGCATCTTCATCGTCACCGGCCCCACCGGCGCGGGCAAAACGACGACGCTGTATGCCTGCCTGCGCAAGATCAACACCGTGGACGCGAAACTGCTCACCGCCGAGGATCCCGTCGAATATGAGCTCGACGGCATCATGCAGGTGCCGGTCAACGACGCGGTCGGGCTGACTTTTGCCAAGGCGTTGCGTTCATTCCTCCGCCAGGACCCCGACCGCATCATGGTCGGGGAGATGCGCGACCTCGAAACAGCGCAGATCGCCATCCAGGCGTCTCTCACCGGGCACCTGGTGCTCAGCACGCTGCACACCAATGACTCGGCCGGCGCGGTGACACGTCTGGTGGACATGGGCGTGGAGCCATTCATGGTGGCCGCCACTCTGGAAGGCGTGCTCGCCCAGCGCCTGCTGCGCACGATTTGCAAAAGCTGCCGCGCGCCTTATGAGCCGAGCCTGCACATCCTGAACCAGCTCAACCTCACCCCGGACGACATCGGCGGGAAACACTTCTACACCGGAGCCGGCTGCTCCACCTGCGGCAGCAGCGGCTACAAAGGACGCCGCGGCATCTACGAGCTGCTCGATGTCACCGACCCGATCCGCGAGCTGATCACCGGACGCGCCCCATCCCTGGTGCTGCGGCAGAAAGCCATCGAACTCGGCATGGTCACCTTGCGCGAGGACGGCCTGCGCAGCATCTATGACGGCGAGACGACGATCGAAGAAGTGCTCAAATACACCTGATCAAAGCACCTCTCGTCGCGCTGTTTTGTCCGTGCGTTTCTCACGCATGATTATTTGATGGACAGAACGCCCGCCGCCCCGGTATTCTCAATTTTCACCGAACCCCAGACTCCC
>JAEUHJ010000109.1 GCA_016795375.1 Verrucomicrobiaceae bacterium
GCGGCCTCGCCCTTGTCGTGGAGGATCGTTACTACCGGCCCAGCAGCACCATGGCACCCTTCATGGCCTGCCTGCGCTGCTCTTTTGCCGCCGCACCCGTGGCCGATGCCAAGGCCGCCGTGGCCCGCATCGAAGCTCTCAGCGGCATCCGTCTCAGCGAAAGCCAGGCGCGGCGCACTCTGCACAAGCTGGGCATGAAGTATCGCAAAACCGCCTCCCTGCCTGGCAAGTGTGATGCACAGCTCCAGTTCGACTTTTACCAGCAGGAGATGCTCCCGCGCCTGGCGCAAGCGGCCAAAGGCGAGCGTAAAGTCTTCTTCGTGGATGCCGCGCACTTTGTGATGGGAGCGTTCCTGGGAATGCTCTGGTGCTTTGCACGCACTTTCATCAAGACCGCGCCCGGCAGGCAGCGCTACAGTGTGCTGGGAGCCATCGAGAGCCATAGCCATGAGATCATCAGCGTGACGACCGAAGGCACCGTGAGCGCCCCGCTGGTCATGGAACTGCTGGATCAAATCTGCGCGAAGCATCAGGGCACGCCAATCACCTTGATCCTGGACAATGCCCGATACCAGCGTTGCAAAGAAGTCGCCGCACACGCCGCGCGGGCGGACATCGAACTGCTCTACCTGCCCTCCTACAGCCCGAATTTGAATCTGATCGAAAGGCTCTGGAAGCTCACCAAGAAGAAGTGCCTGACCAACCGGCATTATCCAACCTTTGGAGAGTTTCGCGCCGCCATCGATGACTGCCTGAGCAAGATGTCCCGCGATTACCTGCCAAAACTCAAAAGCCTGCTCACCCTCAACTTCCAGATTTTCCCTTTTCACAAATCCTCATGACGCGAGGTATAATACCCCCTGAAACCCTTGACACTGCGTGGTTTGGCGACGAGAGACTGCTCCAAACTATATGCGAATAAACTCCTAGTTTCTTGTTCGGGACGAAGAGGTCGTGGGTTCGAATCCCGCCAGCCCGACCATTGCAATTTATGCTCATGGTGGAGAAGCAAGACATGGCCAATCCAATCCAATCCAAGAAAATACTGCTCGCCGAGGATGTACGGGCCATCTCGATGCGGATGTCGCACGCGCTGGAAATGCAGGGTTACACCGTGTGTGTGGCGGAAGACGGCGAAGAGTGCGTGGAGCAGATCGAGGAGTTCAAGCCCGACCTGCTGGTGCTGGACCTGATCATGCCGAAGATGAACGGGCTGGAGGTGCTGCGGCATGTGCGCTCACAGCAGTCCACGCAGCATCTGCCGGTGATCGTCACCACAGCGAAGGATTATTCGACGGAGCTGAAGCATCTCCAGCAAACCGGGCCGGTGGACGTGTTGATCAAGCCATTCGATCCCGAATTGTTGCTGGGGAAGCTGCGGCAATATTTTCATGAGGCCGCGACGGCCACGGGGGTGACCCATCGCGAGCATCTCGTTTATACCGAGACTCAGTACGCCCCGGTGCTGGACATAAAACGTCCGCATGTGAAGCTCTGGGGCACCCGGGGCTCGATTCCGGTGTGCGGGGCGCGCTATGCTCAGCATGGCGGCAACACGACCTGTTTTGAGTACAACTCCGGCAGGGACCGCCTCATTTTTGACGCGGGCTCGGGACTGCGTGAGGCGGGGCAGTCGTTTCTGGCAGGCGGGCCGTGCCACATTCATCTCTTCATCACGCACACGCACTGGGACCACATCCAGGGCTTCCCGTTCTTCGTCCCCATTTATGTTCCGGGCTTCGAGATCACCGTTTATGGCGAGCGCGGCTTTGGAAAGAACATCGAGTCGCTGCTCTGCGGCCAGATGGACCGTGATTATTTTCCCATCCAGCGCGAGGATTTGCGGGCGAAGATCAACTTCGTCTTTCTGGATGATGCACCGGTGAAAATCGGTGATGTGTCAGTGACCCGTGAGTTCACACAACATCCGGGGGCGACGGTCTGCTTCAAGGTGGAGCATGATGGCTGGAAGGCGGCTTTTGTGCCGGACAATGAGTTTTTGCAGGGTTACACCGGTCCGCCTGGGCCGCTGACCAGGGACTCGCACTTGGTGGTGCCGTATGAGCCGATCGTGGACTTTCTCGACGGTGTGGACCTCCTGATCCACGAGGCGCAGTACCTGCCGGCGGATTACCCGAAACGCATCGGCTGGGGACACTCGAATCTCGCCACGGCCTGCGCGCTGACCAGGATCGTCGGCGCGAAGAAGTGGATCGTGGTGCATCACGACCCGGATCACGATGACGCGGCACTGCACGCGAAGCTGAATCTGACGCGGCAGATTTTGCGTGAGATCGGCGGCACGACGCATGTCGAGCATGCCTATGACGGGATGGCGGAATACCGCTGAGGTCAGATCACCGGGTCAAAACCGGTCAGCGCGCCGGCGAGGAGCGTGATCTCGCGCTGCAACTGCTCGAACATGATCTGCGCGCCCTTCAAGTCGCCGGCGTGGGCGTATTCGCACAATTCGGAGGCCAGGTGGAAGGCCTTTGGCGCGGCATAAACGCCGAGCATTCCTTTGAGCGAATGCGCCGCCTCATAAAGCGGCTGCGCCTTCCCTGCGGCGAGGGCTTTTTCGGCCTTGCGCAGGTACTTCCGCGAGTCACCGGGGAAGATGGCGATGAGCTTTTGCATGAGCTTGTCATCACCGGTGGATTCACGGAAGGCGTCGGCGTCAAAAAGCGGGTTTTCCGCCTGGGTGCGCATGGGCGCCGTCTCATGCCTGATTTCGACGCTGGCTCCCCCCTCCTGGGCGCGAAGCGCGAACTGCTCGACGGATTGATAAAGATCGGTGGAGTGCAGAGGCTTGGCGAGGTAGTCATCCATGCCGGCGGCGAGACACAGCTCGCGGTCCCTTTTCATCGCGTTCGCCGTCATGGCGATGATGGGGACGTGGCCGCCTTTGTCCTGTTCGATCTGACGGATGCGGGCGGTGGCCTCCAGGCCGTTCATGCCGGGCATCTGCACATCCATGAGGATGGCGTCGAAAGGCTCGCTGTTGAACAAATCAAGCGCCTCCTCGCCGCTGGCGGCCAGGGTGACGACGTGGCCGCGTTTCTCGAGCATGCGGGCGCTGACGATCTGGTTCACATGGCCGTCCTCGACCACCAGAATCTTCATGGAGGAATGTGCCGTGACCACCGGCTCGGCGCGGGGGGAGACTGGTCGGATGGAGATGCCGCTGGTGCGTCCGAAGGCGGCGGTGAAGTGGAAGGTGCTGCCCACGTCCGTCCGGCTCTCCACCCAGATGCGACCATGCATGAGCTCGACAAGGTCACGGCAGATGGTCAGGCCGAGGCCGGTGCCTCCATAACGCCTTGCCGTGGAGTTCTCCGCCTGGGTGAAAGCCTCGAAGATGCGTTCGTGCATGTTTTCGGCGATGCCGATGCCCGTGTCGTTGATCTTGAAATGCAACGTCAGCAGGTCCGCCGTGCCGGATTCGACGCCGACCTCGATGGTGACGCCGCCCTTGTGGGTGAACTTGATCGCGTTGCCGATGAGATTGATCAAAATCTGCCGCAGGCGGCCGGCGTCGCCGATGAGTCTCGCGGGCACGTCCGGGCTGATGTGGTGCAGCAGCACAAGGCGCTTCTGGTAGGCGCGCGTGCTCATCGCGCGCACCGTCTCCGCCACGGTTTCGCCGAGGTCGAACTCGTGTGCCTCCAGCTCCATCCTGCCAGCCTCGATCTTTGAGAAATCCAGGATGTCATTGAGCAGGTCCAGCAGCGAGTCGGCGGACTGTTTGAGCATTTCGAGATGCTGGCGCTGGGCTTCGTCCAGCTTTGTGTCCAGCAGCAGCTCGCTCATGCCGATGATGCCGTTCATGGGCGTGCGGATCTCATGGCTCATGTTCGCCAGGAAGACGCTCTTCGCGCTGTTCGCGGCCTCGGCGGCATGGCGGGCCTGGCGCAGCTCCTCCTCGTCCTGTTTGCGCTCGGTCACATCGGTGTGGGACCCGGCCATGCGGTAGGGTTTGCCGCTCTCATCCCGCAGGGCGCGTCCGCGTGCCAGAATCCAGCGCCAGGAGCCGTCCTTGTGCCGGAGGCGGAACTCCACCGCGTAACGCGGCAAGCGTCCTTGCAGGTAGTCGTCCACGGCGGACATCACGCGCGCGTGATCATCAGGATGCAGCAGGTTCTCGAACGCGGCGAAGTTGTTGCCGATCTCGTCGTCCGCGTAGCCGATCATGCTCTTCCAGTGCGGGGAGAAGAATGCCTCGCCTGTGCGGATGTCCCAGTCCCAGATGCCGTCGTTCGCGCCGCGCACGGCCAGTTTGAAACGTTCCTCGCTCTGCTCCAGGGCGCGGTTGAAGTTTTTTCTTTCAGTGATGTCAGTGGCGATGCCGCCCACGGCATGGATCGCCCCTGACGCGTCTCGCAGCGGGAATTTCACGCTCAGGAAGGTGCGCGGCCCGTCGGCCCGTGGTGCGATCTCCTCCATCTGCATCGGCACGCCCGTCTCGGCGACTTTTGCGTCGTTCTCACGGAAGGCGCTGGCCATGTCCGGCGGGAAGATGTCGTGGTCGAATTTTCCGACCACCTCCTCCGGCGTGGTGTGGAAGAGATCAGCCCAGTGCTTGTTCACCAGCAGGTAGCGTCCCTGCAGATCCTTCATGAAGACGACTGCGGGCGTGTTTTCAAGGATGGCCTTCAACCGCTCCTCGGCTTCCTCACGCGTCGGATCGGGCTGTTTGTGCACGGGGATGTCCTTTCCCTTGTCCTGAGTCTGCCGCGCTGCCGCGTCCAGCGCATGCAGCCGGGCTTCCAGCTCCTGGATGCGCCGCCTCAACTCCGGCACGGAGTCTCCTGCGGCATGCTCTCGGTTTTCAGACATGAAGGATGTGCGCTCGTGCTGTGGCTGGGAAGGTCGCCCTGGATGGATAGGCGGGTTTTACCATGCTCACAAACTCAAAACCACAGCGTGTCCGGGAAAGTCGCCCGGCACCGGAGCAGGCGCGGAAAATGCTGGAAGCATGAACGGCCTTGCGTGTTCCGGCCTCCACGCATCGTTCATGTCATCGCATGAACCGCCGCCATCTCCTGGCCTCCCTGCCCGCTGCCCTCGTATCCAGCCATGTCGCGGCTGGCCCTGGCAAAAGGCTCCGCGTCGCCGTCATCGGCCATACAGGGCGCGGGGGCTACGGTCATGGCCTCGACACCATGTGGGCGGCCATTCCCGCCACGGAGATCGTCGCCGTTGCCGACGCGGATGCGCATGGGCGGGCCGCCGGGCTGAAAAAGACCGGGGCGGGCAAAGGTTTCGCCGATTACAAGGCCATGCTGGCCGAGATCAATCCCGACATCGTCGCCATCGGTCCGCGCCACATCGACCAGCATCGCGACATGCTTCTCGCGGCCATTCACCACGGCGCGAAGGGCATTTACATCGAAAAACCCTTCCTCCGCAGCCCTGCGGAGTGCGACGAAGTCATCGACGCCGCCGGAAAATCCGGGACGAGGATCGCCATCGCCCATCGCAACCGCTACCATCCAGCGTTGTCCATGGCCGCAAAGCTCATCACTGACGGAGCCATCGGCCGCGTGCTGGAGATGCGTGGTCGTGGCAAGGAGGATCCGCGCGGTGGTGGCCTTGACATGTGGGTGCTTGGCTCGCATGTGATGGACTGCGCCATCACGCTCGCAGGAGCGCCGCGCGCCTGTGCCGCTGGCGTTTATCAAAACGGCAGGCCTGCCACCCAGACCGATGTCAAGAACGGCGACGAAGGCATCGGCCCGCTGGCGGGCGACGAGGTGCACGCCCGCTTCGAGATGGAAAACGGCGTGCCATTCTTTTTCGACAGCATCAAGGACGGCCGCCTGAAAAAGCCCGTTTATGAAGATCCTGCCTCCTTCGCCCTGCAAATTTTCGGCAACAACGGCGTGATCGGCCTGCGCATGGATCAGGAGCCCTTTGCCTGGATTCAGGCCGGCAAGGAGTCGCGCAAACCGGTGCTGGAGGACGAGGACATCGCCAAAAAAGTCTCCAGCCACGAGATTTCCGGTCTCGACCTTGTCGCCGCGATCAAGGAGAATCGTGCGCCGCTCTGCGATGCCACGCGCGGCCGCCAGATCATCGAAATGATTTGCGCTGTCTTCGAGTCCCACCGTCGTGACGGCCAGCGCGTCACCTTTCCTCTGCAAACCCGCGTCAATCCGCTCAACTTGTTATGATATGAAAACGCCCGCCGCACCGCCGCTCCTCGTTCAAAACGGCACGCTCATCCTGCCGGACACTCTGATCGAGGGGGGGGCGGTGTTGTGTGAACGCGGCAAAATCACCGCCGTCGGCAAAAGGGTCGCCGCGCCGAAGAACGCGCAGGTGGTCGATGCGAAGGGCGGTTACATCAGCCCTGGATTCATCGACATCCACGTCCATGGCGGCGCGGGCGCCGACTTCATGGACGCCACCGTGCCTGCGGTGCGCACCGCGTTGAAGGCGCATGCCCTGCACGGCACCACGACGATTTTTCCCACCACGACCACTGGCGCCCCGCCCCAGATCATGGGCATGCTCATGGCCTGCCGCGAGGCGAAACGCACCTGGCAGGCCGCGCACGGCTCGCGCATTGCCGGGGTGCATGTCTATGGGCCGTATTTCGCCGCGGACAAGACCGGCTGTCATTCCCGCGAGGGGCGACGCTCTCCGAACCCGTCCGAATACGCCACCTGGTTCCGCGACGACCTGGTGCGCATCGCCACCTGCGCCGCCGAGCTGGCCGGGGCGGAGGAGTTTTACCAGACCGCCCGCAAAAACCGCTGCCTCATCACCTGCG
>JAEUHJ010000127.1 GCA_016795375.1 Verrucomicrobiaceae bacterium
CTGGTAGTCGGGGCGGTGGGATTTGAAGAGCTGCACCTTGCCAGTGGAGAGGATCTGGCCGCAGGCTTTGTGGACGAGGCTGCGCATGTCGGCCTTGTGGTCCTCGTTGGGTCCATAGACATTGAAGTACTTGAGGCCGGCGATCTTTGGCAGCCAGCCCTCGCGTTTTGCGTGGAGATCGAAGATGTGCTTCGAGTAGCCGTACATGTTCAGCGGGCGCAGCTTGTGGATGTCAGCATCCTGATCGTTCATGCCGTGGGCGCCGTCGCCATAGGTGGCGGCGGAGGATGCATAGACGAAGCGGGTGCGGTTGGTGAGCGACCAGTGGCAGAGCTGCTTGGTGAACTCGAAATTGTTCCGCATGAGGTGATCCGCGTCGCGTTCGGTGGTGGCCGAGCAGGCGCCAAGATGCAGGACGAGGTCGAAACGGCCCAGCTTGGCCGGGGAGTGCTGCACGCCTTGGAGGAGGTCGTTGCCATCGATGTAGTCGGCGAACTTCAGCGGGACGAGGTTTTTCCACTTCTCGTCAGAACTCAGACGGTCGCAGACGACGATGTTTTCGCAGCCCCGGCGGTTCAGCTCCCAGACGAGGGCGCTGCCGATGAACCCGGCTCCGCCGGTGACGAGGATGCGACTGTCCGTGTTTTTCATGCACCCTGCCGGTAGCGGGAAAACCGACGGGATTCAAGCCGGAGCTTGGTCAGGTGGCGGCCAGAGTTTCTTCCTGCGTGGTTGTCAGGGTGGGAATCTGCTCGCGCCAGAGCGCCGGATGCATGAAGATTTCGCGCGCATCGGACTGCCATTCGCCGGCCCAGCCGACCAGGGACTCCATGACCATCGGATGCGGACACTGGATGGCCGGGTAGAGCCATTGCTGGTCGGCGACGACGAGCTTTGGAATCAATGCCTGCCCATAAAACTCGACCTCCCAGTCGAGGAGCAAGGGTTCCTCGTCTGTGAAGCCGGCAAGACCGAGCGGGTGTTCGACCCAGCCGACTAGACCGCTGTCGTTCAGCACGTCCCACACTTCCCTTGTTTCCAGATCGACCCGCACGGCGAAGCCGCTGGTTTTCGGAGTACCTCCATTGACGGGGTCGCGGCTGATAAGTCCGAAAAGAATGTTTTTCGGGCAATAGTCGGGAACGATGTCCACTTGGAAACCAAAACGGATGGGATGATCCGGCAGGACGAGGCTTCCATAGCTCTGAACTTGGAAGTCAGAAAATGCAGCGTCGTTGGAGACGGTGGCGATGAGAGATTCCATAGGTAATTCTAAAAAGTTTGGACTTCTTTATAAAATTTCCGCATTATTATTGAAATTTCAAGAAGATTATTCACTTGTTCACACTTTGTCACTCCCAAATTTTCAAATGATTCGAAGCGTTGGGGAGTCGATCAGGCATCACTTCACTAACGAATTCGTTCGGAGGGAGGCATTACTCTTGGGGCGACGGTTGACGAGAGAGCGAGTTTTTGATACCTGATGTGCTCGTGGCTCCCGCTTCTCCGACAATCTGCGTTGAAACCGTCATCACGGCGGATTTTCGCGCCCAGTTTCTGCTCGCTTACCAGCACATGTTGCTGTCGCGGGTTTTGGAGGAAAAATTGGGTTCACTTTATCGTGCTGGAGGGCGCATCGTGGGCGGGGTGTATCTGGGAAAAGGGCAGGAGGCATTCAGTGCGGCCCTGGGTGTGCAGTTGAAGCAAGGCAAGGATGTTTATGGTCCATTGATTCGTGATCAGGCGGGACGCATTGCTTTTGGCGAGCCGATTCTGGATTGTGTGCGCACCTATCTGGGCACTGTCACCGGGCCGATGCGTGGCCGTGATGGCAACATCCACCGCGGGCGGCCGAAAGAGGGACTGCTGGCAATGATCAGTCACCTGGGCAGCTTGATCTCAGTGGTGTCCGGAGCGCTCTTTGCCCGGCGCCTGGCCGGACGGCTGAAAGATGGCGTTGGTGCCACCAGCATCGGTGACGGCGGCACCTCCACGGGGGCATTTCACGAAGGGCTGAACATGGCCGCGGTCGAAAAACTGCCGCTCATTGTCAGCGTGGCCAACAATCAGTTCGCCTACTCCACACCGAACTCCCGCCAGTATGCTTGCGAAAACCTGGTGGACCGCGCTGTAGGTTATGGAGTCGCAGGTCATTCCGTTGACGCCACCGACCTGGGTGCCTGTCTTGAGGTTTTCCACAAGGCTGTGGCACATGCCCGCAGCGGAGGGGGGC
>JAEUHJ010000171.1 GCA_016795375.1 Verrucomicrobiaceae bacterium
GTCGGCGCCACCTTCAAATGCGAGCCGCGTCGCGACTTCCTCCGTGCCAACGACGGCTGGTTCCGCCCCGTCAGCACCCAAACCGGCCCCGACGGCTTCCTCTGGATCATGGACTGGTGCGACAAGTATCCCTGTTACCAAAACGCCAAAGCCAACCCCGAAGGCGTGGACCGCCAATACGGCCGCATCTGGCGTGTCGTCACGACCCAAAGCGGTTCTGTAGTCCCGGCTTCAGCCGGTTCAGGGAATGAGCCGCCTAAAGGCGGGACTACACAACACGCCTCAAGGCCCACGAAAGACCTCGACCTCAAAAAACTCTCCACCACCGACCTCGTCAAAACTCTGGAGCATCCCAACAACTGGATGCGAAGGATGGCGAAACGCCAGTTGGTTGAGCGTAGGGACGAAGAAGCCAAACCCATGCTTGAAGCAGTCATCATGTCAAGTTTGGCGCCTGATATTCGGCTCTTGGCTTTCTGGACCCTGCACAATTGTCATTTCACAAATCACCATCCGAAGATCATGGACTCCATTGGAGCGGCGTCACCGAGCCCGCTCAAAGCCGCATGCGCAAGAGTCATGGCTGAAGGATGGGGCAATTGGAGTTCGCAACTAAGTCAACTGGCCGATGATGGAGATCCTCAAGTTCGGCTGGCAGTCGCCGTGACGCTTCGCCAGTTCAACGCGTGGCAACTTACTGTCTCGAAGTCATTTCAACGAAAAGGCAATCATCACCAAGCATTGAGCGCGTTGATTCGCGCAAGCGCGGACAACGCAGATCAGATGTTGGCTTTCATGATCTGGTCAGCATTGGAACCAGATTTCGCGAGAAATGCCTCCGAAAGCGTAGGTCTCCTTCAGGGCCTCGCCGTCGAAGCTCAACCCCTCTCCCGCGTCCTCTCCCACAAAGCCATGCGCCGGCTCTGCGACACGCGTGAGCCGAAGAACCTCGATCTCGCCGTCGATTTTTGCGACAAGATCGCCGAGCACGACATCTTGCTCGCGCATGCGCTGGATGGACTCGTCAAAGGTCAGGAAGGCGGCGTGATCAAGCCGGTGAAGGACGTCTCGGCCAGCCTCGCGAAGTGGCGTTCGTCCTCGAATGCGGACGTGCGGAAGCACTCGCAGACACTCGCGGTGATGTGGGGGGATGAGGAAGCTATTCGGCACCTTGCCGGAGTGCTCGCAAATCAAAAAGCGCCTGATTACGAGGTTATGGATGCCTTGAGCCGTCTTCGCGGCACCAAGCATCCGGTCTTTGCTTCAGCATTAATGAAACTGCTAGGCCATACGCATAGTTTTATGCCTCAAGTAGCTATCTTGGCAATTCGCGCGGCGGCGGACCTCGGAGGCGATGAGTTCATCGCGCCACTGCTTCAACAATCGGCATCGAAGGACTTCAACATGCGCAACGCAGCCATCGAGGCGCTTTCCAATCGCGATACGTGGACGAAAGCCCTCCTGAACGCGATCTCCGAGCAAAAAGTCAGCGCGAGCGGCTTCCCCGCGCCGGTGCGGCGTGCGCTGGCGACGCACAAGGACAAAGCCATCCGCGATCTCGCCTACAAAGTGCTCGGCGCATGGCAGGATTCGTCGGACGATGTGAAATCGCTCATCGCGCAGAAGAAGCAGGCTTGTTTGACCGGCGAACCCGATCTCGCGAACGGCAAACTGCTCTTCACGGCCACCTGCATGGTCTGCCATGAATTTCACGGCGGCGGGCAGAAGGTGGGGCCGGATTTGATCGGCAGCGGCCGCAGCAACCTCGATGCGCTGTTGGCGAATGTCATCGATCCCAACCAGATCATCGGCAACGGCTACGAAAACATCAGCGTGAGCACCAAGGACGGCCGCACGCTCGCGGGACGCGTCGTGGAAGACACGCCGGGGCATGTGAAGCTGCTCGGAGCCGGTGGCGCGGCCCAAATCGTCCCGCGCGATCAGATCGCCAGCCTCACGAACACGAAACAGAGCCTCATGCCGGTGGGATTCGGCAATCTGCCCGACACGGCCTTCCGCGACATGATGTGGTACATTCTCGCTCCGCCGGAGGAAGGGCCGCTAACGAAGGAAAAGAAGGAGCTGCTCATCAAAGGCGTCGAAGTCGCAGAACCGGCAGCAAAACCGAAAGCGCCCAGCTCACGCGCCATCGACTGGGAAAGCGTCAGCCTGTGGAATCCCGATTGGAAGGTCAACGCGCCCGACTTTGAGCGCACGCCCGTCAAACTCGGCGAATACTACGGCAAAACGAACGTGCTGCTCATGCATTCCTTCCCCGACAAGAAGACTCCCGCCAGCTTCGAGCGCAAACTGAAGATCGAGGCCGGCAAAACCAAGCTGAAGCTCATGGTGGCCGCCGATGATCGTGGCGATTGGATTCTCAAGGCCGTCGTCAACGGTCAGGAGGTCAAAGAAGCCGTCATCAATCACGAAAAACCGCGCTGGAAGGACATCGAGGTCGATTTGTCGAAGTTCACCGGCCAGGAAGTCACGATCCGCCTCGAATCCCACGCCAACGGCTGGGCCTACGAGTTCGCCTACTGGGGCGGAATCGCGCTGGAGTGATTCGCCCCGTCTTTTCCCTGTTCCAAAGCGCCGATTCATGCACTTTGGGCGCATGCGCAGCCTTCAGGTTCTCTCCATCGCATTTTTCGTCTTCAGCGCGGCCCTCCACGCCGCGCCACCGACAGCCGCGCCACCGACAGCCGCGCCACCGACAGCCGCGCCCACACCAGCAGCGGCTCCGGCGACGAATGCTCCTGCCAAACCCGCGCCGAAGGCTGTGGAGCCGAGTACCGGCCCCAAACCAGCGGCGAAACCGGAACTCAAACCGGCCGCGCCTCCTGTGAAGCCGCCGCCGGAGGACGCCTACCAGCAGATGGAGATGCTGACGCGTGCGATGGAGATGGTGCGACAGAACTATGTGGATGAGTCGAAGATCACCTACGCGGAGCTGGTGGAGGGGGCGCTGGAGGGCATGCTGGCCCGGCTTGACCCGCATTGTGAATACATGGGCAAGACGTTGTTCGAGGACATGCAACGCGAGCAAAGCGACACCTCAGAAGGCATCGGCATCACCATCGCGCTGCGGCAGAACATCCTGACGATCATCACCGTGCGCGAGGACGGCCCGGCGTCCGCTGCGGGTGTGCTCGCGGGCGACCAGCTTGTGCGCATCAACGACGTGCTGACCGATTCCGTAGGCGTCATCGAGGCGATGCAGCTTCTCAAGGGCAAGACAGGCGACGAGGTGCGCCTGACGGTGCGCAGGCCGGGCACAAAGCAGTTTTTGGAGTTCAAGGTGAAGCACGAGACGCTGGCGGAGACCTCGGTGCATGACGCGATGCTGCTGCCACCGAAAATGGCGGGAGAGTACAAGATCGGCTACACGCGCATTTCGCAGTTCAACGCGCCGACGGCGAAGGAGCTGAGCGCGGCGCTCGACGAGCTGGAGAAAGAGGGCATGCGAGCCTTCGTGCTCGACCTGCGCAACAACCCCGGCGGCCTGGTGGACAGCGCGGTGGCGATTTGCGGCGAATTCCTGCCTGAAAACACGGTCGTGGTGACCACGGAGGGTCGTGTGGCCTCGCAAAATCCGCCGCCGTATCGCACGCCGTCGCGCAACGGCAAGGAGCCGCGCAAGTATCCGATCGCCGTGCTCATCAACCACGGCAGCGCGAGCGCCAGCGAGCTGACGGCGGGCGCGTTGCAGGATTTGAAACGCGCGATTGTCGTGGGCACGACGAGCTTCGGCAAAGGCAGCGTGCAGACGATCCTGCCGATGAAAAACGGCGCGGCCATGCGCCTGACGACGGCGAAGTATTACACGCCGGGCCACCGCACGATCCATGAGAACGGCGTGGAGCCGAACATTGTCTCCGCATTGACCACGGAGGAGGAAAGCCGCGTCGCCAAATGGCGCGCCTCCCATGGTACTGGCGAAGCAGCAGCCCTCGAACTGGCGAATCTCGGCGACAAGCAGCTCGAACGCGCCGTGGACGCGCTCAAAGGCGTGCTGGTGTTCGACGCGTTCGTCGCTCCGGCACTGGCACCTGCGGCGAAGCCGCTGAGGTAAGTCAGTGGCCGATTTTCTCTGAAAATCGAGCCAAGCATACCTTTTGGAAAAAGGCTGTCACTTCACTCTAGCAACCCGCGAGCGATGATGGCATCGACCGGATTGTGATCGTCGGTGAAGACGAGCTGCGAACGCGGCACCGTTCCGGCGGGGATGTGGGTACGGATGAGCCGTTCCTGCCATGAGCCGGGCGTGACGTAACGATCCACGATGAGCGGCTTCAAATCTTCGCGCGAGCACATGAGGATGACGTTCTGCGTGTCATCGCGACGGTGACCAATCGAGAAGACCTCGACGTGAGGAAAGGCTTTCCGCACGGTGGCGAGCATGCCGGAGGTCAATTCCGCCTTCGGCCCGGTGATGGCGGAGATGAGGTTCATGATGAAGACGCCCTTCGGCTCCAGATGACCGGCCACCTGCTGGTAGAACTCCTGCGTGGCAAGGTGCGGCGGGATCTGACGGATGCCGTTGTAGGCGTCACCAAAGATCATGTCCCACTTTTTTCCGTCGTTTTGCAGCAGGTAACGACGTGCGTCGCCTGCGTGGGCTTTGACGCGTGGGTATTCGTCGAGCTTGAAGAATTTGCGGCCGACTTCGATGACCTGCGGGTCGATTTCGACGACATCGACGGCGGCTTCGGGAAAGTCACGCGCGACATTCTCCGGCATGCCGAAGGCTCCGGCGCCGATGAAGAGCGCACTGCCGACCTTCGCCGGCTCGCGCAGCAGGGCGAGCTTCCAGTATTCCTGATACGGCAGGATGAGCTCGCCGGTGTTCGCGTCCATGCCGCCTTCCATGGTGGAGTCGAGCTGAAGCACGCGGCGGGTCACCTTGCCGTCCTGCTGCTCGCTGACCTCGATGTGATGATAAAACGACTCGTGTTCGTAAATGACGCCGGACTTGGGCTTCGGCACGGTCATCCAGCTCATGCCGAAGGCAAAGACGCCGCTCAACAGCACCGGAGTCTGCTGTTTGAGCGAGTTTTTCGCCAGGAAGAAGGCGATCACGGCCAGGATGAGCAGGACGGCCGCCGTGCCGAAGAAAATGCTGCGCACGCCGAAGGTGGAGAGCAGGAAGAAGCCGGAGAGAAAGGTGCCGACGAAACTGCCGAGCGAGCCGAGCATGCTGATCGTCCCCGCCGCCGCGCCGACGTGAGTGTCTTTGAGCGTGAGGCTGTAAAACCGCACCGCCGCGGGTGAAACCGCGCCGAGCATCACGCCCGGAACCGCGAACAGCAGCAACGAGATCATCACCGGCCCGGCGATGAGCCCCTTTGCGCTCAAGTTGAGTGCGAATACGGTATGCAGGGCCGGAATGAAGAAGGTGAGCACTGCGGAACCGGCCAGCAGCCAGCCGAGCAGGTCGAGCGCCATCTTCCGATCCGCCAGATGTCCGCCGAGGTAGCCGCCCGCGCTGAAGGCGATGAGAATGACGCCGATGAGGGCGGTCCAGGTGTAAACGCTGTTGCCGAAAAACGGAGCGAGGAGGCGGTAGGCGCAGATTTCGATGACCATCATCGCCGCTCCGGCGAGGAAGCAGGAGATGCCGAGGAAGATGCGGGTGCCTTTGCTGGATGACGCGGCGGCTTCGGGCGTGGGAGCTGGAGATTTGGGTGAGGGGCGGGACATTGGGAGAAACTCACTCGTTGTAGAAGACGAGGCTCATGATTTTCCAGCCGGCGGGCGTCTTGATGAGTGTGAAGCAGTCGGTGCCGGTGGTGACCTCGCCGCCTTTGGTGAGTTTCCAGCGCACGCTGGCCTGCGCGGTGCGGTCATCGCGGAGGATTTGCATGCCGGTGGGCACCTCGGTCATCGGGGTCGTGGCGGTGGCGTGGCCGAGTTTCTGGCCGTGGAGGAAATCGGTGAGCCCCTGTGTCCGCGGCGTGCCTTGATGGACGAAACTGATCCGCGCCTGCTCGTGGAAGCACGCGCCGTAGCCGTCCATGTCCTGCGCGGACCAGGTGGTGAAGTAGCGGGTGAGGAATTCGCGAACGTCGGCGTCGGCGGCTGATTTTCCCTCAGGATGGCAGGAGGCAGCGAGAATTGCGAACACGATGAAGCCCAGGCCACGAAGCATGTTCATGAGGGTCATCGGGATGAGTTATTCGTCCGCGAACGTCTCCTCTTCGACTCCGAGCAGGGCGAGGATGCGGTTCAGGTCGTCCGCGCCGTAGTAGTCGATCTCGATCTTCCCCTTCTTTTCCGCGTGATGGATGCTGACGTTCGTGGTGAGATGCTGGATGAGCTTCTGCTCCACGGACTGGATGGCGCGGGCGAAATCTGTTTCCGTCGGCTTCGGTTTCGGCGGAGGCGGCGGATGCAGGATGAGATCCACGGCCTTCTCGGTGGCGCGGACGGTGAGGCCCTTGGAGATGATTTGATCTGCCAGACGCTCCTGCTCGTCGTGCTTTTTGAGCATGAGCAGCACCTTGGCGTGGCCGGTGGAGAGTTTCGCGGCGGCGAGCATCTCGCGCACGGGCGGCGGCAGGTCGAGCAGGCGCATCGTGTTGGCCACGGTGGCGCGGTTTTTGCCGACACGCTGGGCGATGTCCTCCTGGCGCATGCTGAAGTCCTTGGCGAGGCGGGAGTATGCCTGCGCCTCCTCGATGGGGTTCAGCCCTTCACGCTGGAGATTTTCGATGAGCGCCATCTCCAGCACGTCCTTGTCGGACGCCTCGCGGACGATGACGGGGAGTTCCTTGAGGCCGAGTTCGCGGGAGGCACGGAAACGGCGCTCCCCGGCGATGAGTTCGAGCCTGCCTTTCACGCGGCGGACGATGAGCGGCTGGATGATGCCGTGCTCGCGGATGGACTCCATGAGCTCTGCGAGCTGGTCGGCCTGGAACTCTTTGCGTGGCTGGAGCGGGCTGGGGACGATCTGGTCGAGCGAGACGCGGTTCACCACGTCTCCCGGCGCGGGCTGGGCGAGCGCGGGCAGGCGCGACACTCCCGCCACTGCCGCAGGTGCGGAGATGAGCGCGCCGAGTCCTTTGCCGAGTGCTGCTTTTGCCATGGGGCGGCGAGACTAGGGAGCGGGAGCGGTGATGCAAACCGGAATCTTGGCGAATCTGAAAAGGCGCCACGCAAGGCTTTGCCAAAGTCAAATTCCACGTCATCTGATGACCATGAAAAGCATGACAGGATTCGGCCGCGGCGAGGCAAAGCGCGAAGGGATGACATGGAGCGTGGAATGCAGCTCCGTGAATCGCAAACAGCTCGAAGTGGCGGTGAACCTGCCACGTGAGCTGACCGAGCTGGATGCCGCCGTCCGCAACGAGGTGTCCGCCGTCGTCTCGCGCGGGCGTGTGCATGTCTCCGTGCGCCGCGACGCGGGCGCCGCTGCGGAGGAGGCCGCGCGCATCGACCACGAGCTGGCAGCGCATTATTTTCACGCCATGCGCTCGCTGGCGCTGAAACTGGACATCCCGCCGGAGATCGCGCTGACAGACATCACGCGCATGCCTGGCGTGATCACGCAGGCGCAGGCCGAGGCCGCTGCCGGGGATGTCTGGCCGCTGGTGCAGGAGGCTCTGGGCACGGCGTTGCGGCAGATGAATGCCATGCGGGCGGCGGAAGGCGCGAGTTTGCACGCGGACATCGAGGCGCGGCTGCGCACGATCGAGTCGCTGCTGGAGTCGATCCGCGTCAAAGCGGCCACCGTGCCTGAAAACCAGCGCAAACTGCTGCGCCAGCGTCTTGAGGAAGCCGGGCTGCCGCTGCCACTGGATGACGAGCGCCTGGTGAAGGAGATCGCCCTCTTCGCCGATCGCACGGACATCTCCGAGGAGCTCACGCGAGCCGCGAGCCATGTGAGGCAGTTCCGCGCCTACCTCGATGGCGGCGCTCCGGCGGGGCGCAGCCTGGATTTCCTGCTGCAGGAGTTTTTCCGCGAGTTCAACACGATGGGCTCGAAGTGCAACAACGCCGAGATCGCCCACCACGTCGTCACCGCGAAGACGGAGCTGGAAAAAATCCGCGAGCAGGTGCAGAACGCGGAGTGATCAAGGTCAGCATCAGTCCTCCTCAATGCACAGCGGAAAGTCCGGGCACATCACGGAACGAGGCACGGAATCAAGCTGGCTTTTGACAAAGAACTCCATGTTGCCGTGCTCGTCACACAACCACACCTCGCTGGCACCAGCGGCGTAGTAGAGCTGCATTTTCTCCAGCATTTCCTGACGGTTGTTGGAGGGCGACAACACCTCCACGCAGATTTCCGGGGCGATGGGCAGGCTGAAGGCGCGCCGGTAGGGCTGATGACGTTCTTTGGACATCCAGGCCACATCCGCCACACGCGTACCATCACTGGTTTCGATAGGACACTCCATGATGACACGTCCGCCTGGCAGCAGACGGTCAAGAGCTTTGCCAATGACATACTGCGAGCCACCATGCCAGTTCGATGCAGGACTCATGATGATCTTGTTGTGCTTGTTGGTCTCGATCTTGGCCGGGATGTCTTTCAGCCATGGAATGGCGCAGACATCGGCCCATGACAGCGTGCGTGTGCTCATGGGAGCATTGTACAAGACGATTCCGCGTTTGCTAATCGAAACTGTTCACGTTCCGCCCGGCTGTGGCAGGCCTTTGGGGACGGATTTGGGCGGCGCTGGCCTCACCTTGCCATCCTCCGGCAGCCATGCCTCGGGGGCGCCGGCCTTGATCATCACATCGCGCAGGGTGACCCGGGCTCCGTCACGGCGTTTGCTTTCCTCGGCGGCCTCCATGAAGGCGTAAATTTCGAGCGTCTGCCTCGCGCTGACGGGTGGCTGCCGGGTCTGGAAGAATTTCACGATCTCGCGCAGCATCGGAGTGTACTCACCCTCGGTCTTCTGCTCGAAGACCTGCGCGTCGCCAAAGCGGATGAGTTCGTAGGCGTTCGCCCCCTCATGAATGGCATGCAACGTGCCGGCACGGCCGCCGGACCACAGGCCGGTGACGATGGACGCCGAGGGCGTGGTGGTGCGTGTGACGGACAGGCAGCCAGGCCCCATGACGGTGAAAAGCGCCTCCGCGGGATGGATGCCGTAGAAAAAGAGATCCGGATGATGCGGCAGCACATGCGCCGGGCCGTAGGAGATGGCGCTGCGCGCGGGGGTTTTTTCCGCGTTGGCGACTTCCAGCACGCCGGGATACCAGCGGATGGCGGAGGCGCTGAACACAGGCACCCGGGTGGTGTTGGCGAGCTTGTAGATTTCGACGGCATCCTTGAGCGAGGCCGCGACCGGCTTGTCCATGAAGACCGGCTTGCCCGCCAGGAGGATCTGCCTCATCTGCTCCAGCCTCGGGCGGCCTTCGAGGCTGAGCAGCATGACGGCGTCCACATCCTTGCAGGCCTCGGCCACGCCGCCGACGATGCGCACGCCGAATTTGTCACGCAAAGTGGCGGTGAAGCCATCGATGCGCGACTTGCTCTCCTCGATGTCCGGGCTGCCTCCGGGAAAGGCGACGACGACACGGGCGCCGGGGATGTGGTTCGGGTTGGCCGGATCGTTCAAACGCAGCGTGAACTGCTCCGAATGCGAGGTGTCGAGTCCGATGATGCCGATGCGGAGATCGTCTGCCATGAGGGTTGTGCTGAGAAACGCCAGAAACCCTGCCACGAAGGCAATGAAGCAGAGGTTGAGGCTGCGTGGCGGGCGCATGGGGAAAAGTGCCGCGCAGAGCACGGCGCGCAACTGTTGAGTCGCTTGACCACCTCCCCCGCCCTGCTACGCTCGCGGCCATGGAAACCGTCAGAATCGGCATCGTCGGACTTGGAAACATGGGCAAGGCACACCTTGCGAACATCCGCTCGGGCAAAGTCCCCGGGCTGCGCGTCACCGCGTTGTGCGAGAGCGTCGGCACACTGCCCTCGCTGCTCGAAGGGGAGAAGGCCTTCACCGATGTGAACCAGATGATCCGCAGCGGCCACATCGACGCGATCCTCATCTGCACGCCGCATTTCAGCCACACCACCATCGGCATTGAAGCGCTGAAGGCCGGCCTGCATGTGCTCGTGGAGAAGCCCATCTCCGTCCACAAGGCCGACTGCGAGCGCCTCATCGCTGCGCACACGGACAAGAACAAGATCTTCGCCGCCATGTTCAACATGCGCACCAACGCCTGCTTCAAGAAGGTGAAGGATCTCATCGACAGCGGCGAGATCGGCGCGGTGCGCCGCGTGCACTGGGAAGTCACCAACTGGTTCCGCACCAACTACTACTACGCCACCGGCGGCTGGCGCGGCACCTGGAAGGGGGAGGGCGGCGGCGTGCTCATGAACCAGTGCCCGCACAACCTGGACCTCTTCCAGTGGCTCTTCGGCATGCCGCAAAGAGTGCGCGGCTTCTGCCAGTTCGGCCGTTTCCATGAGATCGAGGTCGAGGACGATGTCACCGCCATCCTGCAATACGACAACGGCACCACAGCCACCTTTGTCACCAGCACCGGCGAGGCCCCCGGCATCAACAAACTCGAAATCTCCGCCGAACAAGGCCGCCTGACCGTCACCGACGGCACGCGCATCCACTTCCAGCGCAACCGCACGCCGATGAGTAAGTTCTGCATGGAGGCGGAAGCCGCCTTTGCCATGCCGGAAAGCTGGCACATGGACATCCCGGTGGAGCAAAGCGGCGGGCAGCACGTCGAAATCCTGCAAAATTTCACCAACGCGATCTTGAAGGGCGAAAGACTCCTCTCCCCGGCCGAGGAAGGCATCCACAGCGTCGAGCTGGCCAACGCCATCCTGCTTTCCACCTGGCAGGACAAGACCATCAACCTGCCGATGAGCGCCGCCGACTACGAAAGCCTCCTCGTCGAAAAAGGCGAGAAGAGCACCTTCCAGAAGACCAAGGTCGTCGCCAAGGCCACCTCGGATGATTTTGCGAAGAGCTTCCGCTGATCAATCCGGCCGACTGCGGAGGGATGGGACTCTACGGCAACATCTCGCAGGATGACGGGGATGATTGAAGATTGCTTCAAAGCCGCCGAGGCTGTCATTTTTTCGCCTCTTCAGTAAAATCTGTGGGTGATTTCGGGTTCCGGGAGGGAGCCGAGGTTGTGGTAGAGAGCGGTCTGCAGCGCCTCGAAGGAACGCAGACCGTAGGCTCGGCGCTTGATGAGGTTGCACTTGAGGTTCAAGCCCTCCACCACGCCGCTGCTGTAGAGCTTTCTGGCCTTGAAGTAGTTGCCCAGCAGCTCCCGGTGGCTGCGCAGCATTCGCGCGACTTTGCGCATCGGCTCCAGGCGGCTTTTGAGTGCTCGGCTTGTCCAGGCATCCAGGAAGCTCATCGCCCAGCCGAGACTGCGGTAGCTCCAAAAGTGCTCAAAGCTCTCTTTGAGCATCCATGCCCGCGCCGTGGCTCCTTTGGCGCGGATGAGGGCGTTGAGCCTGCTGCGCGCTTTGCCGCGCACGCGCCGCCCGGCTCGCAGCAGGTTCCAGCGCATGTTTTTGAGCTTCGCCCCGGCGCTGCCTTTGGCCTTGCTGCCGCCCAGCCGGCTGACTTCGCCACGCCGCACGGCGTCCACCGCGCCGTTGAGGTGGGCGACGATGTGGAAGCGGTCGAGGATGTTGAGCGCCTGCGGCAGCAGCGCGGCGATGACTTTCAAATAGGGCTTCCACATGTCGCTGCACACATATTTGACGCTCTGCATCGCCGCGCCCAGCTCGCGGATGCCCTGGCGCAGGCAGGCCTCCGTGCGCCGCTGGCCCACCCATAGCAGACGGCGGCGTCCCGCGTCGATCTGGTAGATGAGGGTGATGAAGTTGCTGCTCTTTTTGC
>JAEUHJ010000176.1 GCA_016795375.1 Verrucomicrobiaceae bacterium
TACAAACCCCGATAAGGGAGTCAATCGCGCACAGCGGCTCAGTCCAACAGGAGTGTATCCGACCAGAAGGCGGCCCACACGCCTCCGGCAAAACGAGTCTTGCCTCCGCCTCCTGCTCGGATACACTCCTTCACGTTCGCCGCATTGGCCGCCGCGTCGTTGTCGAGTTCGTTTTCATCACCACCTTGTTCCGCCTCGACCGCTCTCTCAGTGGCCTCGTCATGCGTGCGGCTGTAGCGCTCCGCGATGTCGGCGACGGAAAGCATCACGCCATATTTGCTGACAGGAAGGGGTCAGGGGTCGATAGTTGACAGGCTCGACTTCCATCGGGTCAGAATCGCGAAGCACGAAAGCAACCAGGCGGTGCATTGCCATTGATCGAGCCTCCTGAAACCATCCGCCGCGGCCTGCTGGCATTTTTTCCAAGACCGGCGGGTGCTGGACGGCGATGAACTTCGAGAGGTGGGCTGGGGCTGGGCGTGGCGCAGGCATCATGAATCCCCAAAGGAGATGCCGATGGCGCGTGCCGCCTGGACGATCTCGCTGTCCTTGGCGACGAGGCGGAGCTGATGCACGGCCTCTTCGATCGGCACATCGCCCACCTGGTACTGCTGATAGCTGACCATGCGGCCGAAGCTGCCCTGCTGGATGAGATCGACGGCCTTGGCACCAAAGCGGACGCCGAGGATGCGGTCGAGCGCCGTGGGGGCGCCGCCGCGCTGGAGGTGGCCGAGCGTGCAGGCGCGGGTTTCCTTGCCGGTGGCCTTCTCGATCTGTTTGGCGACGTGGTCGCCGATGCCGCCGAGGCGGTCCTCGCCTTTGCCGCCCACGCGCTCTTTCGTGAGCAGTTCGCCGGACTCGATGCGCGCGCCTTCGGCGACGACGACGAGCGTGCTGTGGTGGCCTGCGGCGTCGCGTTTGCGGATGGCTTTGGCCACGTCCTCGAAATTGAAGGGAATCTCCGGCAGCAGGATGACGTCCGCGCCGCCGGCCATGCCGCCGTAGAGGGCGATCCATCCGGCGTGACGGCCCATGACTTCGAGGACAATGACGCGCTTGTGGCTTTCCGCCGTGGTGTGCAGGCGGTCGAGCGCATCGACGACGGCGGCGACGGCGGAGTCGAAGCCGAACGAGGTGGCGGTGGCCTGGATGTCGTTGTCGATGGTCTTCGGCACGCCGATGACGGGAATGCCCATCTGGTAAAGCTGCAGGCCGGTGGTGAGGCTGCCGTCACCGCCGACGACGATGAGCGCGCCCACTTCGAGGTGGCGCAGCGTGTTCTTCGCCTTCTCGACGATCTCCACCGGCACCTGGGAGACATTGCCCTCGCCCACCTTGGCGACGAAGTGGCCTTTGTTGGTGGTGCCGAGGATGGTGCCGCCGAGTTTCATGATGCCGACGGTCTTCTCCGGTGTGAGCATCATGTAATCCCCCGGCGGCAGCAGGCCTTCAAAGCCATCGCGAAAGCCGACGACCTCCCAGCCGTGGGTGTGTGCGGCGCCGACGACGCCGTGGATGACCGCATTGAGTCCGGGGCAGTCCCCGCCGCTGTTCAAGATTCCGATTCGCATGAGGTGTGTTGGGAAAGAGGATGAAGGGTGGAGATCAGAAATGATCGAGCATCTGCCGTTTGTCGGTGATGGGCCGACCGGCGGCGAGCCAGCGGTCATAGGCCGCCCAGCCTTGATGGAGCAAAGTGCGTGCCTCGCCGAAGGGATTCGCGGAGCCGAGCACGACGACGACCATGCGGTGGCGGTAAATGGCGCTGCTGTTGTCCGCCTGTACCACGACGCTGGAGGGTTTTTCCGCGGAGATGACGACACAGCCGCCGGACTGCGCGGTGTTGCCGGTCTTGACGCCGTCGATGAGGTCCACGCCGAGGAGCTGGTTGGTGTTCTTCAATGGCACGCTGAGCTGCTGTCCGGCGCGGTAAATGGTGATGCTGCGGCTGCCCTGGTTGGTGTAAAAACGCATCGCGGGACGGGAGACGGCGTAGATCGAGATGCGCGCCATGTCCGTCGCGGTCGAGTAGGGCAGGGGGCGCGAGTTTTCCAGGCCGTGCGGGTTGGTGAAGCGCGTGCCGCGCGCGCCCTCGCGCTTCGCGAGCTGGTTCATCTGCCGCACGAACTCCTCCATCGGGTGTCCGTTGCGGCCGAGCCGCGCCAGATGATCACGTCCGACGAAATCCCCCAGCGTGATGGCGGCGATGTTGTCGCTGCTCATCATCGTGGCGTAGATCAGATCGCGCAGCGTGGCCTGGTCTCCCGGTTGCAGGCCGATGGTGCCGGCGTCGGAGATCTGGAAGGCATAGGACGGCACCGTGGCCAGCACGCCGACGCCGACTTTCGACGCCTCCGCCCAGTCCAGCGTCACCATCGCGGTGGCGATCTTCGCCAGGCCGCCGACGGGCCGTTTCGACTGCGCGTTGCCGGCGACATGCACCTTCTTGTTGAAGGCATCCACCACCAGCACGGAGGACTGCGCCCGGAGCGTGTCCGGCTGGAGGGCGAACAGCGTGCTGAGGCCAAGGATCAATGCGCGGAAACACTGCCGCGCCATGCTGGGGGGTAACATAAGCGCCGATGTATTAGCCGCGCGCCCCGCCATCGCAACCGTGGATTTTCCGCGTGTGTTTTCGCCATTGACGCCGGCTTTGAGCCGAATTCCTCTGCGCTCCTCATGTCCACGTCACGGCAGCAAGCCCTCGCCCTCATCCAGACTTACTACGACACTTTCAACAGTGGTGATCGTGATGCTTTCCTCGCCCTGCTGGCGGAGGATGTCGCCCATGACATCAACCAGGGGGGCACGGAAAAAGGAAAGGCCGCCTTCCGTGCCTTCATCCAGCGCATGGACCGCTGTTATCGTGAGCAGGTGCGGGAGCTCGTGGTCTTTGCCAGCGAGGACGGCTCCCGAGGCGCGGCGGAGTTTTTCATCGAGGGCGAGTATCTGGCCACGGATGACGGCCTGCCGCCCGCAACCGGACAGCGCTACCGGCTGCGTGTCGGGGCGTTCTTTGAGCTGAGCGGCGGCCTCGTGAGCCGCGTCACGAACCACTACAACCTGGAGGAATGGCTGCGTCAGGTCGGCGCGGGGTGAGCGCCGGTGCTACGTCCCGAGGTCCAGCGCCTCGACTTCAGCGTAACGTGCGCACAGGGCTTGTATCTCCGCAGGCTCCATGACCATGAACGCGGTGGAGAGCGCGTCGGACAACGCGGCGGTGGGTGCCAGCGCGTAGGTGCGGCGGCTCTGGACGGGGACGGGCTGGAAGATGCGCGGGTTCATGATGTGCGCGCCCTGGACGGCGAAGCCGGAGCCGCTGACGGCGCGGTTGCTGAGCGTGAGGCGGTGCGCACCACCACCGAGGGTGACGGGCCAGGCGTTCTTGCCGGATGGAGCGCCGGTGGCGAGGATGGTGCTGTCGCCGGCGTTGAGGACGAAGTTGGGAATCTTCCAGTCCAGCAAAAGATCGGCGCACTGGTCGAGTGTGTAGCCTTTTCCCATCGCCCCGAGGTCGAAGATCATGTCGGAGGCGTGGACGGTGACGCGCATGCTGGCATCATCGAGATCAAAGCGATGACTACCGATGATCTGGCGTGCCTGTTCGAGCACGTCCTTGCTGACCTGGCGTGGTTCGCCATCGGCGGTGACGAACAAATTCATGAGCGGGCCGATGGTGATGTCGAAGGCACCGCGGGTTTCCTCGTGCATGGCTTTGGCGAGCGTCAGGCAGTCCCACGCGGCCATGCCGACGATGAGGCTCTCCCCCGCCTGCAATCTGCCGAGACGGTGGATGTCACTGCTGGCGCGGAAGCGGCTGAGCTCGTCTTCGAGGCGGCGGATTTCATCAAAGATGGCGCTGGCGGCCTGGGCGGCGTAGGTTTCATCGGCATCATCGCGGTTGATGAAGACATCGAAGGTGGTGGCCATCGCGTGACAGGTGAAGCGATGGTGCGGCGGCGGGGCGGATTCGCTCACGGCACGGGTGCCTCCTGCTTGTTGCGGAGCTCGTGGCGTTCCCAAAGCGATTTTTCGACCCACATGTTGATGGGGATGCCTGGGCGTAGCAGCCCGAACGGCCCCTGCATGACATAGGCTTTGCCACCGAGCTTTGCCTCAAGGGAGGGTTTCATGTCGAGTTCGGCGATGATGACGCGGGCGTCGATCGTTTCGGGAAGAGCGGCGGAGTAGCGGGCGGTTTTGATGTCGCGCCAATACCAGGGGAAGGGCCATCCGGCGTCGCGATTGATGACGAGGAGGTCGAAGTTGCCGTCGGGCGCGGTTTTTTGCAGCTCGCGCAGCAGCGGGAGGATGCCGAGCAGGTTCGCGGAGGGATGAGAATAGACGTAGGGGTTGTGCGAGTCGGCGGCGTAACGGTGGATGGCGAGATTCGTCTGCGCGATGAGGTGATAGAGTCCGAGACCCATGGCGGCACGGAAGACGAGGCGGCCGAACCTGCCGCTGGCGGCCTCGGAAATGGCGGCCGCGCCGACACCTGCGAGCAGGGTGAGCGCATGCTGCCCGCTGAGGATGGACCACGGTGTCTTGTAAGCGAGGAAGGAATAGATGCCGAAGAGAACCAGGGTGTAAACTGACAGGAAGACGAGGAAGGCCTGCCGGGAGGTGTTTTTCACATGATTCCCGACAAAGGCATGCGTCATGCCGACGAGGGCGAGTCCGCCGATCAGCGCCTCGCTCCACAGGACGCCATCCTTCCGCCAGAAAATGAGCGTCAGGTAGTAGTGCCAGGGTTTTTCATGGCCGCTGCCGCCGGAACGTTCGAGATAGTTCAGGTAGGTGGTGGCGCTGTCTCTGACGGCCTGCCAGTCCTTGAAGAAACCGGAGTAGATCGTGACACTGGTCGCGATGGCGGCGAGCGTGACCCACAGCCACGGCCTGGATACACGACCGCGTGACGGGCTGATGGCGAAGCCGCTCTGTCGTGGCGCGAAGTCGCCGACCATGAGCTTTGCGGCGGCGAATCCGGCGAGTCCGGCGGCGACGTTGATGATGAAGGTCTCCTTCGTGGCGTGCTGGAAGCCGATGGCGAAGCCCGCGAGAAGCAGCCAGGCGATGCCGCCGCCCTGCGACCAACGCCACAGCGCCGCGATGCTGAGCGTGATGAGGAGCACCAGCGGCACCTCCATGATGAAATAGCGCGAGTAATAGACCATCATCGGCGAGACAGCCATGAGCAGCATCGCGTAGCCGGCGCCGAGCCTGCCCAACGCGTCCCGCAGCAGCAGCGTGACCAGGATGAGCAGCAGTCCGCACACCACGGTCACGGTGCGGAGCTGTGCCTCCGTCCACGTTGCTGAATTTCCCCAGCCAGCGAGCGCGGACCAGGCTTTCGTCAGATGGTGCAATCCCGGGCCGTGAAAGTCCTTCGGGTCGTATTGAAAGTGTCCCGTGCTTTGAAACTCGGCGGACTTCATGGCCAGGATGGCCTCGTCCGTGTGCATGGGACGCTCCCCGAGGGACGGCAGGCGGTAGTAAGCAGCGATGGCGATGGAAATGATCGCGAAAAGGAGAAGACCGGGCGTGCCGAGGGAATGTTTTGACGGAGGCGGCATGAGGGAGTGGCGGATATTTCAGAGTACGTCGCGGCGGTGGACGAAGAGCCGCGCACCGCGGTCGCGACGGAGGAAGAACTGCTCGCGCACCGGCGGCAGCGTCTCGGCGCCGCCATGTTCGATGACGAGCATCACAGCCTGCGGCTGGACGGCCATTTCGAGGAAGCGCAGCAGCGGCGTGCCGCGTGTGCGGAAGAAGCAGTGCAGGGGGATGTGCGGATGCGCGGCATTCCACAGCCATTTCGCCGGGATGAAGCGCTCCTCGTCCATCAGGATGCAGAGGATTTCCCTGATGAGCGGCTCGCCGTGTCTGCGCGCCCAGCGCCAGGCCTCGCGGCGGTTCATGAGCTCGTTGAACTTGGCGACGAGCGGGTTCGCATGCGCCTGCTCCATCTCCTGGACGATCTCCTGTGTGTGGACGGCCATCGCCTCGCGGAATTCCTCGCGCGTGATGCGTCCCGCGTCCAGCCAGCGGAAGAGCTGCTGCGGCGGGGGGACGGGATCGAGGATGTTCATGGCGGGCGGCGGCGGCGCGAAAAGTGGCGTGCTACCGGCGGTTCGCAATCGGGCTGTTGGCAGGCCCGAGCACACCCCATCGGTGGAAATGCACATGATCTTCGACTCCCGCAAAGACGTGACTCCGTCAAGCTCCGGGGTGTGTCCTCCGTTGACGAAGGCATGCCTCCCTTTCGCGCCCACTCGATTTCACAAGGTGGAGCGGGTGATGGGAATCGAACCCACTGGTCGCGGCTTCCGGGCGACGGCGAGCACGATCCTCAATGAAAATGGATTCGTGCCAGACTTGATTGAGCGGCAGCTCGCACACTGCGAGCGGAACAAGGTTCGCGCCGCTTACAATCACGCCCAATACTTGTCGGAATGCCGGAAAATGATGCAGTGGTGGGCGGACTACCTGGACGAAGCCGCCAAGAAGGAATCTCCGAAGAAGCCACCCAAGCCCTGACTCTAAGGTTGCCCAGGGGCAAGGCGGCAAAAGATTCCCGTTCGGGAACATTGTTGGTATTATGACTCAGTTCCGAGCTTCAAGTTCCCGAGCGGGAATTATTTGATTGAACCGCCATCTCTGACGTGGTATTATTACCGCTCGGTAACATTTGAGAGGCGGCTATGAAATACACTCCAGAACAGATTGGCGAGATGGTTCGCTCTGCCCGCAAGGGGCAAGGCGTGACCCAAAAGGAACTCGCCATGACCTCCGGGACGGGTCTTCGTTTCATCATTGATCTGGAGAAGGGAAAAGCCACCTGCCAGATTGGCAAGGTGCTGTCCGTGCTCAATACGCTCGGTATCACATTGACGTTGATTGCGCCCTGGACCGACAACCCTCCAGCGGGACGAACCGGCCAAACCCTCTCAGGAAAGGAACCCCGCCCATGACGCGCACTCTCGACGTTTACCTGCACCACCATCTGGCGGGGCATCTGATTCAGGATGAGCACGGCCAGTTGGGTTTCGAGTATGCCGAAGGCTGGCTGGCTTCAGAGGCAATCCCGCTTTCGCATTCGCTGCCTTTGAAGCGCGAGCGGTTCACCCGCAACGAATGCCGGGGCTTCTTCGCCGGTATTCTGCCGGAGGAAAGCAAGCGAGTGATGATCGCCAAGAATCTTGGCATCAGCGGCAAAAACGATTTTGCCATGCTTGAGCAAATCGGAGGCGAGTGCGCTGGCGCAATCACCTTCATTCCAACGGGAGAAAGCCTCCCCAAGCGCGAGGATCACTATCGCCATCTGAGCAGCGCGGAGCTGGCAAAAATTCTTCGTGAACTGCCTCGCCGCCCGCTGATGGCAGGCGAAGAAGGCATTCGGTTATCGCTGGCCGGTGCGCAGGATAAAATTGCCGTGCATGTGGCCGACGGGCTGATTTCAATCCCTCTTGGCGGTGCGCCAAGCACTCACATTCTTAAACCGGCTATCGAGCATTTTGAAGGACTCGTGTTCAATGAAGCCTTTTGCATGAAGCTGGCGGCTGCCATCGGCCTGAACGTGGCAAAGGCTGAAATCGGGAATGTGGAAGGCATCGACTATTTGCTGGTCGAACGCTATGACCGCAAGCTGTCGCAGCCTTCTCCAGAAGGCCCAAGCAAGCTGCAACGCGAGCATCAGGAAGACTTCTGCCAGGCTCTCAACATCGTTCCTGAGAACAAGTATCAGAACGAAGGCGGGCCTTCGCTCAAACAATGCTTTGAGCTTCTGCGTGAGGTTTCGACAACTCCGGTTCGTGACCTGCAAGGGCTGCTTGATGCCGTCATTTTTAACTTCCTGATCGGCAATCACGATGCACACGGGAAGAACTTCTCGCTGCTTTACACGGGAGAGGCAGCACAGGGTAGAGCAACGCATCTAGCGCCGCTCTACGACTTGCTGAGCACGGTCTATTACCCGGAACTCGCCAAAAA
>JAEUHJ010000178.1 GCA_016795375.1 Verrucomicrobiaceae bacterium
GAGGAGATCAACGTCCACCTCGAAGAAGGCAAAACCCTCTTCGTCCGCCTGCTCAACATGACCGAAGCCGACGCGAATGGCCAGCAAACCGCCATCTTCGAGCTCAACGGCTACCCACGCCACACCACCGTCACGAACAAAGCCCTCGCCAAAAATGCCGTCACCAAAGCCAAGGCCGATCCCGCCGATTCATCCCAAGTCGGCGCCCCCATGCCCGGCATGGTCGCTAGCATTGCCGTCAGTGTCGGCCAGAAAGTCAAAGAAGGCGAAACCCTGCTCACCCTTGAGGCCATGAAAATGTTCGCCGCCGTCGCCTCCCCGATTGCTGGAACCGTCACCGAAGTCTGCGTGAAGATCGGCGAAAGCGTCGAGAGCAAGGATTTGCTGGTGCGGCTGGCGAAGTGACGGGTTCAACCAAGTCCACATTACTGATGCCGAACCCCGTGCGTTCATTCTGCCTTGTTTATCAGGGGGAGGATACGAATGGCGTCTCGTCAAGGCAGGGCTTCGGCCTTTTTCCACTTCTGACGCGATGCCGGCCTCATCCCTCCGCCATCAGCGTCTGGTGAGCGTCATATCAGCGGTTCAAAGCCAGGCTCCGCCAAGCGCGCCCAGGCATTTGGCCGCTTAGCAGGGCGTCGCTTGGAAGGATTCCTCACATGGGAAAGTGGAATCGTGGTGAATCTACTCCTCCCGCACGATCACGAACGTCCTCGTGGTCAAACCATTCGCTTCGTCGCGCAGCTCGATCTCATGCCGCCCGGGTTTGAGGATGGCGAAGGTGTGGTTGTCTTCGGGACGGAGTTCGAGGGTCTTGCTGCTCCAGCGAGGTTGCGTCAATCCGGTGGCCTGCAGGAGTAGGCGGTTGCCATTGTTGCGGATGTCGGGATCGAGGATGACGACGGTGCCGGGAATCGGATTGGTGATGCGGAGTTGCGGACGTGCGTCGGTTTCGGCGGTGGTGACGAGATCGCCGAGCCAGTTGGCGCTGCTTTGCACCCACGCGGCGTATTCACGCGGCAGGATCGCTCGGCCGCGGGCGTCGTAGTCGCCCGCCCGCGCCACGGGCGGCATGTTTTCGCTGATGAAGAACTCCTCGCGGCTCACGCGTGCGGGCGGAGTCTGCGGCGTGAGGCGCTTGCCGGTGCGCGGGTCGATGCGCGCGTGCATAATGCCGGCGGGACGCACGAACCACGTCGCAGGATGTTTTTCATGCAGGTGCAGCATCACATCGCGGAATATCGGACCCGCGCCTGTGACGCCGCTGACGTCCTGCATCGGTGTGTTGTCGAAATTGCCGACCCACACGCCGACGGTGAATTCAGGCGTGTACCCGAGCGTCCAGTTGTCGCGAAACGTAGAGCTGGTGCCGGTTTTGACGGCGCATTTGAACGGCAGACGCAGCACGGAGTTGCTGCCGAAGGACATCTCGCGCGCCTGGTTGTCGCTGAGGATGTCGGCGATGAGCCAGCTCTCGTTTTCGCTGAGCAAGCGGCGTTCTTCAGTAGCGGGAGCATCGCTGCGCAAGGTCCACGGTTTGAAACGGCCGAGTCGCGCGAGGCAGGCGTAGGCGTTGGCGAGTTCGATGAGTCGCACGGACGCGTTGCCAATGGTCAAACCGAGGCCGTATTGCGCGGCGTTTTCGTTCAACGTGCTCAGACCGAGTTCGCACAACTTGGGCAGCAGCGTTTCGGCTCCGCCGATGCTGTCGAGCACGCGCACGGCGGAGATGTTGAGTGAATTGCCGAGCGCGTGGCGATACGTCATCGGCCCGTAGCTTTTCAGCGAGAAATTTTCCGGCCGGTAGGTGCCGCTGGCCGTGGTGAACTCAATGGGAAGATCGGCGACGATGCTCGCGGGCGTGGCACCGCGTTCGAAGGCGATCAAGTAGGTGAACGGCTTCATCGCCGAGCCGGGTGAATGCGGCGCCCAGGCGCCGTTGAGCTGTCCGCCGTCGCTCGCGAAGAAGTCGCGCGATCCGGCGAGCACGCGCACGGCTCCGGTGGCGTTTTCGATGACCACCACCGCCCCGTGCGTGACGTGGCGGCCTTTGAGCGCCTCCAGACGTTGCGCGACGATGGTTTCAACGTGCTGCTGCAACGTGGTGTCGATCGTGGTGCGGATCACGGGCGCGTTGGCTTCCGCGCGCAGCATTTCGATCGCATGCGGGGCCTCAAAACCGCCGCTGAAGCGTTGCAGCACGATGTTCTGGCTCAACGCGACGCGATACTGCTCGCCATCGAGCCAGCCGAGCTCACGCATTTTGTCGAGAATGCGGCGCTGGCGCGGCAGAACGGCGTCCAGGCTGCGAAACGGGTTCAATCGTGCCGGAGATTGCGGCAGCGCGGCCAGCAACGCGCATTCGGCGGGTGTGAGATCGCCGAGCGGCTTGTGGAAATAGCCGGACGCGGCGGTGGCGACGCCGGTCATCAGATTGCCGAAGGAAATGCGGTTCGCGTAGGCGGCGAGCACGCCCTCGCGGCTCCACGACATCGCGAGATGACGTGCTTGCAGTGCTTCGACGACTTTGATCCGCAGCGTGCGTTTGCCGGAATGCGGCGTGGTGTTTTTGATGAGCTGCTGGTGAATCGTGGACGCGCCGGAGACGACGCGCCCGCTGCGCACATTGTCCCAGGCGGCGCGGCCGACAGCGATCAAATCGATGCCGCCATGCGAGAAAAAACGTTTGTCCTCCGCCGCGAGCAGCGCATGCACCAGATGCGGCGGGATGTCCGCGAATTTCACCGGCGGCGCGGAGCGCGTGCCGTCTTCCCCGAGCAGATGCCGCAGCGGCGTGCCGTCGCGTGCGAGGTAGAGCGTGGAGGCGGGCGGCGGTTTCGACAGAGCCACTGGCAACGGCACCAGCCAAGGAACGCCCCACCAACCGCCAACCGCGAGAGCGAGCAGGGTGATGGCGATGACTTTCCAGCGGCGACGCATGGGGGAAGAAACGCGAAGGGCCTGATGAAATCCAGCGCGGTGTTCTTGACCGTGGGCGTCAGCGGCGGAGCATGCGCGACGCATGAATCCGCCGCCAACCATCGCCTGCCTCGGTCCTGAGGGCAGTTTTTCGCATCTGATCACGCAGATGCGCTTTCCCGGCGTGGCGGTGAGCCTGCGGGACAATGTGGGCGATGTGTTCGACTTCCTCGCCGCGAATCCGGACGCGCAGGGCATCGTGCCGATCGAAAATTCCTCCGGCGGGTTCATCATCGACACGGTGGATCGTCTTGTGGATGCGCGTTGCACGCTGCGGATCGTCGAAGAACTGACGTTGGACGTGAAACTGGCGCTGCTGGGCCGTGCAGGTGAGAAAATCGTCTCGATCCACTCGCACGCGATGCCGTTTTATCACGGCGACGAGTGGCTGCAGGCGAATTATCCTGATGTGAAACGTGTGGTGGAGCCGAGCACGGCCAAAGCGGCGGAAAAAGCCGCGATCACGCCGGGTGCGGCGGCGATTGGCCCACGACAGAGCGCGGAACGGCATGCGTTGCAGATTCTGCATTTCCCGATTGCGGGCGAGGTGCCGAACATCACGCAGTTTTATCTCATCGGGCATGCGGCGAACACGCCATCGCTCGAACACAACCGTACCGCGCTCGTGGTGGAGTTGCCGGACCGTCCGGGCAGCCTGTGCCGTTTCCTCACGCCGTTGAGCGACGGCGGCATCAACATGAAGCGCCTCGAATCGCGCCCGATCCGCGGCCAGCCGAACAAGTATCGCTTCTACATCGAGATCGAAGGCTCCGAGGCCGATCCGCGCGTGCAGAAGGCGCTGGAGCAGACTAGGGCCGACGGCGCGACGATTCGCAGCGTGGGGTCGTATTCGTTGGGAAGCCGGTTTGAGTCGTGAGTAGCACCATGATCGACATCAAAACAGCTCGTCAATCTCTCAACCCTTTGCAGGTGTTAAAACTCGCTACGGCGGCAAAGATGTTGAAACAAACTGCAGGCATATTTGCTGAACTGAATAATAACCCGTCCAAGAGCAGTCTTCTGCCGCTTTGGGCAGCAGGCGTGATCAGTCATGGGCAACCGAAGTCGAAATTCTTCGAAATCGGTATCACAGATGAGGCGCTGAAGGTTTCCGCTCAAGAACGCACACGAGACCATCTATTTCGAGTTACTGCTACAGCAGAATACATCCTTTTGCGTGCGTCAGATTGGGCCACTGAAGACATTGAGAATGTCCTGCTAGAACGGTCCCTTTTCATGGTGACCACCAGAAAACAAAATAACTCCATTTTGAAGGAGGCTTTGGCACTTTGTGAAAACAAGGACAACTGGCGGGAGCTGTATCAGAAGGCTGAGGTGACGTTCCAGCTCCACCGTCAGTTCAGAGAATCCCAGATTTAGCCTTATCAAACGCGATATGTTTGCGATTCACTTTTCCCTTTCATGAAACACCTCATTCTCACCTGTTGTCTCGGCCTCGCGGCCAGTTCATTCGCTGTCGAAACGATCACAAAGCGTGCGAGCGAGATTGATCCACGGGCGAAGGAGCATCCGGAGATCGATTTTGTGTTCACGGACAAGAAAGGGAAGGCGCAGGATCTGCAGCATGCGAGCGTGGACACGAGCGTGAAATCGCAGGGCAAGCTGGTGATCTGGCTGATGGGGCACAACGCGGCGCTCTTCGAACGGCTGAACAGCTACGGGCTGCACGCGATCCAGGTGCATTACGCGAACAAGTGGTTCGGCATCATTCCGGCGGCGCGGCGCGAGGATGGCAAGACGCTGGGCGACATCCGTCTCGAAGCGGCGACGGGCGAGGATCACAGCGACGTGGTGAGCATTCCACAGCCGGACGGGATGATGGAGCGCGCGTTTCAATTCGTGAAGTGGCTGGCGAAGGAGCATCCTGAAGGGAAGTGGGGGCAGTTTATCAGCAAGGACGGCAAAGGGCTGGACTGGGACAAGGTGATCGTGTCCGGCTCCTCGCATGGCGCGACGACCTCGGCACGTTTTGCGAAGCATCAGAAGGTGGATCGTGTGGTGTGTTTGTGCGGGCCGCGTGACCAGCTCGAAAGCTGGCAGTCGCTGCCCTCCGCGACGCCGGGAAACCGCATCTTCGGCTTCAGCCATGTGCTGGATGGCGGCTGGACGGGCGATCATTACTGCCGCTCGTGGGAGATGATGAAGTTGAACGAGTTCGGCCCGATCGTGAATGTGGACAAGAGCGCTCCGCCTTATGAAAACACGCGCCGCCTCATCACGGATGCAGATGTGAAGCAGGATCCGAGACGTGCGCACGGTGCGGTGACGCCCGGAGGCTCCGCCGTGAAGGACAAGGATGGCAAACTCATCCACGAGGCGGTGTGGAAATATCTCTACACGCATCCGGTCGATCGAACCGGCACGCCGACACCTCCTGACCCGGATTGCGTGAAGGATCAGAAGAAATAAACCCGTTGTTCACATCCCAAATCCACTCCAAACAAACCGCCTATGATCTCCTCGATCCGACTTCTCTCCTTCTCCGCCGTTTTCAGTCTCGGCGCTGTTCTGAACGCGGCTGACAATCCCTTCATCGGCCGCTGGGCGCTGACGATTCCGAACGGGGGCGCGGGATGGCTCGGTGTGGAGGAGAAGGGCGGCGCGCTGAGCTCCAGCATCCTGTGGGGCGGTGGCAGCGTGGTGCCGACAGCGAGCACGAAGATGGAAGGCGGCACGTTGATCGTGACACGCGAACAGAAGAACAAGGAAGGCAAACTGTCGGCGATCGAGACGATCACGGCGAAGGTCGAGGGCGATGTGTTGAAGCTCACCACGTCGAAGAAGAACGACGCGGGCAAGGAAGTCGGCCAGCCGGCGGAATTCGCGGGCAAGCGCATTCCCGATGTGCCGCCTGCGCCAGATCTCTCGAAGGTGAAGTTCGGTGCGCAGATCCAGCTCTTGAATGGCAAGGACCTCGCCGGCTGGCGTCTGCTGAAGGAGGCTGACAACGGCTGGAGCGTGGTGGACGGGGTGCTACAGAACCGCGTGACGAAGGAGAAAGGCAAGCACTTTGGCAATCTGCGCACGGACGCGGAGTTCGAAGACTTCAACCTGAAGACGGAAGTGCGCACGCCGGAAGGCAGCAACAGCGGCATCTATCTGCGCGGGATTTACGAGGTGCAGATCATGGAGAGCTTTGGCAAGCCGCTCGATTCGCATCACATGGGCGCGCTTTACAGCCGCATCACGCCGGGTGTGAACGCGGAGAAGCCTGCGGGCGAATGGCAGACGCTGGACATCACGCTGGTGGACCGCCACCTCACGGTGATCTTGAACGGCAAGACGATCATCGACAACCAGCCCGTGCTCGGCTGCACCGGCGGCGCGATGAGCAGTGATGAGTTCAAGCCCGGCCCGATTTATCTCCAAGGCGACCACACGAACGTGGACTACCGCAACATGCTGCTGCGCCCGGTGGTGAAGTGATCGCGCCGCCGCCCTCACAAGACCGCCAGACGATCCATCACGAACTTGACGGCCTTCTGGCGGTTGTCCACGCCGAGCTTTTTGAAGATGTGCTCAAGGTGACGGTTCACGGTGTGAACCGTCACCGAAAGAATCCGGGCGATCTCGGGATTCTGTCTCCCCTCATACACCCAGTGCATCACCTCAGCCTCGCGTTCGGTGAGGCCGAGCGCCTGCAGGCGTTCGATGGACGTCCTGGCCGACTCCTCGCGCACGAGAAGGAAAAAGTGTCCCTGCTTGAGCCGTGCGAGTGAGATGAGCACACGGCGCCCTCCATCGCAAACCTCCAAGGACTCCGCTCCGAGGCCTTTCTCGGCCGCCTGCAGGGCGAGCCACTCTCTCACCAGGGGCGGAAGGACGTAATGCGCGGCTCCGGGAGCACGCTCGAGCGATTTGCCGAAAAACCAGTGAGCGGGCTTCGCGCCTTCGAGGACGGTACCCTCCACGGTAGCGATGATGAGCTCACAGGCCACTGCAGGCGGGGACCCCTCATCCGTGACAGGTGTCGCGACCTGCGTGGTCCTGCCGATGATCGTGCTGTGATGGGGCGGACCCTGGCCGCTGTTGTGGAAAACGATCCGGTGGGTGGCGATGCGGATTTCATCGCCATCACGGAGGCGGCGGGCGCTCGTGAGCCGGATGCCGTTGACCTGGATGCCATTGCGGCTGCCGAGGTCGTTCAGCCACCAGTCGTCATTGTGGTTCATCAGCAGCGCATGGCGGCGGGAAACCTGCACATTGTTGATATGCAGGTCATTGTCCGATCTGCGGCCGATCACACAGGGACCCGTGAGCGGGAGCGAACCACCAGCCCATTTCAAGCATGCCTGGCCGGTCGTGGCGCTGGTTGACGCTGACATGGAGGGAGTTAGCGCGGGACACGGGCGTCTGCAACGAGGCAAAAAAATCCGTCAAATATTGGCAGGTCTGCCAATGGCGCGTTTTCAAGTCCGGGACCATGGATGCCCCGTTTCCCCTGTGCAGGCCATGAAATCATCCACATCTGCTCTCGTCCAGCCGGGCCCGTCGCGGGCCTGTGTGTTCGTGAGGGATGAACTGACGAGGCAGTCCTGCACGAAGGGCGTCCGGGGCTCCCAGCGCCCTTACTGCATGCTCTGCGTTCACTGTCCCAAGTGCGTGGACAACCCGCACGCCGTCACCTGCGAACTGTGCGCCGCCTGCCGGATGTGCGCCATGTTTCGCAACGGAAAATGAAGGGCGCGGCTCCCAGGGGGAAACTTGTGGCTAAGTCCTCCCGGCACGGGACGTTTTATCACCAACCACACTGTTGTCATGAACACGATCCCTGATCCCCATCATCAGGCGGCCTCGTTTCCACAGGCCGTCAGTGCGAAGAACGCCGAAGCGCGTTTTTTCACCCGTAGTCTCCACCGTGTCTGGCAGTTCCGCCGGATGCGCGCCATCTTCCTCCGGCCCTTCCGGCAGGCCATCCGCCCGTTGCTCGTCTGGCTGCGCCAGGAGCATTTTTTTGTGAAAAGCGGGCGGCACGGCACGCCGCCTGTCGGTTTGAACCTCCGGCAATTCGGCTGGGAGACCATCGCCCTGTCAACCGTGCTGGTGCCGCTGGTTTTCATCATGCTGCTGCCACTGCTGATCCTGATTTTCCCCGCAGCCGTGCTCATCGGCCTGGCAGGTGTCGGGATCTCCACGATGCAGACGGACGCGGAGGATGTGGAGCATCACTCCCTGGCCTGGCATACGATGCACTGAGCGGATTTTGCCTCTGTGTCATGAGCGCCCTCCAGCGGTTTTTCATCCGCGTGCTGCCGTCCGCGTGGACGCGCAGCATGGAGGCGGAGTCGCGGCAGTGGATCGCGCGCTGTGAATGCGGACACGGACAGTCCGTGTGGGACATGGGCGGAATTCGTTGGAAGGCCCGTGGCACCCCCGGATGCTGGATGAGGTGTCCGGCGTGCGGGAAGACAGGATGGCGCGCCATCCGCAAAGAAACGTGACACGCGGCGTCATCACGCGCCGCGCTGTTTCTTCATCACACGATAGACCAGCCACGCAGCGATGTTGATCACTGCCATCGCCGCCAATAGCTGCACGAGAGTTGTCGCGATGCTTTCCTTGCCCAGGCCGCTCCCCACGAGGCTGAAGGCCACGTTCAGCGGCAAATAGCCCAATGCTGTTCCCAGCAGGAAGCGTGAATGCCTCACGGGTGTCATGCCGAGCAACACGTTGAGCACCAAGCCCGGCACCATGAGCTGCCGCACCCAGAACACGCGCATGACGGACGGTTTTTTGAGCAGCTTTTTCAGCCACGGCCACTTCTCCGCGCGTAATTCCGCCGCGTGCCGAAATCCATGACGCGACAACACAAACGCTCCATATGAGCCGCATGTTGACCCTGCCAGCGAAAGCGTCAGTCCCTCGCCAAAGCCAAAGATCAGTCCTGCGGCGGCGCACAAGGGCAGTCGCGGCACGCCAAGCATCACCACACCTGCGCAAGCCGCCACAAACACCGCGTGAGCGCCCCAGCCAAACTCACGCACCAGGCTCTTCCAGGTTTGCACATTCGTGATCCACGCCTTCAAAGGCGTGAAATGCGCCAGCGCCATGAACGCGGCCACCAACAGCACCGCCAGAAGCACCTGGCGTGTTTCTTTGTTGAGCGCTCGTGAGGTTTCTTGCTCCACCTCATTCGAGGTCGAGACATCAAGCTCCTCCGGCTCCTGCGCAGGTTCGTCAGGCATCGGCATCATTGCAGCTTCCAGAGCTTGGAGTCGCTGCGCACATAGATCGCTCCATTCGAGATCGCCGGTGTTGTTAAAACGGTCTCTTTGAGCTCAATCTCCTGCGTCACCTTGCCCTCCGGCGCATCAGGATCGATGGTCTGGAAAATGCCTCGCTCGTTGACAATGTGGATGCGCTTCCCGGCCGCCACTGGCGATCCGCTGAACGGCCCTTTCAGGCGCAGCTTCCACAGTTCATCGCCGTTTTTGAGGCTCGCCTTGATCAGCACTCCAGCGCCATTCACCACATAGATGTGATCGCCCAGCACCAGCGGACTCGCCGTGCCCGGATTCAGCTTCTCATTTCTCCAAAGTTGTGTCACCGAGTCCTTCTCAGGGGCCAGAGCCGTGATGCCATGTGACACCGCATACAGCACCTCATCCGTCACCACGCTTGAGGGCGTGGTGCTCGCGCCATCGCTGTAATTCCACACTGTTTTACCCGTGTTCGGTTCCACAGCCAGGATGCCCTTGCTTGACTGCAAGGCCACCGCGCCCTTCCAAAGCGTCGCGCTCGACCAGTTCGCCGCCTTCGGGCGCTCCAGCTTCCACTTGTTCTGCCCTGTGGCCACGTCCAGTCCTGCCGCGAAGGACTCGCTGTCATTCTCGCTCTGCACCACCAGCGTCCCATCGATCACCACCGGCGACTGCGCCATCCCCAGACTGTTGCTCGCGTTTGGATAATCAAACGTCAGTCCGCGCAACCACAGCAGATTCCCGTCGAGATCGAAGGCAAAGAGGTCATTCGACGAAAACAGTGCGAACACCCGGTCGCCATCGCTGCAAGGCGTGTTCGCCGCCACACAGGTCTTGTTGTGAGACATCGTGCGCCCCGTGGCGCGCATCGCACGCTCCCAGCGCTTCGATCCATCCGCCGCGTTAAAGCAAAACACATGCAGCGTCTCCTGCCCAGGGCCGCTGGAGCACGTCACAAACACACGCTCCCCCACCACAATCGGCGCTGAAAGCCCCCTTCCCGGCAAATCAGCCGTCCACGCGATTTTCAGTTCCTCCGCAGGAATCTTCGCCTCCGTGGAAACCGCCGCCGCGTTCGGCCCGCGAAATTGCAACCAATCTGCCTTCGCCATACCAGCCGTGAGGCACATCAAAACACACATCGAGATCGTCTTCATAGATTTGGAAAAATTCGCTTTAACCCTTGGGATTCTTTTGGCGTCTCTCATTTTCGAGGGCGGCCCGATAACGCGCCACATCTTTGTCGATTGCCAGCAGCCAGCCAGCCACAGTCAACACCAGGGCAATCAGGCTGAGTCCAAGCGGATATGGCTCCGCTGAAGTTCTGGAACCAAGCAACCATACTGCGGAACCGATCAACCCAAGCACTCCTATAAGCAGGCAACAAATGCCCAATAATACCTCCATGCCACTCACATGATATACAAGACGCCATAAGAACCAGATTCCAAACGACAGAAAAGCCAACCCCAGCATCTGCATGCTCACATTCTGTTCATGCCCAACCAAATCCCTCGCCGTGTGCAAAATCGCCACACTGCACAAGCTGGCAAAAGCGATCCAGAGTTTCACGATTGGTCGTTGAGGCCTGTTCATTTTTTAAAGTTAGAGGTCACTTCGCCGCTAGGATCGCCGTTCCTGTCGCATCGCACACGCGG
>JAEUHJ010000010.1 GCA_016795375.1 Verrucomicrobiaceae bacterium
GGACTCATTGTAGCCGGATCGGTTGCGGGGCTGAACGCAGTGCTTGCCAGCGCGGCAACCATGGCCGCGCAATGGATCCAAGTCTGGTTGCTCCGACGCCAGACGCGGGTCGACCTCGCCGAGCCGGCAGATGTGGACGCGTCATGGAGAACGGAGATGGCCACATCTGTAAAAAATCTTTTCCCACTCTGCCTCTTCAACTGTGTGCAGGGACATGTGACCACCTGGATGTTGAGCATTTTTGCCAACGTCAAAGACGTTGCGGATGTGGGAGCGCTAAGCCGTTTGGGTGTACTATTCACATTTTTGGCGCTGCCGCTCACACAGTTGGTCTTGCCAGTGATCTCCCGCACCCAGGAACCGCGCCGACTGGCCCGACTTTGTCTTTTTGTCCTTCTGGGAATGATGGTGACGTCGTTGATGCTGGCAGGTGCGGGAATCGTGTTTTCCACGCCATTGCTGGCCTTGCTGGGAACGCCTTATGCCCATTTGCATCATGAGCTGGCTTGGTTTCTCGGGACACAAGCCCTTGCTGTCACTGCCAATGCCGCTTGGGGGATTTGTTATGCACGCAGTTGGGTGCGTCTTGGGTGGCTACAAATTCCGGTGGCTATCACTGCGCAGATGGCTTCTCTTATCTGGTTGGAACCCGACGAGGTGTCGCATGCCATCATTTTTGCCAATATCTCCAATGTCACCGGACTTGCGATAGCGGCTTGGCTGATGCTGCGGGGACTGGCGGATCGTATCCGATCGAGGAAAAGTGCTTTTGTTGCTGATAAATAGGGAATGATCAAACACCGCGTTCTCTCAGTCCTGCGACGGTCCACAGGCTTGCTGCCACCGCGTGCCCGGCTCCGTGCCCTCACATTTGTTGACCGCGTCATTGGGGCGGTTGAGCCGGAGAATGTGTGGGTGCCTCCATTGATTCCGAAGCAACGCAGGCGTGTGGCCGTTGATGTGGGGGCCAACAATGGTGTGACCACCTGTATCATGGCCGGTTTGTTTGCCCGGGTGCATGCATTCGAGGCCAATCCGAGACTTGCTGGCGAATTGAAGACTGGTGCTCCGGTGAATGTGCAAGTCCATGGAGTGGGCTTGTCAGCGCACTCAGGTGAGGGGGTGCTGACGGTGCCTGTTTCCGCAGGTGTGACCTTGGAGGGCTGGGGCAGCATGGAGGCTCCGCTGGTTTCCCAATTCGAGCAGTTGAATCAGATTCGGGTGGAGACATGTGCGCTGGATTCGCTCGCCTTCACGGACGTGGACTTGCTCAAAGTTGATGTCGAGGGGCACGAGATGGCGGTGCTGGAAGGTGCCCGTGAGACCATTTGCCGCTGTCTTCCTTGGCTGATCATCGAGGCGCTCGACGAGCAACAGGATCGGGTACGGGCGTTCGTCCATCCTTTTGGCTACCAGGAAACGACGCTTCAAGCGCTTGCCGGACGCAAGGGCACTGCCCACAATTTGATTTTCCTACCTCCCGAACTGGCATGAAAGCGACTTTGTCTCGATGGCTGACAAGGCTGAGCCGCGCGCTGCCCCCGCGACTGGGCGCCAGTTTGTACTACCGCTATCTCAGCCGGCTGAACCTAGGGGATGCGCCGTTTCGGGAGGTGCCGTTGCATTTCGCGCCGGGCTTTCGCATGAACCTGATGCGTGGAGACTCCTGCCACGGTTGCATCGCATACAGCGGCTGCTACGAACTGCCCTTGACCCGGAGATTGTCTGGCATCGCCCGCGAAGAAGGCGGCACCTTGATCGACGCGGGCGCCAATTACGGTTACTACTCCTTGATCTGGGCCGCTGCCCGCCCGGACAACCACGTCTTCGCTTTTGAGGCATCCCCACGGAATTTCCCATGCCTGATGGCCAATCTGGAGCTCAATGGGGTGGCGGACCGCGTCACCGCGGTGAACAAGGCCGTGGGAGACACGCCCGGCATGGTGCATTTCAAGATGTCGGATCCTGGTCAAAGCGGCTGGGACAAGGTGACGGATGATCCTGCCGAGGCGGACTGGTCCGTGCCTTTGACGACGTTGGCCTCGGAACTGCCCGACCAGGAATACACCGCGCTGAAAATCGACTGTGAAGGCTACGATCACAAGGTGGTGCTTGGCGTGATGCCATTGCTTCAGGCGCGGAAGATCCGCCATGTGTTCTTCGAGGAGAATCCCGGCTGCCTCGAAAAGTTTGGCGTGGGGGCTGGCGAGATCGGGAACTTGCTCGAATCCCTCGGCTACCAAGTGTTCTCGGTCGGCGGACCGACTGAGTATGAGGCGTCTTTGTCCTGAGGTGGGCGGGAGCTAGAGATTGCCAAAATCACCAAATAGCCGCATCTTTCTGTCATGGCCTTCGCTGCAACACCCCGCTACGTCCCCCCGCCTGTGGATACTCGTGGTCGATATGCATTCACGGTGCGTGATTTCCACCAGCTCGTGCAGTCCGGGCACTTCACAAGGCAGGACCGCATCGAACTCATCAACGGAGAACTGACCATTATGCCTCCCATCGGTCCGGAACATTCTTTTCACACTCGTCGCATCACCAATGTCCTGCCGGTGGAGCTTCCATCGGATGTGATGCTGCAGATGAACGAACCCATCACCATCCCGGAGCATTCCGAACCTCAGCCGGACGCGGCGGTGGTGAAGGCGAAGGCGGACGGCTATCGGAAGGCTCACCCGGGTCCGAAGGATGTGCTGCTCATCATCGAGGTGGCGGATTCCAGCGTGGAATTTGACGTGCAGATCAAGTCCAAACTCTACGCCAAGGCCGGGATTCCAGAATACTGGGTGATGAACATCAAGGAGGCATCTCTGCATGTTTTCACGGGTCCTTCCGCAAAGGGATATAAAAACATCGAAGTGCTCGACGCGGCGGACACCGTGCGTAGCCGCTCGGTGAAAGGCTTGAAAATCGCCGTGAAAAAGCTGCTGGGCTGACCTCGGGTCATTGAATCAAATGCTTGTCCACAGATTTCGCAGATGACGCAGATTCTTCAGATGGGTCCTTGTCTGTGAAATCGGTGGATGATTTGGATTCCATAAACTGATGCGCATCGCCTACTTCCTCACGCATCCCATTCAATATCAGTCGCCGCTGATCCGGCATCTGCGCGCTGGTGGAATGGACGTGGAGGTCATCTATGCCACGGACAGCACTGCCCGGGCTTACCGGGATGCGGGCTTTGGGACGAATGTCTCCTGGGATATTCCGCTGCTGGAAGGGTATCCGCATCGCGTGCTGTTTCCGGGTGCCTCGATTCCTTCCGGACTGGGGAACTACCGACGTTATCTCGCAGCTCTCTCCGCTGCCTTGGACGAACTGAAACCGGCTGCCGTGTGGGTGCATGGCTGGGGCAATGCGTATCCGCTGGCCGCATTGCGAGCGGCGCGGATGAAAGGACTCCCGGTGTTGATGCGGGGTGAAACCTCGCTCGACTGCCTGCACGGTGGCCGGCTGCGTCGCGGAGTCCATGCGGTGGTGCTGTTGCGGCTGTTCCGCAGCGTGTCCCAGTTTCTGGCCATTGGTACGGCGAACCGAAAGTTTTATCGCCATCATGGCGTGCCGGAGGAGCGCATTCACCTGATGCCGTATGCGGTGGACAATGGGTTCTTTCAACAACGCTGCGCTGGAGCCAGGCCGCAACGCGAGAAACTTCGAGCTGAACTGGGCATCGAGCCGGGAAGGCCGGTGGTGCTGTTTTGCGCGAAGCTCATCGAGGTAAAAGACCCGGGTACTCTGATCCGTGCCATCGGCAGGCTGGGAGAACTCAAACCTGTGTTGTTGTTGGCCGGTGATGGTGCCTTGAGGCCCGAACTGGAGAAGCTGGCTGCCGAGGTCGCTTCCGGCTTGGTCAAGTTCCTCGGTTTTCGCAATCAGACGGAACTGCCTGCGCTATATGATCTGTGTGATGTGTTCGTGCTGCCATCCATCTTTGAACCGTGGGGACTGGTGGTCAATGAGGTGATGAATGCGGGCAAGCCGGTGATTGTGAGTGACAAGATCGGTTGTCGTCATGACCTTGTGAAAACCGGGGGGAACGGTGATGTGTTTCCGGCTGGAGATGTCGGGGCTTTGACGGATCGTCTGGAATTATGGCTGCGAGATCCAGGGCGTAGAGCCGCGGGAGGTGCGGAAAGTTTGCGGATGATCACCCGGTGGGGATTCGAACAGAACCTTGCCGGCATGCAACAGGCCTTGAAACAAACCACTATGGCGAATGGTGACTAAGCTTTCAGTGGGTGACATTCTTGGCTGCCCGGTGAGTGGTTCACCACTGCATCGGGAGGGCAATGAATGGGTCAGTGAAGAAGGCCGGCGCTATCCCGAAGTGCAGGGGGTGCCGGTGCTGTTTCATCCCGGCGAGTCCGACACAATGGATCCGATGGCGCGAACGCGTGAATTCACGGGATCAGGCACGGAGAGTGATCCTTGGTGTGTCGAAAGCCTGGGCATCACCGAAGATCAAAAAAAGTGCGTGGAGGCTGGTTTGCGGAGTGGAGGACATCAGGTCGATCCGGTCGTGGAACAAATCATAGCGGCCACCTGCGGGAACTTATATCGGGGTCTCGTGGGCCGGCTGCCTCATTATCCTATTCCCCACTTCCGATTGAAAGATGGGAGGGGAAGAGTTCTCGTGGATCTGGGCTGTAACTGGGGCCGTTGGTGTGTCGCTGCTGCCAGGGAGGGATTTTCCGTCGTGGGCATTGATCCACAAATCGGTGCTCTACTGGCTGCGCAGCGTGTGGCGGCGCAATTGGGGGTGGATGCTGCTTTTATTTGTGGCGACGCCCGTCATCTGCCTCTTCGTGCCGACGTGGCGGATGTGATATTCAGCTACAGTGTGCTTCAGCATTTCAGTCGCGAGGATGCGGCCAAGGCAATCAAGTCCTCGGGCCGGGTGATGAAGCCGGACGCGCGATTGTTTGTCCAGATGCCGAACGTGATGGGGCCGCGCTGCTTTTATCAGTGGGCGCGGCGCGGCTTCAACGATGGCAGCGGCTTCAATGTGCGCTACTGGACACTGCGACAGCTCCGCGCGGCATTTGGGAAAATCGGCCCGACCAGCTTTGAGATCGACTGCTTCTTCGGCATCGGTCTGCAGCCGAGTGATGCGGACATCATGCCTGTGAAATGGAAATCGCTCCTGATGGTGTCAGAGGCGCTGCGCAAGCTAGAAGGCATCATCCCCGGCCTGCCGTGGCTGGCGGACAGCGTGTATGTGGATGTGACGAAGAAGGCATGAACGCCGTGGCGCTGGCATACGCGGGGGTTCACCAGATTTTCCAACTGGCACTGGCCGCGCAGGAGATGGGGGAGCTGGACGGACTTTACTGTTCGCTGGTGGATGGAGAGGGGAAATGGGGGCGCAGACTCGGACGCTGGGCACCCACAGGCACGGCGAGGCCGCTGGGTGTGGAGGGCATCCAGGTGGAAAAAATGACGGAGTTTCCCTGGCCGCTGTTGGCGAACCGGATCGCCAAAAAGATGCGGCCCAGCCGCCACAGCGACCATTGGCGTAGTAACTCGTGGTTTGATCTCTCCGCCGCGAGATGGCTGCGGACTCGTGAGGCGCGGATTTTCATCGGCGCGGAGAGTTGTGCGCTGCACAGCCTGCAAGTGGCGGAGGAAAAGGGCATGCGGCGTGTGCTGGACTGCCCGGGCATCCCCTCTGCGGTGCTGGATGCGGAGGCGAAGCGGGCTGGGGAGGCGTTTGGCATCCCCACCGCCGTCAGTGCGAATAGTGAGGTGATGCAGGAACGCAAACAACGCGAGCTGGCCGCCGCGGAACTCGTGCTCTGCTGCTCGCAGCATCAGAGGGATAGTCTGGTGAGGCTGAATCCGGGCGTGAAACGCTCGGAGGTGATCCCGCTGTGGACAAATGTGGATTTTTGGAGTGAGGCGGCGGCGTGGCGGCAGTTTTCACGTCCTGGTGAGCCGCTGCGGGCACTCTACGCGGGCGCGGTGAGTCTGCGCAAAGGTGTGCCGTATCTTTTGCAGGCCGTGGAGCCGCTGACTTCTGCGGTCAAACTGACGCTTGCGGGAGCTGCCGCGCCTGAGATGTCGCAGATTTTGCCGCGTTTTCGTCAGCATGAACTTCTGCCGTACTTGCCGAAACCGAAGTTGCGAGAGCTGTTTGTCCAACACGACGTGCTGGTGATGCCCACATTGGGAGATTCGTTTGGCTTTGTGACCTTGGAGGCGATGGCCGCCGGGTTGCCTGTCATCGCCAGCCGCAACGCGGGTGCTCCGGTCCCGCATGATTCGTGGCGCGTGCCGCCGCATGATGCGGAGGTGATACGCGAAAGATTGCTGGCATACCACGGCAATCGTGACCTGTTGCGTCACGACGGAGAAGTTGCGGCAGCGTTTGCCTCCCGCTTCACCCCGGAACGCTATCGGGCGCGGGCTGGTGAATTATTCCGGGAACTGCTGGCGGCATGAAGATCCTGCAAATCCTCCCCAGGGTACCTCCGGCGGTGTGTGGCATCGGAGACTATGGCTGGCTCCTCGCTCGGGAACTGCGGGAGGCTCACGACATCCACAGCACCTTCCTGGCCGCCGGTACGAGTTGGACGCCGCCGGAGGGACAGACGGAGTTTCCTGTGCATCGCCTGCCGGAACGGACCACGGAGGCCTTGGTCGCCTTTATGGAGACACGAAGGAATGACTTCGATGCCGTGGTGCTGCACCTGTCGCCCTATGGCTATCAGAAGCGCGGCGTGCCGTTCTGGCTGGCCCGCGCTTGGCGTCAGTTGGCGCAGTTGCCTGATCGTCCGCGCCTGCTCACCATGTTCCATGAGCTGTATGCGTCAGGGCCGGTCGCCAGTTCCGCGTTCTGGTTGCAACCGCTGCAAAAGCAGGTGCTGCGCACCGTGGCGCGTGCTTCTGATGCGTTGCGCACGAATCGCCAGGCTTACGCCGAATGGCTGGAAAAGGCCGCAGGATCGAAAGTAACGACGATGCCAGTGTTTTCTACTTTGGGCGAGCCGAAAGTCCTGCCGTCCTGGGCGGAACGCGAACCAGCGATGGCGATGTTTGGCTGGGGCATTCACAGTGGTGAATCTTTGGAAGAGTTGACACGCAAGGCGCTGGCTTGCTGTCGGCGTTTCGGCCTTCAGCGACTGCATCTGATCGGCGGCCAGGGACCAGCAGATGTTGAAACGCCCGGCGTGGACATCGTACGTCACGGATTCTTGGAGGCTGCGAACATGGCCCGCTTGTTGACGTCCTGCAGGATGGCTTACACGGCCTACAGTCCCTTGCATTTCGGCAAGTCCACGCTGGTCGCGGCGTTTGCCGCGCATGGCCTGCTCTTGATCACGCAGGGGGCTTCTCCTGTATTGCCTGATGGCCTGGAGCATGGCCGCCATGTCCTCCACGAATCCTTGTTGGACGCGGCTTGGGGTCAAGAATGGTTGGAAACCATCGGTCACGCTTTGCGCCAGTGGTACGATGAGCACAGTCTGGCGCGCACTGCGATGAGTTACGCTGACCAGTTGAAAAGCGGTTAAAGGTGCGGTTCAAAGGTGCCGAACATGATCCAGCTATTCATGCATCTCTGGAAATCGCGCGACCGGCAGCCGGTTGGCAGTCTTGCGTGGTGGAAGGCTGGGGCCAAGCGGCTGCAACAACTGCCGAACCTGCTCAAGCAAGGATGGTACCACGCCAGATTGCGCAGGCTTGGAGCGCAAATTCACCCCATGGTCTTTTTCTCCGATGCTCGGTTGATTTCAGGCCGGTTGGAGCACCTCAGCGTAGGTGAGCATAGCTTCATTGGTCGGGTTGAACTGTCCGTCCATGAGAAATTGAGCATCGGGCGCTGCGTGTGCATCAATGACGGGGTGAAAATCCTGACCGCCAGTCATGATGTGCGTGATCCTCTTTGGCGCATGGTGGCGAAGCCGGTGGTCATCGAAGATCATGTCTGGATCGCCACCAATGCCCTGATTTTGCCGGGTGTGACCTTGGGACGTGGTGCGGTGGTCGGCGCGGGAGCTGTGGTGACCAAGGACGTTCCGTCACTTGGCATTGTGGCCGGCAATCCAGCTCGTTTGCTGAAAGAACCGCGGGTGCCGGAGTTGAACTACTGTCCCACGGAGTCGCTGGCCTTGTTTCGCGCCTGGCTCTCCAGATGAATCATCAAACACACATGGATTGGATTTTTCTCGCCGCCCGGCTGCCGCTGACGACCCTGCTCGGTCTCGGTGCCTTCGGCACCTTGGTGATCATTGCGTGGAGCTATTCACACTGGCGTGGGGCGGTGAAGGTGGCCTTCGTGGCGGTGTTGCTGGAAGGGGCCATCCGCAAATGGGTGTTACCTCAGGGAGAGGAGCTGGTCTATTTCCTCAAGGACGTGTTCCTGATCGGGGCCTACCTCAGGTTCTTTTTCGCCCCTGATCCGGAACTGCGTGCCGTAAGGCTGCGGGTGCCTGGCGCTCTCATCTTCGTGCTTTGTACCCTGGTGTCTTTCAGCGCCCTGAATTCCAA
>JAEUHJ010000019.1 GCA_016795375.1 Verrucomicrobiaceae bacterium
GCATCTGGATGCGATCCTGGCGCTGGAGGCGGAGAAGCAGACCGTAGAACGAGTTTTCAACTCGTTCAGCGCCGGAGGCGCAACGGCAGGGAACGAGTTGAAAACTCGTTCTACGAATCCCGTGCCCGAGACCGACGACGAGAAGACGCCCGCCAGCCTCAAAGCCCTGCGCGGCATCTACCGGGAGCAGTTCGCGAAGCTCACCACCACCCGCGCCACGAACCTCAAAGCCCTCACCGATCCGCTGGACAAACGCCTCGCGGCGATGGAGACGGACTTCACAAAAAAAGACCGGCTGGCCGATGCGAAGGTGGTGAGAGGGTATCGGGAGGCACTGGCGGAGCAAAGTGGCCCGCTCAGTCCTCTGAGCGGAACGAGCGTCCCTGTGGCAGCGACCACGCCCCCAACCCCCGCTCAAGGGACTGAGCGGACTACAATAAACCCCGCCGCCACCCTCGCCCTCAAGGACGGCATCACGAACACCCTCGGCATGAAATTCCTCCCTGTGAAAGGCACGGACGTGCTCTTCTGCATCTACGAGACACGCTACAGCGACTACGCGGCCTATGCCGCCGAGTCCCCCGGCATCGACGGCGCGTGGAAGAACCAGAGCTACGACGGCTACGCGCTGACGGAGCGCAAAGAAGAGCACCCCGTCGTCTATGTGAGTTGGGAAGACGCGCAGAAGTTCTGCGCGTGGCTCAGCAAGAAGGAAGGCAAGACCTACCGCCTGCCCACCGATCAGGAATGGAGCATCGCCGTGGGCATCGGGCGCACGGAGAAATGGAAAAAGGACACCACGCCCGCGCAGGTCTTCAAAGACCAGAAAGAGTTCCCCTGGGGTGATGACTTCCCGCCCAAGGGCAAGGAACCAGTAGGCAACTACAGCGACGAGAGTCGCAAAGCCAAAGCCCCGCGTGACGGTGAGACCTACATGGAGCGCTACGACGACGGCTATCCCACCACGGCACCGGTGATGAGCTACAAGCCGAACAAACTCGGCCTCTACGACCTGGGCGGCAACGTGTGGGAGTGGTGCGAGGACTGGTATGACAATGCAAAAACAGACCGCGTGCTCCGGGGTGGTTCGTGGCACTACGGCGACCGCGGCACTCTGCTGTCGTCGAATCGGACTCACTTTCAGCCCGGCGTTCGCCACAACAACAGCGGCTTCCGTGTGGTGTTGGTGGTGTCTGGCGGCAAGGCACGTCAGCCAGCGGGCCGCATGAGCGGCCAGTGCCCAAGATCGGCGCGGACTCTGGCGGGGTGGAATCCCTTTCAGAGCAGAGCCAAGAACGACCGCCATGCCGCGATAGCGGCGATCTCGAAGCGAAGCCTGACTGCGGAGCCTGAGGAACGAAGGCAACCTAACCCGGACGCCTCCTCCCTGGAGAAAATGGAACTGCCAGAGGACAATGCTGGCAGCCACCAGGGCCAAGACGCGGCGGCCACGGTGGTGACGGGGTGGATGGGAACATCCATCTAGGGCATGAAATCACCGTGGCTAGCGCGATGAAACACCACTAAGCTCATCCCATGACAAAAACACTCCATCCCAAAGCCGAATACATCGTGAAAAACGGGGTGCCCTCCGCCGTGATCCTGCCGCTGGCCGAGTATGAGGAGCTGCTGGAAGACCTGCACGATCTGGCGGTGATCGCCCGCCGCAAAGACGAGCCGCTGATCCCGCTGGCGGAAGTAAAACGCCGCCTCAAAGCCCGTCATGCCTGACTATACCGTCAGCTTCCGCCGCTCTGCGGAGAAAGACCTGCGCAAGCTGGATACGAAGCTCCAGAACCGTGTGCTGCGTGCGGTAGAACCGCTGGCGCACAATCCCCGGCCTGACGGCTGCCGGAAGCTGCAAGGCAGTGATGACGCCTACCGCATCCGCGTGGGAGACTACCGGGTGATCTACACGGTGGATGACGCCGTGCTCATCGTGGCCGTGGAGCGCGTGCGTCACCGACGGGAGGTTTACCGCTGAGAGATTTCAGCCAGCCGCCCGTCATGCGGCCGATTTCGTCGATTTTAGAGATGGCGAAGAAAAGCTGCTGCTGCGAGATGAACTGTCTGCCATGAATGATGCGCCACAGAACACGGAGCTTTTCCAGCGTGAGATTCAGCTCGTGCAGAGGAAGATCGGTCTCGGATTGCGCATCCCGACGAAGGACGAGGTCGCAAAGGCCCGCGAGGTCATGAAGCAGTCGAAAGCCTTCCCGCGCATGGAGACACAAGAGCAGGTCTATGCGCGTGAAACCGTGCTGCTGGCTGATTTCCCCGCAAAAGTCTCCGCGCCGCTGCAAGTCATGAAGATCGGCGATCTGCACGTCTCCGCGATTCCCGCCGAGGTGTTCGTCGAGATCGGCCTGGAGTTGAAAAAACGCCACGCGCCCACT
>JAEUHJ010000022.1 GCA_016795375.1 Verrucomicrobiaceae bacterium
GCATCTGGATGCGATCCTGGCGCTGGAGGCGGAGAAGCAGACCGTAGAACGAGTTTTCAACTCGTTCAGCGCCGGAGGCGCAACGGCAGGGAACGAGTTGAAAACTCGTTCTACGAATCCCGTGCCCGAGACCGACGACGACAAGACCCCCGCCAGCCTCAAAGCCCTGCGTGCCATCTACCGCGAGCAGCTTGCCAAGCTCGCCACCACCCGCGCTGCCAATTTGAAAGCCCTCACCGACCCGCTGGACAAACGCCTCGCGGCGATGGAGACGGACTTCACCAAAGCCGACCGCTTGGCCGATGCGAAGACGGTGCGCGGGTATCGCGAGGTGCTCAGTGAAAGTGGTCCGCTCAGTCCTCTGAGCGGAACGAGCGGCGCAGTGGCAGCGACAACACCTCCAAACCCCGCACAGGGGACTGTGCGGACCACCTTAAACCCCGCCGCCGTGCTCGCCCTCAAAGACGGCTTCACCAACACCCTCGGCATGAAATTCCTGCCCGTGAAAGGCACTGAGGTGATGTTCTGCATCCACGAGACACGGCGGCAGGACTACGCGGCGTATGCCGCAGATGTGCCCGGCGTGGATGGTGCCTGGAAAAGCCAGAACAAAGACGGCATCCCGTGCGGCGACAAAGACGACCATCCGGTGGTAGGCGTGAACTGGGAGGACGCGCAGAAGTTCTGCGAGTGGCTGAGCAAGAAGGAAGGGAGAACCTACCGCCTGCCCACGGATGAGGAGTGGAGCATCGCCGTGGGCCTCGGGCGCAAAGAGAAACGCCCGAAAGGCACCACGCCGGAGCTGCTGAATCAGAAAGAGACAACCGAGTTCCCGTGGGGCGGGGAGTATCCGCCGAAGACGAAAGATCTGGCCGGGAACTACGCCGACGAGAGCTGGCATGAGAAATTCCCCACGCAGCCGTGGATCGAGAAATACAGCGACGGCTTCGCGACCACCGCGCCGGTGATGAGCTATAAGCCCAACAAGCTCGGCCTCTATGACATGGGCGGGAACGTGTGGGAGTGGGTGGATGACTGGTGGAACGCCGCGCAAAAAGACCGCGTGCTGCGCGGCGCGTCGTTCTACTACAGCGCCCGCGGCGGTCTGCTCGCCTCCGACCGCTTTCGCTACGCGCCCGGCGCTCGCCACAACGACGGCGGCTTCCGGGTCGTGATGGTGGTGCGGTGAGTGCAGCCCCTAGCGTGACCTCTGCTGTGCTTGCCGGTTGCCTTTTGACTCTTGAATCTTGACCCTTGAAAACCGGCGGGCGAAGCGAGCCGCGATTCTTTTCTGAAATGAGCCTGTCCTTTGCATGCTGAAATCTTGCCATTCCAGTCATGATAACCTACTCTCCAGACATGAGCGCCCGGGATGCCATGATGACCGAAATCAAGCTCGCACCCGAATCTCTGGTGCAGGAGGCCTATGATTTCCTTTTGTTTCTCAAGAGCCGGAGGATTCCGGCGCAGGCAGGTACCGTGCCACAGATCCGGGCGGCCATGCCTGAGTTCCTGGCACGCCAGAAGGCGCTGTTCGGCAGCCGCGTGGTGCCGGACTCCCAAGCGATCCTGGATGAAATGAGGGCGGAGCGGTTCTAATGCGCCACTTCGACACTGGCGTGCTGCTCAAACTTTACCTGCCGGAATTCCGCGCGGCGGAGGCAGTGGCGCATGTGAACGGCTGTGCCAATGTCCCGCCTCTCACACCGCTGCATGAACTGGAGATGCGCTCCGCCCTGCGGCAGAAAGCGGGGCGTGGCGAGATCACCCAGACTGAGTGTGAAGCCCTGTTCGCACAGATGGAAACGGATGTGACCGGCGGAGTGCATGCGCGGGTGGCCGTTGTATGGGCGGATGTCTTCGCCACCGCAGAGTCGCTCTCCACCGCGCATGGCGTGAGCACGTTGTGCCGCTCTCTGGATACGCCGCATGTGGCATTGGCGTTGGTGCCGGGTGCCACAGAGTTTTGCACCTTTGATCACCGGCAGGCGCTCATGGCCGCAGCAGCGGGTCTGACGGTGATTTCATAGCTGTGGTGAGGCCAGTTTATCCACCATGAACCTCTCACGCCTCCTCCGCTGGTCACTTCGTCTTCTGCTCGCGTTCATCGTGCTGGCGGCGTTGCTGTGCGGAGCGGGCTGGTGGTATTTTCATCCACCGTACACCACCACGCCGGGCATTGTTTACACGCAGCGTCACGGTCATGACCTGACACTCGACGTCGTGCGGCCGGATCAGCCAAATGGCGCGGGCGTGCTGGTGATGGTCAGCGGGAGGTGGAAGTCGGATCAGAAGAAGTTCCAGCCGTGGGTCGCGTCTTCCTTTTTGCGCCAGGGGCTGACCTTGTTCGCCGTTTCGCATCTTTCCCAGCCGGAGGCCACGGTTCAGGAGATTGTGGAGGATGTGGGGCGAGCGGCGCGGTTTGTGCGACATCACGCGAAGGAGTACGGCATTGACCCAAATCGCATCGGCGTGGTGGGTGGAAGCTCCGGCGGCCATCTGGGCCTGATGCTGGCCACCTGCGGAGGGCCGGGCGATCCGAACGCCGCCGATGCCGTGGACCGTGAAAGCAGCGCGGTGCAGGCGGCGGCGGTGTTTTATCCGGTGACGGATCTGCTGAATCTCGGGCCCTCCACGCAAAATCTCGGCGACGGCGGCCCGCCGAAGAGTTTCCGCAACTCGTTTGGCCCGAAGGCGGCGGACCTGAACGAGTGGAAGGTCATCGCGCGTGACATCTCGCCCATCTTTCACATCACGAAGGCGCTGCCGCCGGTTTTCATCACGCACGGCGGGGCGGACACGCTGGTGCCGCTGGAGCAGTCCACGCGCTTTCAGCAAAAAGCCGCCGGACTGGGCCGCGAGGTGCTCCTCACCGTGCGTCCCGGCGAAAAACACGGCTGGCCGACGATGATCTGGGACGCGCATTTGTTTGCCGGCTGGCTCGCAGAGAAGTTGCGGTGACACCATGCGGCCACTTTTCATCATTCTCGTCTTCGCTGCCAATGACGCTGCCCATGAAATCCATCTTTGGCCCTTTGCTCGTTCTGCCCATCTGCACCTTCACCGTTGCTGGAGCGGAGCCAGTGGCCTCCATGGAGATTCCCGCGAAGACGAGGGTCGTGCAGGACGCGGGCGGCTACAACTCGTGGCCGATGCTGCAGGCCATCGGTGACAGGCTGGTCTGCGTTTACAGCCGTGGCACGGGGCACAACATCGGCGAAGATGTGCGCGCCGCATATGCACGCACCTCGAACGATGGCGGCAGGACGTGGACGTCGGAGACGGTGGTGGCCGACACGCCTGGCTACGGTGAGGTACCTGTGGGCAAAGGATTGGACGCCGACGGCGCGATGCTGCTCTGGGTGCGCCGTGTCGGGAAGGACTGGCAGCAAAACCTCTACCGCACGACGGATGGCGTGCGTTTCACGCTCATCGCCACGCCGCGGCTCGCGGTGCGGCCGATGCAGATCACGGATGTCTTCGCGGTGCCGACGGCCGGGTTGATGTCGTTGTGGTTCGCCGGGGATTACGGTGACAAGCCGACGAACTCGTGGGGCACTGTCACCAGCAAAGATAACGGCGCGACGTGGACGCAAACCGTCATCGAGTCCGGGCTGCCGAAGGCGCAATGGCCCACCGAGCCTGCCGCTGTTTGGCTTGGCGATGGCAGAATCCTCGCCATCGCCCGCACGGAGACAGGCCCGGCGCAATGGCAGCTCGTCTCGACTGATTACGGCAAGACGTGGAAGCGCACGCAGACGAATATCAGCGACGTTTTATGCTCCACGCCGAGCCTCGTGCTCGACAGCAAAACCGGACTGCTGAACAATTACTACTACCATCGTGGCAAAGGCCTCTTGCGTCGGCGCGTGGTCGATCCCAGGAGCATCTTCGATCAGTCAAGTCGCTGGCCCGCCTCCGAAGTCGTTGCGACGGGCAGCGATGTCACCTTTGACGCTGGCAATGTGAACGCCACGGCCATCGGCGGCACGCATTACCTTTCCTTCTACTCCGGCAAGGGGGCTGACACATCCGTCCTCGCCTTATCGATGCCAGCGCCGAAAAAATAGAGGCTCGCAGACGTTTGGCAGCATCTCCATGCGCTTCATTTGCCTCACCACCTTGATTTTCGCCGTCACACTTCACGCTGGTGAGGTGAAACAGGCCACGCCTGCGAACTACCGCCAGTTGCTCGGCACCTTGAAGGCAGGCGACACCTTGCAGCTCGCCGCAGGTGTGTATGAGCGAGGATTGCCGGTGAGCGACTGCCATGGCACAGCGGAGGCGTGGATCACGATTCAAGGCCCCACGGAAGGCGTGGCGGAGATCCGCCAGACGCAGGTGGCGAACTGTGTGGAGCTGCGTCAGTGCCGCTTTGTGGCGTTGAAGCGGCTTTCCATTCTCGGCGGCGGTCCGAATGGCATTCCGGGGCTGTTTGGCATCAGCGCACAGGGCGGGCTGAAAAACAGTGTGCATCACATCTTGATCGAGGACTGCGTCATCAGCGGCTGGAACACCTCGCAGCAGGCCGTGGGCATCTCCACGAAGACACCGACGTGGGACTGGACGATCCGGCGCAACATCATCCGCGACTGCGGCACCGGACTCTACCTCGGCAACTCCAACGGAGCCGATCCCTTCATTCGCGGCGTGATCGAGCACAACCTCGTCGAGAACCCCGTCGGCTACTGCATGGAGATCAAATACCAAAAGCCACGCCCGGAACTGCCGGACATGCCGGTCACCGCCAGCCGCACGATCATCCGGCACAATGTCTTCATCAAAAACGACGCGCCGAGCCCCGATGGCGACCGCCCGAGCGTGCTTGTCGGCGGTTTTCCGGACAGCGGCCCCGGCGCGGACGACATCTATGAGATCCACGGCAACTTCTTCTGGCACAATCCGCGTGAATCGCTGCTGCAAGCCTCCGGCCGCGTCAGCATCCATGACAATGTGTTCGCGGACGCCCCAGCCGCCATCATGGTGCGGGATCACAACCTGCCGGTGAAGCTCGCGCACATCTACAACAACACCATCTGCGCCACCGTGCGCGGCATTCGCATCGCCAGCGCCGCACAACAAGGAGGAGCGGTGATGGGAAACGTGATCTTCGCCGGCGAGCCGCTGTCCCTGCACCCAGGCATCACGAAGGCGGCAGGGAACATCACGGGTACGGTCGATGCGGCGGTCGATCACTTGAACCAGCCACGCCTGATTCCAGGCGAGATGGATCTGCGGCCCGGAAAAGGCCGCTGTGAAGGCCCCCCGCTCGATCTTTCCACCTTCAAAGACGACACTGCCTTCGATGTGGACTTTGACGGCACGGCGAAAGGTGATCGCCGCTTTCGCGGAGCGTACGCCGGACCAGCGAAGCAAGGCGGCTGGAGATTGCAGCGGGCGGTGAAGCCGTGACAGGCCATCCGTCAGCGCTTCGGCATCTCGTCGCCTGTTTCCCCTCGCAGCAGCCTGCCCAGCATTCCCGTGAGCCAGAGGTAATGATCGTTTGGCAGCCCAGGTTCGGCGAGGAACGGGCTCGCACCGACGGGCGGATGGTTTTCGGTTTTGAAGATGGCGGTGCCTTCGTCCAGTTCGTCAAACATCGCCACATAGAGCATCTGCGCGCCAGATTGTTCCGCCGCGAGCGCCAGCGACCAGAGGAACCGGCCGCCAAGTCGTGGGATCGCGTTGAACTTCGCCTCCTGGCCGCGTGACTTGGAGAGGTTCTGCCAACTGAAGCCGGGGAAGATCACGGGCAGGTAGTCGATCTTGTGCTCCGCGCACCATGCGACGTCCGGCTTCAAGATTTTCTCCACACGATTGGCCGCGTCCTGCGGCGTGCCGAGCCGCCCCACGGCCCATGGGCTGACAATGTCGGCCTTCGCGATGAGTTCGTGCAGCTTCGGATCTTTGATGCAGTCGTGATCGAGCGTGCGCCAGTAATACGGCACGCCCAGCATGACCGCGCAGCCGTCATCGCGTAAAAACTGGATCAGGCGCGACCATTCGTCGAGCATCGGCGCACGATCGTTGAAACCGAGGCCCCACAGTGCGACGAGCGGTCTGCCGTGATGTTTGAAGTAGGCGGCGTCTTGGATGTCGATGCGTTTTTCCGTGATCAGGCGCTTCCAGTCGCCGATCACGATGTTGATGCCGTCTTCTTTGATGCCGCTGAGGTCATACATCAGCGTCCAGCCGCGTCCGTTCGCCTTCGCCGCCGTCTGGCAGTTCGCCAGCACCTGGTCCATCGGCTCGCGAAAGCGTTTGTCGCGTGTGGTGGTGGCGAAACGCTGCAGGAAGGCACCGTCGATGCCGTGCTCGCGCATCCATTTGAAATGCAGCCGCGCGGTGGACTCGCGCACGGAGCTGAACACCTCCGCCGTGCGGCCGTCCGCAAATTTGAACGGCGTCGCCACGCGGTCCTGCGGCGGCAGTTCGCCCACATCCGGCCACAATTCGATGTGCGAATGGCCGGGCTCGAATTTTCCACCCGCCGCGTAGTGATGCCAGCCGTTGTTGCTGCCGTCGCCTTCACAACGAAACCAGCCCTGATAACCGCAGACGACCTTGCCGGTGAGCGTGCTGGTATCGACAACCTGGCCGCGAACATAGCAGGCCAGCAGGCAGAGCAAGGCGATGGGGCGGATCATGCGGCGATGTTTTCATTGACGGGCGTGGCGAGTCAAGATGTGATGCTGTCCGCATGAAACGACGCGCCTTTGTCAGTTCGCTGGCCATGCTGCCGGCCTTCGCGGCCGCACCACGGAAATCCGAGGAGCATTTGATTCGCGGCATCGCGGAGGGTTTTCTGCGCGAGCATGGCATCAGCGGCCTGTCCATCGCCTACGGGCGTGATGGCGTGGTCGAGTTCGAGCAGGGCCATGGCTTTGCCGATGCGGATGGCAGGGAGGCCGTGACGCCGGAACATCGTTTCCGCATCGCCAGCATTTCGAAGCCGATCACGGCCACCGCCGTGATGATGAGTGTCGAGAAAGGCCAGTTGCAGCTCGACGGCAGGGTTTTCGGGCCGGACGGCATTCTCGGCGACGCGTATGGCGCGAAGCTGCCGGAGTCCGTCCGCGCCATCACGATCGATCATCTGCTCACGCATCTGAGCGGCGGCTGGGCGAACGACAAGGACGACCCGATGTTCAAGAATCCGGCGATGAAGCACGATGAACTCATCGCATGGACGCTGGCGAACCAGAAGCAGACACACAAGCCGGGCGGGCACTACGCGTATTCGAACTTCGGCTACTGCGTGCTGGGGCGCGTGCTCGAAAAGATCCATCAGATGCCTTACGAGACGTTGGTCACTCAGCAGATGCTGTCGAAGTGCGGCATCACCAGCATGAAGATCGCCGGAAACACACTGGAGCAGCGCCAGCCGCACGAATCCATGTATCTCACCGAGAAGCCGGACGCGGCTTACACCATGAACGTGACGCGCATGGACTCGCACGGCGGATGGATCGCGACCGCAGGTGATCTGGTGCGGTTTGCATCACAATTGCCAAAGCTGCTGAATGAGGAATCCATTCGCACCATGACCAAGGCCATGAGCGCGAATTACGCGCGTGGCTGGAGCGTGAACAAGGCACCGAACTGGTGGCACGGCGGTTCGTTGCCCGGAACGAGCACGATCATGGTTCACACCGCCAAAGGCATCTGCTGGGCCGGATTGATGAACGGCCGCAAGCCAGGCATCGCCCTCGCGCTGGACAAGCTGATGTGGCGGATCGGCCGCGAGGCGAAGGCGTGGGGACTTTGAAAACCAAGATTTGAAATGGGCGGGCAGGGGCGTTATCTGGCTCCTCCAACTTGGAACATTGACCCTGAACTTGGAACTCCAACCATGACACCCCAGCAAAAAGCAGAATCCCTCGGCATCACCTTCACGAAGCAGACCCCCGGCTATTTGAACCTCTGCATCCGCAGCGGCAGCCAGCTCATCACCTCCGGCCATGTCAGCGACCTCAAGGGCAAACTGGGGGCCGATGTGAAGACGGAGGACGGCTACAAGGCGGCGAAGAACTGCGCGGAGAAGGTGCTGCGCTCGGTCTGGGACACGCACGGCACGCTGGACGGCCTCAAGGTCATCAAGGTGCTCGGCTGCGTGAACTCGACGCTCGACTACACCGAGCAGCATCTCGTCATCAACGGCTGCTCCGACCTGCTGCACGAGATTTTCGGCAAGGAAGGTGACGGCTACCACGCCCGCAGCGCCCTGGGCTTCGCCCAGCTCCCCACTGGGGCCGCCGTGGAGGTGGAGGCGATCTTTGAGATCAAAAGTTGAATGAAAAACTGAAAATGGAGGAACTGAAATGGTAAAATGGTCGTGAGTGCCAGGCCGCAGCCGCAGGCGCGTCAGGATACTTTGCCATTTTACATTCTCATTTTTCCATTCCTCCATTTCAGGCTCTCGCTGCTCCTTGCGCCTTCTCCTGCGGGAAGTTATCCTCCGCGCCCCCAACATGCCTCGCGTTCACATCAAGACCTATGGCTGCCAGATGAACGAACGCGACACCGAGCAGGTGTCGCAGATGTTCACCGAGCGCGGCTATACCATGACGTCCACCGACACGGACGCGGATGTCGTTTTGATCAACACCTGCTCCGTGCGCGACCAGGCGGAGCAGAAGGCGCTGGGGAAAATGGGCATGGTGCGTCGCCGCCGCATTCCGCTGGTGACCGGTTTCATGGGCTGCATGGCGCAGAGCCGTGGTTCTGAACTCGTGGACAAAGCGAAGGTCGATCTCGTCGTCGGCACGCAGAAGTATCACCGCGTCGTCGAGTATGTGGATGAGATCATCCGCGCCAAAGAAGCCAAGCAGATGGACGACGAGCGTTTCTCCATCGTCGATGTCGAGGAGGAGGCCGCGTCGCAGAACACCATCCGCGATCACACGCTGAAGGAAAAGCAGGGCAGCGCCTTTGTGAGCATCATGCAGGGCTGCAACATGAAGTGTACCTTCTGCATCGTGCCTTACACACGCGGCGGTGAGCGCGGACGACCCATCGCAGACATCGTGGAGGAGGTGAGACGCCTCGCCGATCGTGGTGTGAAGGAAGTCACGCTGCTGGGCCAGATCGTGAATCTTTATGGCAGGCACGAATTTCCCGCTGTGGATGGCAAAAGCCCGTTCGTGCAGCTTTTGGAAGCCGTGCATGAGGTTCCGGGCATCCAGCGCATTCGTTTCACCAGCCCGCATCCCATCGGCTACAAAAAGGACCTCATTGAGGCCTTCACCTACCTGCCGAAACTCGCGGAGCATGTGCATCTGCCGGTGCAAAGCGGCAGCGACGCCATTTTGAAGCGCATGCACCGCCCTTACTCGACCGCGAAGTTCACCGAGCTCGTCGAACGCATCCGTGCCGCGCGTCCTGGCATCGCCGTGACCACGGATGTCATCGTCGGCTTCCCCGGCGAGACGGAGGAGCACTATCTGGAGACACGTGCGATGTTTGAGAAGCTGCGCTTCGACAACGCCTTCATCTTTCGCTACTCGAAACGGCGCGGCACGCCCGCCGCAGAGATGGAAGAAGCGATCCAGGTGACCGAACGCGTCAAAGAGCAGCGCAATCAGGATTTGCTCGCACTGGTGAACAGCATCGCCCTGCCGATGTACGACGAACTCGTCGGCCAGGAGGTCGAAATCCTCTGCGAAGGGCCAAGCAAGACGAATGAGGCGCGGCTAACGGGGCGCACCGGCTCCAATCGCATCGTTGTCTTCGACGGCAACCCTGCCCGCCACACCGGGGAGATCTTCAAGGTGCGCATCACCGAGGCCGGTCATTTCACGCTGTTCGGCGATCCGGCGCTCACGGCATGAAAACCGGCCTGCGGCGTCTGACCCGCGAACACGTGGCATCGTTTTGCCGGCTCGTCGTGGGTCTGGCAGACTATGAGAAGCTTCCGCCGCCCGATGAAGCCGCGCAGGCACGATTGGTCGAGGATGCGCTGGGTCCAAAGCCGCGCATCGAGGTGTGGCTGGCGTTTGTGGGCGGTGAAACGACCCCTTGCGGCTATCTCATCCTGGTGGAGACGTATTCGAGCTTCCTCGCGCTGCCGACGCTCTACATCGAGGACGTTTTCGTGCTTCCGGAGCAGCGCAGTCGCGGCGTGGGCGGCACCTTGCTCAGGAAGGCCGTTTCACTCGCGCATGAGCGTAATTACGGCCGTGTGGAATGGACCGCGCTCGACTGGAATGTGAACGCGCGGCGTGTCTATGAGCAGCGCATGGGCGCGAAACGCATGGGCGAATGGTTCCTCTACCGCATGACGCGGGAGGACATGAGCCGCTTCCTGAAGAACGAGGGTGGTCAGAGTGACATCGTCGGGACGTCGATCAGCGAATAGACCTCCACTGGCTCGGGTTGTCCCTTCACGGGGTGGATGCCGGCGTTTTGATAAACTTGAAGTCCTTCGGGCCAGCCATGCAGGAACGGCGCCCCCGCGAGCACGGGCACCTGCAGCTTGCGGGTGAGGCTCTCGATGCGGAAGGTCACGTTCACGGCCTCGCCCACGGCGGTGTTCACGCCGCGTCCCATCGCGCCGAGGGCCACGTCGCCGATGTTCAGGCCGATGTGGCAGTGAACTTCGATGTTCATGTTCTCCTTCAGCCATTTGCGCTTGGGGGAGTCGCCGGCTTCCGGGCCGCTGAGCAGTCTGGCGGCTTCCGTGGCCTTGACCCGGGTCTCCATGTCGTCGCCTGGCCAGTAGGCGAACACGCCGTCACCGATGAACTTGTCGATGATGGCGTCACGCGTTTTCAGCACCTGCTCGCATTGCGCATACCATTCGCGCAGCATGGCGGCGACCTCCTCGGCGCTGAGCTGGGCGGAGAGGGAGGTGAAGTTGCGCAGATCACCAACCAGCAGCGTGGCCTTCACCGTCTTCACCGGCAGGGCGATGGTGTGGAGCGACTGGGTGCTGACGTTGGCGGACTCGCTTGACGGGCGCTCCTCCTCCTGGCTGTCGAAAATGAAGATGCTGGTGCCGAACTGCACACGGTCGCCGTGCCGCAGCGCCCGCGCGGTCGTCACGGCCACGTCGTTGACGAAACTGCCGTTCGCACTGCCGAGATCGGAGACCCAGAACAGAGCGCCATCGCGCCGGATCGTGGCATGCTGGCGCGAAACACCGCCGTCGAGCAGCCGGATGGAGGCATCCGGGCTGCGGCCGATCAGGTTGAAGTCCTCAAGGACGATTTCCTGACCTTTCTCGACTGATTTAAGGGTGGCTCCCATGCGGGCGGGTTGCTGAACGTGCTCTTGAAGCAATTTGCACGCCATTAGTCAAGCGTGGCATGTTCAAGCTACAAGGATTTTTGCCGGTTCTTTCCAGGCGGGGAGGTGTGGACGAAAAATCAACCTTCCCTGCCGCCCGGAGTTTCGGGCGGGCGACGATATGTTTGCCATGATTCATGGGCATCTCCATTATCCATCATGCTTTCCCGTGTTTTCCGCAGTCTTGTCTTAAAAGCCGCCGCGCCGGTCGTGCTGGCGCTGGGTTGCGTCGCGGAAGCTCATGTGGTTCCCAACATGACCATCGAGGCGGGCTTTGACTCGGACGGGGGCTTCACGCTGCGGATCAATGTGGACCCGCGCACGTTTCTGGCTGCTGACCCCACGACCTTGCCCCCAGTGCCGGGGTCGTGGTATCGGGAGCAGACGCCCGGGCAGACTGCCGCGACACATGAAAAAGCGCGGGAATATCTATCCAGGGCGCTGGGGCTGGTCTTTGACGGCCGGAAAATCCCCCTGCCAGCCTGTGAGATCCAGGCGATCGACGGCGCGGACAACTCGCCGCTCAAACCGGACACCCAGGAGGTTCACCTGCTGGCCACGGCGCACAGTTCCGCGCCGTCTGGATCCGGCAGTTTCCAGATTGATTTTTCCAAGGACGCCAACACCACGCTGATTCTGCTCCAAGGCCGGAAAGGAGCCCCAGACGTTCGTACGCAGGTGGTTTTCCCTGGTGAGATCAGCCGTCCGTTTGCTTTCCAGGTTGAGAAAAAGCCGGAAGTCACAGCTCCGCCGCGACCGGTGGTTTCAAAGGCTGGCCGTGTCTGGGTTGGCATCCTCACAGCCTCAGCCATCATTTTTGGGGTCATCGGCTGGCGTTTGCTCGCCCGCTACCGTCATTACCACCGCATGCACCGCCGCCCAGGGGCGGAGGATGTGAACAACTAGACCTTGTTCAGCGCGCCCAACCAGGGTTAATCCTGCCAGCCATCTCATGTCCGACTCCTTCGTCCATCTCCATCTGCACACCGATTACTCGCTGCTCGACGGCGCGGTGCGCATCGACGCGCTGATGAAGCGTGTGAAGGAGCTGGACATGCCCGCCGTGGCCGTCACCGATCATGGCAACCTCTACGGCGCCATCGACTTCTACATGGCCGCGAAAAAGGCGAAGACGAAGGCCATCCTCGGCTGCGAGGCCTACCTCGCGCCCGGGTCGATGTTCGACAAAAACGAGGTCGCGGGCCGCAAACGCGCCTCGCACCTCACGTTGCTGGCCGCGAGCAACGAAGGCTTCGAAAATCTCTCCAAGCTCATCACCAGGGGCCACCTCGACGGCCAGTGGTACAAGCCACGCGTGGACAAGGACGCCCTGCGTGAGCATTCGAAGGGCCTCATCTGCCTCAGCGGCTGCATCAATGGCGAGATCAACGAACTGCTGCTCTCCGACCGCAAGGACGAGGCCGAACAGAGCCTGCTGGAGTTCCGCGACATCTTCGGCCCGGAGAATTTCTACCTCGAAATCCAGGACCACAACATGGAGGCCCAGCGCAAGAGCGCGCGGCAGATGATCGAGTGGGGAAAACAACACGGCCTGAAGACCGTCGCCACCAACGACGTGCATTTCCTCAATCGCAGTGATCACGAGTCCCACGACATCATGATCTGCATCGGCACCGGATCGAGTATTTACGACCAGAACCGCATGACCTACTCCCCGGAGGTCTATTTCAAGACCGCCGGAGAGATGCGCGCGTTGTTCTCCGAGATCCCCGAGGCATGCGACGCCACGCTCGAGATCGCCGAGCGCTGCGATGTCAAAATCCACCTCGATTCGACCTCCATCGACCGCTATCCGCTGTACCCCATGCCCGACGGCGGCGACCGCAACGAATACCTGCGCAAGCTCACGATGGAGGGCCTCGAACGTCGCTACGGACGGGATCGCGCGCTCAATGACGACGTCCTCCATCAACGCATGGCGGTGGAGCTGGCCCTGCTGAAGGAGAAAAACTTCACCAGTTATTTCCTCATCGTCTGGGACTTCATCAACTGGGCGCGTGAGCACGGCATCCCCGTCGGCCCGGGCCGTGGTTCCGCCGCAGGTTCTCTCGTCGCCTTCTGTCTCGGCATCACGGACATCGACCCGCTGCGCTTCGAGCTCGTGTTCGAGCGCTTCCTCAATCCCGAGCGCGTCTCACCGCCGGATATCGACATCGACTTCTGCCAGACACGCCGCCCGGAGGTGATCCAGTACGTCCGGGGAAAATACGGCGACCTCAGCGTCTGCCACATCATCACCTTCGGCACGATGGGCGCGAAGTCCGTCATTCGCGATGTCGGCCGCGTGCTCGGCTGGAGCTACGGCGACAGTGACGCGCTGTCGAAGATGATTCCCAACGAGCTGAACATCGACCTGGAGACCTCGGTGCAGAAGAATCCCGAGCTCGCCGCCAGGCTCGAGGCCGACACCAACGCGCAGGAGCTCTGGCGGCACGCCACCTTCCTCGAAGGCCTCACGCGTGGCGTCGGCGTCCACGCCGCCGGCGTCGTCATCGGCGACCGCAGGCTGGACAACTTCATCGCCCTCACCCGCGACAAGGAAGAGGCCGTCCTCTCGCAATACGCGATGAAGCCGCTCACCGAGCTGGGCATGCTCAAGATGGACTTCCTCGGCCTCAAAACGCTGACGGTGATCCATGAGGCCGAGTACTGGATCAACCAACGCGTCCCCGGATTCAAGGTGGCCGATGCGCCGCTCGACGACCTCAAGACCTTCGAACTCATCAAGCGCGGCGAAACGGTCGCCGTGTTCCAGATGGAATCCGGCGGCATGGTCAGCACCTGCAAACAGCTCGGCCCGGACACCATCGAGGAAATCATCGCCATCCTCGCCCTGTATCGTCCGGGGCCGATGCAGTTCATCCCCGACTACATCGCGCGTAAAAAAGGCGTTCAGAAAGTCGATTACCCGCATCCGCTGCTGGAGAAAATCTCGAAGGAGACCTATGGCATCCTCGTTTACCAGGAACAGGTCATGCAGGCGGCGAATTTGCTGGCCGGATTCTCACTCGGACAGGCGGACCTGCTCCGCCGCGCGATGGGCAAGAAGGACGCCGCCGAGATGGCCCGCCAGCGCCTCATTTTCGTCGAAGGCTGCCTCAAGACGAACGACATCAAGGACAAGGTGGCCCACTCCATCTTCGACCTGCTCGAAAAATTCGCGCAATACGGCTTCAACAAATCGCACTCCGCCGCCTACGGCATCGTGACGTTCCGCACGGCGTTTTTGAAGGCGAACTACCCGGTCGAGTTCATGGCCGCGGTGCTCAGCTACGAAATCAGCAATCCTGACAAGATCGCGAATTTCGTCAGCGAATGCTTCGACATGGGCATCAAGGTGCTGCCGCCGGACATCAACAAGTCCTCGCTCAAATTCGCCCCCGAATTTGTGCCGGATCCAGATGCTGGCCCCTCCACGCGGGATCCAAGCATTCCTAACTCCATCCGCTACGGCCTCAGCGCCATCAAAAACGTCGGTGAAGGCGCGATGGAGGCGGCGATCGCCGAACGCGAGAGCAACGGCCCCTTCACCAGCCTGGAGGACTTCGCCGCACGCCTCGACAACCGCGCGGTGAACAAGCGGCTCATGGAGTCGCTCGTGAAAGCCGGCGCGTTCGACTTCACCGGCGAGCTGCGCGCCGTGATGTTCGCCAAGCTGGACCAGGTGCTCGCCTCCGCCGCGTCGATGCAGAAGGACAAAAAGTCCGGCCAGGGCGGCCTTTTTGATGACTTCGACCTCGGAAAACCAAAAAAATCGAAGAAGAACGAGGCGGCGGAGACCGCACTGGTGTGGAGCACGGACGAGGTGCTCGCGTTTGAAAAAGAACTCCTCGGCTTCTACGTCAGCGGCCATCCGCTCGACAGCTACCGCGGCCACTTTGACAGCCCGAAGCTCATCAAGATCGCCTCCATCGGGGAGATCGATACAAAGGAAAAGGCCAGCACGCACACCATCGCGGGCATCCTGAGCCAGCTCGAAGTGCGCTACTCGAAGAAGGACAACCGCCCCTTCGCCACCTTCAAGGTGGAAGACTTCACCGGTGTGCAGGAGATGATGTGCTGGAGCGACGACTACGAGAAGATCAAGGACGTGCTCGCCGACGGCGCGGTGATGGCCTTCCGCGTCCGCGTCAGCAAGGATCAGAAGACCGACGGCAACCGCTGCACCTGCAACGATGCGAAGCCGCTCAAGCCCAAGGCCGCGAAGCCACGCAACGCCGGTGATCCGGCCCCCGGCACGCCCAAACCTCCGCCGCCGCCCAAACCCATCGTCCTGCGCCTCAGCACCCGCCAGCATGACGAGACTGATCTCGAACGCATCCACGAAGTGCTCTCCCAATTCCCCGGCGACCTGCCCGTCTTCCTCGAAATCTCCCAAAACGGCCACAAGGCCCGCCTGGAGGTCGATGGCAGCCTGCGCGTCACGCCCAGCGCCGAGCTACGCCGGGCGTTGACGGTCTGGATTTGAAGACGTGGCCCGCCTTGTGCCACCACGATCAGCGATCAACAGGCCGTGCTGGACGTGTCTCCTCAAAATAGCGTCTTTGTGCCGATGGTGCGTTTTCGTGGTATTTTGGGGCGGGCTTTTCGTCATCCTCGGACGACGCATTGTGTCTGCCCGCCGCCTCGAAAGGAGCGGCGATCACCTTTCCTGTCGTCTCGACGGTCGTGGTCACAATGCTGCCGGCGGTCTTCACTGGAACCGTGATCAACGAGCATCCGCAGAACAGGAAGGCGGCCAGCGGGAGGAGGCAGGTTTTCATGGCGTGAAGTAAACCGTGATCTGGCCCCGGTGTCACCCAAACTGCCGCCAGAACATCGCCACCGAAATGACGAAGCCGATGGCGGTGATGAGATGCCGTACGCGCTGTGGCGGGATGCGCTGGGAGTAATGCGCGCCGAAGTAATAACCGATCAAGGCCCCTGCGGTCAGCGCGAACGCCTGCGGCCAGCTCACCATGCCGGCGGCGACGAACCACACGGCCGCGACGACGTTGATGAGCGAGCCGAGCAGGTTTTTGAGCGCATTCATCTCGTGGATGTCCGTCATGCCCATGAAGCCGAACGAGGCGAGCATCAGGATGCCGATGCCCGCGCCAAAAAACGCGCCGTAGATGGCCACGGGCAGTTGCAGCATCAGCGAAAACCACAACGTCTTCCGCGTCGAGGCCGCGTGCGGTTTGCGCAGGAATCCCTGGATGAAAAACAGCACGGTGGCGAACAAAACGAGGAACGGCACGAGTTTCGAGAACTGATCGTCGCTTGTCTTTGTCAGCAGCCAGCTTCCAAGGCCCGCGCCGACGAGGGAGATGGGAATGAACCGGGTCAGCAGCGGCCTGATGGCCTGCAAATGCCCGCGAAAGCTCACGATGCTGCCCGCCGTGCCGATCACGAGTCCGACCGTGCTCGTGGCGTTCGCCAGCACGGGCGGCGTGCCGCACATCAGCAGCACCGGGAATGTCACCAGCGTACCACCACCTGCCACGGCATTGATCGCCCCAGCCAGGCATCCGACGGCGGCGAGGGCGAGGAGTTCGAGAAGGGGCATGTAGCGCTTTAAAGTAGCTCAGTTGCGCTGCAACTGAGAATCCATGTCGCCAGTTGCGGCGCAACTGGACTACTTCGCCTTCGGATTGCGCATGTAATAGAGATGGCCGTCCTCGGCGCCGCCGACGAAGTCGGGGAGGCCGTCATCATTAAAATCGACGGTCGTCGGGCTGACATCGTGGCCTTCGATGTTGGCGTCGGAGAGCAGACCCATGTCGGCGAAGAACCATTTGCCATCTGCGGCGCTCTCCTGACGGAGGAAGTTGGCGTTGGCGGAATTGAGCAGGATGTCGAGCTTGCCGTCCTGATCCCAGTCCATGATGCAGATTTTGCGGCGTCCGCTTTTTCCCGCGATCCCACTGTTGAGGCGCAGCGGTTCGCCGGGCGTCATGGCGACGGGGGTTTTCACCTTGAGATGTTCGAGCGCCTTGTCGATCAAACCGGGCGCTTGCGCGTCTTTGGCGGCGCAGATCACACGCTGCGGGTGTTTGAGCACGAGTTTGCCGCCCTGCTTCGCACGCTCGAAGAAGGCGAGGTAGCCTTCTTGATCGAGCATGACGAGGTCGGTGAGGCCATCCTTGTTCCAATCGACTGCCACAGGCGTGGTGCGCCATTGCGTGAGGAGCGCCTTGCCCTCGGGACGCAGCCAGCCGTAGGCGAGATGCGGCTGCGGACCGTTCCATTCGACTTCGATGGGTTGTGCGGCGGCGAGCGCGGGTTTTTGACGTGTGCCGATGTTCTTGTGCCACACGACTTTGCCGAGAATGGAATTGAGCAGCAGGTCAGGCAGGCCGTCGCCATCCCAATCGGCGATGGTTTGCGTCGTGTAGCCCCATTTCGCCTCGCAGGGGCCTTGGATGCTGCCATTCGGCCCCGCCATCGGGCGGATGACTTTGCCCGCAGCTTCGAGTTTCACCGGCGCGGCCCACTTCGGCTGCTCCACACCTTTACCACTGAGGTTTTCGATGAAGGCGACGTAACCGGCGGTATTGCCGCAGATGAGATCGGTGTCGCCATCGCCATCCCAGTCGAAACCGGCCGGTGTGACGAGCGCGCCGAACTTCACCTGATCCGCCTCCTGCTGGAAATAGCGCGGCTCGTCATAGACGGGCGCTTTGTTGTCGAGCTTGCCCGTGTTCTCGATGAAGGCCACGCGGCCGTCTTCATCGCCGCAGAGCAGATCGAAATCGCCGTCCTTGTCCCAATCGATCGCGGTGGGCGTGATCATTTCGAGATCCATCGTGAGATAGCGACCCGTATCGGCTTTCAAGCGCACGCCGAGCGCATACTTCGGCTTCGTGCGGGTGCCGGTGTTTTGGAAATAGGTGAAGCCGTCGAGGAACTCACCGCAGAGCAGGTCAAGATCGCCATCGCCGTCAAAGTCCGCGAAGTTCGGTGACGGCCAGCCGAAGGTTTCAACGGGCCGATCCGTGGCCATGATCTTCTTCGCCTTGTCATACTTCGGCGCTTCGTTCGTGCCGGTGTTGGCCAGCAGATACACATAGCCGCGGATGGGGCCGTTCATCCAGCGCCCGTCGGCGGTGTAGGCGTTGTCCCAGCCGTATTCCGTCCAGTCGCCGACACCGACGATGAGATCGTTTTTGCCATCTCCCTCGAAATCGACCATGCGCCACATGTTGGCGCGGACTTTATTCATGTGGACGTTCGCAGGCGGGCCGAGCTTCGCCTGCTGCTCGATGCCGGTCTTGAGGAAATCGGGATGCGCATTGCCCGGCGTGAGCACGACCGGTTTGCCGTCGAGATAGCTCACCTGCACGTTTTGAGCGCCTTTGCTGATGCGCTTGGCGGGTTTGAAGATGGGCATCTTGGTCTTCGCGGTGTCGCCGCTGGCGTTTTCGAAGAAGTAGATGCCGTTGTAGGGCTTGTCCGGGCAGTTCACCACGAGATCGAGGTCACCATCGCCATCGAAGTCCATCGGCAGCGGCCAGGCCCACAATCCGACGCCGAGATCGACGACGAGGCCGGGATGGTTGTATTTGAGCGGCGTGAGCGTGGACTCGGCGGCGAGGGCGGAGCCGCAAAAGAGCGCGAGGAGGAGGTGCTTCATGGTGGGATGGACGAAACGACATGCTGAACGTGCCTGCTTCAAGCCGCAGTCATGAATTCTTGCCGGACGGATGACGATTTGTGACTTCGCGCCCCGTATCAGTGGACTGCCTGATCATGAAACTGCCGCTCGCCCTTCTCGCCCTCGTTTCCACCCTCCACGCCGCCACGCCACCAGCCTGCGAATGGGTCTTCAGCGGCGGTGGAAGTTCCCATGACAAGACGCGTGCGGTCACGACCGATTCGAAGGGCAATGTCCTCCTGGCTTCCGAATGCGTAGGCGATGCCTCGTTCGGCGATCAGCAGCACAAAACCGCCGGTGGCATGGACATGTGCCTCGTGAAGCTAAACGCCGCAGGCAAGCCGCAGTGGGTCAGCGCCATCGGCGGCAGCAAAACGGACCGTGCGTATGGCGTCATCACCGATGCGTCTGGCAATGCGTATGTCACCGGGCACTTCGAGAGCACCGACGCCATCGTGAAAGGCGAGGTGCTGCCAAATGCCGGCAGCTACGATGTTTTCACCGCCAAGTTCTCGCCTGTCGGCAAGGTGCTTTGGGTGCGTGTGAAGGGCGGCGAAGGCTACGACTACGGCCACGGCATCGCGATTGATTCAAAAGGGCATGTCGTCGTCACCGGTGCCATCGGGCGGCAGGTCTTTTGCACGAAGTATGACGCCGAAGGCCGCGAACTCTGGCATCGCACGACCTCCGGCACTGTCTCTGGCAGCGGCCACGGCATCGCGGTAGATGCGCAGGACCACATCTACATCGGCGGGAACTCCACCGGCAGCGGAGCCTTTGGCAAAGCGGACATCGAATCAAAGACCACGGCGGCGCTCGTGGTGAAGCTCACGCCCGACGGCGAGGGCATGTGGGCGAGCGTGATTCCTGGAACGCCGAGCGCCTTGTATCATGAGATCGCCTGCGATTCCCAAGGGCAAGTTTGGGGCGTGGGCATGTTTAAGGGCAGCGTGAGCATCGCAGGCCAGACATTCCAAAGCGGCGGTGAAAAAGACAACGACGGCCTCGTCGTGCATCTCGATGCCGCAGGCCAGGTGCGGTGGGCGCGGCATCTGCATGGCCCGGGCACCGATTACTGCCTCGGCGTGGCCACGGATGATCACGGCACCGCCTTTGTGTGCGGTGATTTCAATCAAGACACCTCCCTTGCCGGTCACGCCCTCGCCACTCGCGGCAGCGGTGACATCTTCCTCGCGGCCTTCGACGCTCAAGGAAGCCTCACCTGGGTCCAGCAGGCCGGTGGCAAGCTCAACGACAACGCCTATCCGATGACCTTCCGCGCTCCTGATGAACTCATCATCGCCGGAGCCTGCGCTGCGCCGGCCACCTTTGACTCGCGCGAGGTCACCACATCCGCCTCCAGCGACCTGTATGCCGCGAAATGGAAACTGCCTTCAGCCGCAAAAGGACCCGTGAAGCCATGAATCATCTCCCTTCGTTGTCGCGCCGCCGATTCCTGATGCAAACAGGCGGGATGCTGGCCGCATCGTCGTGGGTGCGGGCGGAATTGCGAACACCGAGCGAGTTGGGCTACGTCGTTGGTGAACCGGTGGTGGAAGGCATCGGCGCGAAGATCCTGGCGGATGGAGGCAATGCGGTGGATGCGCTCATCGCCACGGCGCTCGCGGGCGCGATCACGCAGCCGCACCAGACCGGCATCGGTGGCTATGCCACGCACGGCATGTTTGCAATGGATGGCGGCAGGCGCATCGCGGCGCTGGATGCGAACACGGTGGCTCCGGCGGCCTTCACCAAGGACATCTTCAAGCCGGATGACAAAGGCCAGGTGCCTGACCGCAAGAACCACCACGGCTGGCTCGCCACCGGGGTGCCCGGCGTGATCGCAGGGCTGAAGCTCGCGCTCGATGAATTTGGCACGATGCCGTTCGCCGAGGTGCTTCGACCGGCCATTCAACTGGCACGCGATGGCTTTCCTGTGCCCGCCTCGCTGGCGGCGGCGATCACGCGGCTCAAAACATCGTTTGAGAAGGACGCTGGCAGTGCCCGTCTGTATCTCCCAAGAGGCATCGCGCCCGTGGCGGGCTCGTTTTTCAAGAATCCAGAGCTCGCCGAGGTGCTCGCCACGCTAGCGAAGGCGAACTCCATCGAGCCTTTTTATCGCGGTGACATCGCGCAACGCATCGCGGAGGGCTTTGCGAAGAATGGCGGTCTGGTGACCAAAGACGATCTCGCGGCGTATCACGCCCGTTTGGTCGAACCGCTGAAGCTTTCGTGGGGTGAGCACACGATTCACACGCCGCCGTTGCTGTGCGGCGGCATCACGGTGCTGCAGATGCTCGCCATCCTGAAGGCGCTGAAGTGGGACACGATCGCCGATGGCCGCCAGCGGCTTGTTTTGCGGGTGGAGGCCATGCGCCTGGCGTGGCGTGACCGGCTTGCTTTGCTCGGCGATCCCGAATTCGGCCCCGTGCCGCATGAGAGGCTGCTTTCGGAGGATTACGCGGCGGAATGCGCGGAGAAGATCCTTGCTGCGGTGAAGACTGGGAAGATCCTCGAACCGGATTTCAACACCACCACACAAGGCGGCACGCTGAGCTTCAGCGCCTGCGACAAGCATGGAAACATCGCCGCGCTCACGCTGACGCATGGCGATGGCTTTGGGGCGCATGTTACCGTGGATGGCCTCGGGCTCACGCTCGGCCATGGCATGTCACGCTTTGATCCGCGGCCGGATCATCCGAACGCACCGGGGCCGCGCAAACGACCGCTGCACAACATGGTGCCTGTGCTCATCACCAAGGGCACGCAACCCGTTGTTGCCATCGGTGGGCGCGGTGGCCGCCGCATTCCAAATGCGATGCTCGAGTTCCTCACGCAGCACATCATCCGTAGCAGGCCGTTTGGCGAATCCCTCGCGTCACCGAGGCTGCACACTGAGGGAGGAAAGGCTGTCGAGCATCAGAAAGAGTGGCCCAAGGCAAGTATCGACGCCTTGAGCAAGGCTGGCTATGCCGTGAAACCCGGCGGCAGCGCCACGCTGAGCGGCGTGGCGATGGAGAAAGGCCAGTGGCTGGCCGGCATGCGCTGATACGGACTTGATCTTTACTTCGACCGCAGACCCGCGGTGTTCACGGTGATGACGCGGTAGCTGTGTGTCTTGCCTGCTTCCGGTGATGGATCGGTGAAAGTGGTGGGCACGAGCGGATTCGCGGGCGTGTCGCTGTATTGCAGACCTTGGAAGATGGGGCGGCCGAAGGGATTTTTGGCAGGCGAGGTGGCTTTGGCGATCTCTTTGCCATCACGCTCGA
>JAEUHJ010000094.1 GCA_016795375.1 Verrucomicrobiaceae bacterium
GGACTAGGCGAGCTGTTTGTGATTCTTTTTTTCGGACTCGTGGCGGTCACGGGTACGGCATTCGTGCAAAGCGGTGAGTGGTATGAGGCGGCGGTGGTGGCAGGCTTTCAAATCGGCTGCCTGAGCACGGTCTTGATCGCAATCAACAACCTGCGTGATGTCGATGAGGACAGGCGAAGCGGCAAAAAGACACTGGCGGTGCGACTGGGCGTGGGTTTTGCACGGGGGGAGATCGTCTTGCTCATCGTCGCGGCGCACGTCGCTGGCTTTTACTGGGTGCTGCATGGCTGGCAGCGCGCCTTCACGCTACCACTCGCCACGCTGCCCATCGGTTTGTTCGTGGTGTGGCGTGTGATTGTGGAGCCACCGGGACGCGGTCACAACCGCCTGCTGGCGATGAGCGGCGTGCAGTTGCTGGCATTTGCGGCGCTGATGAGCTGGGCCATCGTCAAAGCACGGGACGTGATGCCGTGAGCGGCTTGATCGTCCCTCGTCCTCGTTCTCCTACTCGTCCTCGATGCTACAGCATCACCTCATCTTATAATTTACGAGCCAGGGTGAAGCCTGCTCATCAGTGGCTCGAACCTCGTTCACTTAAATACCCTCGATGATCGAGGACGAGAAGGAGAAGGAGAAGGAGAAGGAGAAGGAGAAGGAGAAGGAGAAGGAAGCGTTGATCCTCGCGAGGGATGATGAGAGTGTCGGTGATGGAAGGGTCCATCCACGTTTACGAATACCTGCTGCGCAGCGGCGCGGCGCTGAACGCGGCGTCGCAGCGGCGGATGTTCGCCGGAGCGCTGATCCGCGTGGGCGACGGCTACGGCTGCGTGCATCCGTGGCCGGAATTCGGCGACGCGGCGGTGGAGGAGCAGCTTCGCCTGCTGAGCGAAGGCGTCACGACGCCCGTGACGGCGATGGCGCTGCGTTGCGCCGAAATCGACGGCGCAGCACGACGTGCGGGAACGAGCTTGTTCGATGGACTGGAGATTCCACGCAGTCATTACTCGTGGAGTTTTGCCACGGACACCGAACCGCAGATGCAGCGCGTGCAGGAGGAAGGCTGGCCCGCGATCAAGGCAAAAGGCTTTGCGAACTACGGCGAGACGATCCGCTTCCTGGAAGGCTGCGCGAAACGGTTTGAAGCGCAAAACGTGCGGCTGCGGGTGGATTTCAACGGCGTGCTGGACCGGCTGACGTTCGAGAAGTTCGTCGAGTTCATGCCGCTGCGGGTTTATCGCGCGCTCGACTTCGTGGAGGATCCATTCCCGTATGAAGCGGACGCCTGGGAGGCTGTGCGACAGCGCTGGGACGTGAAGCTGGCGCTCGACAAAGGCTGGAAGGACGGCACGCGCGGCTTTGACGCGGTTGTGGTGAAACCGGCGCGGCGGGACTGGCGTGTGGTGGCGGAAAGGCATCCGCAACATCCGCTCGTGCTGACCTCGGCGATGGATCACGCACTGGGGCAGATGTTCGCAGCCTACGAAGCTGCGGTGGCGCTGTCGGAGGGCCATGCGCTGGATTTCTGTGGCCTGTGTACGGAGCATTTGTTCGAGAAGGACGAGTTCTTCGAGCGAACACGGTCACACGGCGGTTTTTTGGAGGCGGACCGCAGCGGCGGCGGCCTGGGATTCGGCGAGATTTTGGAGGCACTGCCATGGCGACGCCTTTGATGCCCACGAAGGAGTTCTGGCTCGGTGAAAGCGTGCTGGTTGTCGAGCCTGAGCCAACAGACGAAGGCGTGTCCCTGGCTGATTTTGCGCGGCACGAATTGAAAGCGAGAGGCTGGTGTTTTTTTCAGACGAGCGGCACGGAAGGAATCCGCAAGTGGGCGGGACTGCGCAAGGAGTCACTGCTCGTCTCCGCCAGGGCGGTGAACACGCACTTCGACATCAGCAAACACGATCACTGGCTGCTGGCGCTGCCGACGCATCACGTCGGCGGCTTCGGCGTGCTGGCGCGTGCGTTTCTGAGCGGGAGTCCGGTGACGCGACTGGACGGAAAGTGGGATGCCGCCGCGTTTGCACGTCTCTGTGCGGAGGCGGGGGCGACCCTGGCATCACTGGTGCCCACACAAGTGTTCGACCTGGTGGCCGCGAAAGCAGTCGCGCCGGAAACCATGCGCGCCGTGCTGGTCGGCGGCGGGGCGATGAATTCTGAACTGGAGCAGGCCGCGCTGGATCTCGGCTGGCCGGTACGAAGGACGTATGGGATGACGGAGACCTGCTCGCAGGTCGCTTCACAACGCGAGGCAGGCGGCGAAATGGAAGTGCTGCCGATCTGGCATGTGAGCACGGAAACCGACAGCGTCCTCACGGTGCGCGGCGATGCGCTGGCTGAAGGTTATGCGACTCTGGAAGGCGGAAGCTGGCAGTGGACGCCGATTCCTGCCGGAACGGGCCTGCGAACGCGGGATCGTGTGACACTCTGGCAGGAAGGTTCGAAGCAGCTCCTCCGATTCATCGGACGAGAGACGAACACGATCAAGATTTTGGGAGAACTGGTGGCCTTGGAACCAATCCAGGATCGCCTTGAAGCGCTGCGGCTGGAGCTGGGCATTCACTACGGCGAGGCCGTGGTCTGTGACATGCCGGATGCGCGCCAAGAGGCAAGATTGGTGCTGGCCGTGAGCCGGATGAGCGCCGCTGATGCACAGCGTCTGCAAAAAAGCCTCAACGCGATGTTGAGGCCATTTGAACGCGTCGAGAACACGCGAATGGTTGATCAAATTCCGCGCAGCGCGCTCGGAAAGGTGCTGCTGGATGACCTACGCCGGCAATTTTGAGTTTACTTGGCCTTCGGCGCCGCACCATCCAGGGGCGTGATGACAGGACGGTCCTTCATCTCGGGGGAGATGAGCCAGCCCTTCGGATCGGCCGGATCGGGGACGAAGGAGATGAGGAAGAGCTCCTCGATCTTGTCGGTGAGCGTCTCCTGGGAGGTGCGGACGGTGGCGTGGACATAACCTTTGTCCTTCTCACTCACCAGGCCGAGGACGCTGACCTTGAGGGTTTCCTGCTTCCGCTTGGTGGCCTCGGGGCTGAGCTTGAGCTTTTTGTGCCATGCCTCACGATCTTTCTGATAAAACTCCTGCGGGGTCATTTTTTCGAGTTCGCCGACACCTTTGACGCTGTAACCTGCGAGCATGGTCTCCTCGTCGTTCATGGTGGGGGCGGACTTGATGATCTGCACAGTCTCGCGCTGACGGCGCGCGAGAGAGTCTGGCACGAGCATGTTGGAGGCGGTCTTCCAGTCCTGCATCACCACGGCCGTGAGGTATTTCTTCACAAGCGCCGCGCAAGGATGTTCGAGGGACAACTGCTCCGCACGGGCCGTCCCGGATGAAAAACCAAGGAGACAGACGAAAAGAATCGAGCAGGCAAGAAAACGCGATTGCATGGAGGTTTGATTGGGGACGGGAGGTCTAAATGCTGGGGGAATGCGCGTCAAATGAAGAAACCTTTCCAAAATCACACGACCTTGGAGCTTATGCATGGCGCGGTGATTTTTCTTTTCTTTGTGAACATTTCGAGCCTATCCTCCGACAAAGCAATCCGCTTGATCAACCACCACACACCCATGAAACACATCCTCACCCTCGTCACTGTCGCATCCCTCTCCTCCTGCGCCACCGGTCCGAATGCCCAGCGCGGCGCGGTCATCGGTGGTCTCGGCGGCGCCGCTGTTGGCGGCATTGTCGGTCATCAAAGCGGACGCGGCCTGGAAGGCGCGCTGATAGGCGGTGCCGCCGGCGCGGCAGGTGGTGCGGCCATCGGCAATGCCAAGGACCGTCGCAGGGGTTACTAAAACGCAATGCGCCAGCCTGATACGAACCTCAACACTCCAATCTCATGAAGAACCTCATTCTCACTCTTGTTTCATCAGCCTCGCTGGTCTCTTGCGCCACGGGTCCGAACGCGCAAACCGGTTCCGTCATCGGAGCTCTGGCAGGTGCCGGAGTCGGTGGCATCGTCGGCAGCCAGAGCGGTCGCGGCCTGGAAGGCGCGGCCATCGGCGCCGGCCTCGGCGCCCTCGGCGGCAACGCCATCGGCAACTCGCGTGACCAGCAAAATGCGCGCTACCAGCAGGGTTATTACGACCGCAACGGCCGCTGGCACCCGGCGCAGCAACAGCAGCAGCAAGGCTACTACGACCGGTACGGCAACTACCGTTACTATTGATCCGCGCGGCAGCGCCGCCTTCATTCCAAGCCTGTCCGGCGAACTCTTCGTTGGACAGGCTTTTTGTTTTGCGGGTTATTCCGCCGATGCTGACGCAGACCCTTGCCGAAACGACACGCTTCCTCCGTGAAAATGACTGGCGCACCATCCTCGCCCGGATGAACGCGCGGGACACGCATCCGCTGATCCAGTTCGTCAAATACGGCATCTGCGGAGTCATCGCCACCGTGGCACACAATGGCGGCGTGGCGCTGCTCACCCTCCTCTGGCTGCCTGCGGCCAAGGGCATGCTGGTCAACGGCGTGCCGCTCGATGACGCCACGCGCGCCTCCAACCTGGAGCTGGCAAACATCATCGTCTTCCCGGCGGGCGTGGTGGTCGCCTACATCACGAACGTGCTCTGGGTGTTCACCACGGGCAAACATTCACGCGTGAAGGAGTTCGCGCTTTTCGCCTTCGTCTCCGCGCTCGGGTTCTTCCCCGGCCTGGTGGTGGTGGACTGGCTCGCGCATCACTTGGGTCTGCCGTCGGTTGTCGCACAACTGGGCTTCATCCTCACCTCAGTCCTGGTAAATTTCTTGAGCCGGAAATTCATCATCTTCAAAGGCTGAGGCCGCATGCTGCACGTCGTCCTCTTCCAGCCGGAGATTCCGCACAACACGGGCGCCATCGGACGCCTCTGCCTCGCCACGGGAGCGCGGCTGCATCTCATCAAGCCTCTCGGCTTCAGCCTGGAGGACAAGCACCTCAAACGCGCCGGGCTGGACTACTGGCATGAGGTGGATGTTCGTGTGTGGGATTCGTGGGACATGCTGTGCGAGGCTGCGGAAGCCGGCGCGGTGTTTCATTTCATCGAATGCCGCGGAGAAAAGGCGCATTGGGAGGCCGATCTGACCACTCCCGATGTTTATCTCGTGCTCGGCCCCGAAACACGCGGCATCCCGCCTTCAGTGATCGACCCCGCGCATTGCTGGCGCATCCCGATGCACGGCACGCGCAGCCTGAACCTGGCCACGGCTGCGGGCATCGTGATCTATGAGGCCGTGCGGCAGCGGACGCTGGCAGGCATCACGTCTTGACGCCGTGGGGCATCTGCGGAGCATGCGCGAATCTTTTTTCATGAGCCAGGACGCCGCCCCACTCGCCGCCACAGACGTGCACCGCACCTACCACCTCGCCGGACATGACCTGCCGGTGTTGAAAGGCGTGAATCTCCAGGTCGCCGCAGGTGAGAAAGTCTTCCTCTGCGGCCAGTCGGGTGCGGGCAAGACCACGCTGCTTTATGTGCTCGGCGGCCTGGAGCAGCCCACTGCGGGCGACGTGCTCGTGCATGGCCGCTCGCTTTACAAAGCCGCCGCCGCCGAGCGCGCGCGCACGCGCAACCAGGTCATGGGCTTCGTCTTCCAGCATTATTTCCTGCTGCCGGAACTCACCGCCCTCGAAAACGTCGTCCTGCCCTCCATGATCGGCGGCAGGAAGGCCGAGGCACGCGCCCGCGAGCTGCTCGACAAAGTCGGCCTCAGCGAGCGCCTCGACCACCTGCCCACCGAGCTTTCCGGCGGCGAGCAGCAGCGCGTCGCCATCGCCCGCGCCCTCATCAACAACCCCGGCATCCTCTACGCCGACGAGCCCACCGGCAATCTCGACGCCAGCACCGGCTCCGGCGTCATCGACATGCTCATGAAAGTCGTCGATGAGGCGAAAAAGACGCTCATTGTCGTCACCCACGACCAGACGCTCGCCAAACGTGGCGACCGCCGCCTCATTCTCAAGGAAGGCCGGCTGGAGGAAGGGTGAGGGGTGAAAATGACAAAACCCGAATGACGAATGACGAATGTGAGAGATAGTTTCCGCGTGAATGCCTGAGTTCGTCATTCCCCCGCCATGTCCCAGGAACCCGTCACCTCCGAAAACGCCGCCCCGCCCTCCCAGTGGCGGCAGCCGCCGCAGCGCGGCTGCATCGGCTCCTCCGCACGTCTGCTTTTCGCACTCATCCTCTTCACCGCCCTGCTGCTGCCCTTCACCCCTTTTGCCGGGAAGATCAAAAAAGGCATTCAAGATATCGTCGAGTCCGCCCGCGGCACGAAGGAGCGCATCATCACCCGCGACGTGCCACGTGATGTCATCAAAGAGGTGCCCGTCGTCAAAGAAGTGACCAAGGAAGTCATCAAGGAAGTCCAGCCGCCGCTGCCGGAGAAATACATCCCGCGCAAGGACATCGACGTCGCCACACTCTTCAACGGCATCACCGTCAAAACCAACCTCCTCACCGAGCAGGGCGGCTTCGCCAGCCTCGAACGCCTCGCCCCCGAGTCCTACAAGGCCGAGTTCCAGCTCAGCATCCGCGTGCCGAAGGCCAACCAGACCATGGCGGACCTCTCCCGCATCAACAAGCACCTCCCCGCCATCCTTCCCGGCCTCGATGCCATGCTGCCCGCCGCGAAGGTCAGCGGCTTCTACCACAAGCTCTACGAGAACAAGACCAGCCGCGTACAAAACGACCTCACGCGCCTCAACCGCATCCTCGACCGCCACAACTTCTACGACTGCGAGACCATCCTCGAACTCACCCACCCCACCACCCAGCGCCGCACGCTCTTGATTCAGTCCGAGATGGACGTCGTCGCCGACGGCTCCGACGGCGACCGCATGCCCGTGCTCGACGAATACATCTACCTCTCCGACTACTACCAGCCCTTCACCAGTTATGCGTGGGCGAAGACCACGAAGAACGCCAACCCGCTCCTCGCCAAATGGGAGGAACGCTTGAAAAAAGCCCAGGACGAATACGCGCAGAAAGGACTCGGCGCCGCCCGCAACCGCGAACTCAAGGTCATGATCGACCAGCTCAAACTCGAAATCGGCGAATTGAAAAACCGCAGCAGCCTCATCGCCGAAAAAGATCCCTTCATCGTCATTTCGCTCCTCTTCCGCGGCTACGGCGACCAGAACCAATTCACGCCGCACATCGGCGACTACGCCGCCGTCATCCACGAGGGCAAAATCTACCCCGCCATCTGCGGCGACTACGGCCCCAGCTTCAAAATGGGCGAAGCCTCCCTCCTCATGGCCAAGACCATCAATCCCAAGGCCACACCCTACATCCGCCCCGAGAGCGACCTCAAAGTCACCTACCTCATCTTCCCCGGCACCGCCGAGGAAAAGCGCAGCGCGCCCGATCTCGCCAAATGGAAGGAAAAATGCGCCGCCCTCCTCGGCGAAGTCGGCGGCATCGGCACCGGCTACACACTCCACACCTGGGAGGATCCGTTCAAGAAACCTGAGCCGCCCGCGCCCGTCACCGGCGGGACCACAGCCGCCACTCCCGCAAACCCCGCCGTCTCCGCACCCGCTCCAGCAGCCATACCACCAGCCAGTCCTGCGGCCACCACCAAATCCGCACCGAAAAAGAAATGACCGGGGCGCCAGCACGCCTCCGTTATCACAGATCATCCAGCGGGCTGGTGATCTCACCGCGCAGCGCCTTCGCCAGCTTCGTGTAGATCTCCGTCGTGCGCACGTCTGCATGGCCGAGGAGTTCTTGAATGCTGCGAGCCGAGCGGCGGCGGCAAGCCGTGAGACAGACAGCCTGTTAGGCTGCCCGCAGGGTGACTTGCGCGTGGGGCGCGAAAGGCATCAATTCCACCCCGCGCAGGATCAGGTGCGTGGCATAGACGAGAGGCAAAATCAGGCGCTCAAACCCCTGCCAGGAGCCACAAGAGCGCCCGATCAACAGCAGGGGAGCCGGCCAGCCGCCCCACCGCAAAGAGCAACCCCAATCCGTGGCGACAAGTCGTGGGATACAAACCCCGATAAGGGAGTCAATCGCGCACAGCGGCTCAGTCCAACAGGAGTGTATCCGACCAGAAGGCGGCCCACACGCCTCCGGCAAAACGAGTCTTGCCTCCGCCTCCTGCTCGGATACACTCC
>JAEUHJ010000095.1 GCA_016795375.1 Verrucomicrobiaceae bacterium
CTCCGGCGTCCGGTCCTGCGTGGCGCGGTAGAAATTGACCGGGCCGACGCGGTAATTGCTGCCGCTGGTCGTGAGCAGCTCGCGGACGAACTTGTCGTAGGGCTTGTTTCCGGAGACGGCCTCCCACACCCAGCGGTGATAGGCCTGCACCGCGTTCGGCCACACCTTGACCGGGAACTCCGCCTTGATGCGCAGCACATCTCCCCACTTCAGCGACCAGTAGTCGTGGTGCTCCCTGCGGTCGAGAAGCTGGTCCACCAGGGCGATGCGCTTGTTTTTGTCCGCATTCTTGAGGAAAGCCCTGGCCTCGTCTGCCGTCGGCAGCTCGCCCGTCATGTCCAGGAAGACGCGGCGGATGAAAGCCGCATCCGAACTGAGCGACGGCTGGATTCCCAGCGTTTTGAGCTTCGCAAAGACGATTTCATCCACCCGGTTGAAGGGCTGCGGCGGAGTGGCCACCTCGATGATCTCCCGGATTTTCCGGGAGGCGACCATGCGGTAGAGTTTTTCCTTCGACCGCTGGGCCTGGCCGCGCCGTTGTTCGGCGAGGTTGACGGCGGCGGTGTAAGTTTCGCGCGCTTTTTTGGCCGCCGTCTCCAAAGGCACCGCCGCAGCCTCCGCCTCCTGCGCGGCCTTCTCGTCCGCCAGATGCGTTTCCTTGGCCGAGGCGATCTGTTTCTTCAAATTCACCAAGCCCTCCGCCGCTGACTTCTTGCGAGTTTCAGCCCGCTCCAGTTCCTGAGTGTTGCGGTTCGATGCCACGAGCGCCTGCTCCAGAGCCTTGGCTTTCGGGTCCAGTGCCGCCTTCGCCTCCGTGGCAGCCTTCCGTTTCGCGGCGGCATTCGCCGCAGCCTCCTTGGCGGCGTTGTCGAGCACCAAGATCGCCTTGGCGGCTGTTTGCGCCGCCTGCAGCGGCGGCTGCGCGGCGGCCACCTTGGACTTCGCGGCCACCAAGGCCACCTCAGCGGCGGATTTTTCCGCAGTCGCCTGCGCCACTGCCTTGGCTGCGGCGGCATCGCCCGCCTGCGCGGTCTGCTCCGCCTGCCGTGTCATCGCGAGAGCCGCCTTGGCACCGTCCGCGCTCTTGCGTCTGGCGGCGGCGGTGTCTGCGGTCTTCTTTTTCTCCGCATCCGGCTTCGCGGCATCTGCGGCGGTCTGTTTGACCGCCGCGGCGGCATCCAGGGCCGCTTTGTCCGCTGTCGCGGACGCCGCGCTTGCGGCCGCGACCTGATTCCTGGCGTTGGTCAGGGCCGCCACGGCCTTTTGCTTCGCTCCCTGCGTTTCGGCCACTTTTTTCAGGGCTGCCGCGATCTTGGACTGGGCATCCTGCCCGGCCTTTTGCGCCTGATTCAGCACCGCCGCGGCATCCGCCGCCGCTTTGCGCAATGTCGCGGCTTGCGTGGCGGTCTGCCGCTTCTGCGCGGCGATCTTCTCCGGCTCCACCACCGCCTGCTCGGCAGTCGCCAGAGTCTGGGTGGAGGAGGTGATTTGATTCCGCAGGCTCGTCAAACCGGCCTCGGCGGCCTTCCTGGGCGCATCGGCCTTGGCGAATTTCTGCCCTGAGTCATCCGCGTTCTCCTGTGCTTTTGCCAGGGCCGCCTGGGCAGTGGCCAGAGGCTGTTTCAATGCCTCCGCCTCCTTGCGTTTTTCCGCCGCGGCGGCGGCTGCCTGCGCCTTCTGCTCCGGCGTCCGGGCAAAGCGTCCGGCGATCCAACGTGCGGTCGCCTCTGCCTGCATTGCCGCCTGTTCGGCCGTCTGATGGGCGCTGGCCGCCGCCGTCTGCGCCTTAACGGCGGCAAGGGCATCATCAGCCGCTTTCTTCTGCGTCGGAGCAGCCGCCGCCTTCTGGGTGGCAGCGGCGGTCTGTGCCTGCTTCACAGTTTCCTGGGCCTTGACCATGACCGCGCGGGCGGACTCTGCCGTCTTGCGCTTCGCGACAGCCTCGGCCTCGGCCTTTTGCTTGTCGGCCTCCGTCACCGGCTTCGCATCGACTTCGGCGCCAGCGGCGGCTCTTTCGGCATTCTGGTGGGCTGTGTTGGCCGCATTGAAGGTGTTCTTGGCGGCGGCAAGAGCATCGTCGGCCGCTTTTTTCTCCTTCTCGATTTCAGGGAGGCCCTCCAAAGCCTTCTTCAACTGGCCTTGCAGCTTCTGCTCGTTCTGCCGGGCACGGGCGAGAGTGGCCTTGGTGGAGTCCACCACCCTGCGTTTCGCGATGGCCTGGGCTTCGGCACCCCTGGCTTCGGCCTCGATCTTGTTGGCGACCTCTGCGGCGGCCCGCGCGGCGGTCTCGGCCTCCTTGGCCACCTTTTCCGCCGCATCGTAAGCCTGCTGCAACGGCGCCGCCGCCGCCTTGGCCTCTGCCAATGTTTTCTCCAGGCCGGGCCTGGCATTCGTGAGGTCCGTCACGACCTTGATGGATGCAGGCACGGCTGCCTCGGCATCCTGGAGATCCTTCACTCCAGGCGCACCCGCAAGATCTTTTGTTTCCGTGGCCTTCTGCCGCTTCGCGACGGCGGCATTCCGGGCGTCCGCGTAGGTTTTGTCCGAATTTCTCAGCACATCACGCAAAGGACCGACCTGGGCTTCCGCTTCCCGGGCCGACTTCTCAGCGGCCTCATAGTCCGCCTTGGCCACAGCCTCCGCTTTTTCGTCCGCCCAACCCGCCGAGGCGGATCCCAGCACGAGCAGAAGACAAGTGAGTCGCAGATTGAATCGGGTTCTCTTCATAAAATCATCTCTTGAGCTTGAAGGAACACCGGAGAAACAATCCCCCCTCACCTCCGCGACATCCACGCCGATGAAGGCCATGGGTCGTGGAGGATGACTCTCTCCGGTGCGCTTTTGAGGTAGCTTCCATGTGAAAAACCGACCTGGGGGCAAATCGGCGCGTGATTTTGAAAAGAGGCGGCCATGAAAAAGCTATCGCCCGCCCCGGAGAATGACAATTCGCGCCCACTCCATCCCAAATAACGGCGTGCTCCGTCACGGAAAACCCGCGCCACGACGGAAGATGCTCCTCACGGCTGCCCGCCGTGCCTGGCCCATGCCTGCCACGCGACGGCGAGTTTTTTCACCATGTCGGGGTGCTCGGCGGCGAGATCGTACGTCTCCGTGCGGTCGGCGGTCATGTCGTAGAGCTCCCATTTTTTCTTCGAGACGGGCCACACGATTTTCCATCGCCCGCTGCGGTAGGCACGGCTGCCGTAGAGCTGCCAGCCCAGCTCACGCTGAGTCCCGACTCCCGCGCCTGTGAGGATGGGGATGAGGCTCCTGCCTTCCAGAGGCAGCGCACGGACTCCGCGCACCCTCTCGGGAGGCTTTGCGCTGGTGAGTTCGAGAAGAGTGGGCATCAGGTCCACGACATGCGCGACGTGTTTGGAGAGAGCCCCGGCCTTCACGCGGCCCGGCCAGCGCACGATCATGGGAGTGCTGATGCCGCCTTCATAGGTCCAGGTCTTGTAGCGGCGGAAGGGCGCGGACTGCACGGTGGCCCAGCCGGGGCCGCCGAGGATGTAGGAGTCTGCGCTGCCCGCAGGCTGCCCTTGGCGAAAAGCATCGTGTGCTGCCGCGGAGGAGTGGCTGGCGCAGCCGCCGTTGTCGGAGAAAAAAATCACCAGCGTGTCATCCTCCACGCCGGTTTCCCGCAGCGCTTCGAGTACGCGGCCGATGCCCTGGTCCATGCGATCCACCATCGCGGCATAGACTTCCATCTTGGCCGCCTCCCATGCCTGATCGGCCTGCTCCCACGGCTCCGGCACGAGGTCATAGCACTCTTTGCTGCCCTGGGCATCCGGCGGCGGCAGCGCGGCCTGTGCATCGATCACGCCGCGCTGAATCGCACGGCGGTGGCGCTGCTCGCGCAGTACCGCGTAGCCTTGGCGATAACGACCGCGATATTTCGCGATGTCCTCCGGCCTCGCTTGCAAAGGATAATGCGGCGCGGTGTAGGCCAGGTACAGAAAGAAAGGCTGGTGCTTTGCAGTGAAGCGGTGGATTTGCTCGATCGCATGATCGGTGAAGGCGTCCGTGGCGTGGTAGCCCAGCGGCACTTTCAACACCGGCTCCGCATTGTGAACAAAAGGCTGCGCGGGGCCGCTGTGCTTCATGCCGGGCGGATCGGGCCGTGTCGGGTCAAAGTGGTTCACCGCCCCGATCATGACGCCGTAGTATTCCTGGAAGCCGCGATCGATGGGCCGCGTCGGCGCGCCGCTGAGATGCCATTTCCCGCTCATGGCGGTGGCGTAGCCCTGCGGCCGCAGCACCTCGGCGAGCGTCGTCATGCCATCCCGCCACAGCGTGCCCGTGCCAAAGCGCGGATGCAGACCCGTGAGCATGGAGATGCGCGTGGCATTGCACACCGCGCAGTTATAAAATTGGGTGAAGCGCATGCCTTCGGCGGCCAGGCGATCCAGGTGCGGTGTCTCGATCTCGCCACCATAGCAGCCGAGGTCGGAGTAGCCGAGATCATCCGCGACGATGAGCACGACGTTCGGCTTCTCCGCAGCAGGAGCGGCCGCGTAGGAAAAGCCGGTCATGCAGAGTGACAAAGCAAAGCGCCGGAGAACAAGATGGATGCGTGACATGGCGGTGCCATTTCCAACGCGACGCCGACGGTGTTCTTGTTTCTTCAAGTTCTCCCGCCAGCCTTGCCTTCCTCGTCGCGTGGGTGGACGCGCCATGAAGCTGCTCTTTGCTCTCCTCACCATCCTTGTTTTCAGCCATTCCCTCCATGCGGTCGAACTCCATCTCTCCCCGCGTGGCAATGATACAAACGATGGCACGACGGAGAAGCCGTTTGCCACGCTGGAGCGGACGCGGGATGAAATCCGCGCGATGAAGAAGGGCAAGGGGCTGCCAGCACTTCGGCATCCCGACCGTGCATGGCGAGACGAAGGCCGCGTTCGGCAGCGATGACTGGAAACGTTTTGTGCAGGCGCTCCAGGAGTTCGCCAACTCGCAGAGCATCGCCACCGCGCTCGGCGACAAGATCAACGTCCTGCCCAATTCCGCCGCCAATGGCGAGGCGGTGTTCGGCTGGATCATCGACGCGATGAAGCGCGCGATGGTGACGATCTGCTGCGGCAGCGACCTCGCCACCATGTCACGCGAAAACGGCGCTGGCGCGTCCCTGCAAGACGATGACTCCGATGAGCTCACGGCTGATTTCTGCGACTTCATCACCGAGCTTTTCAACGAGCAGCTCGACCGCCGCGTGATCGAAATGAAATTCGGCGAAGGCGTCGAGCCGCTGGCCTTCTTCAAGCTCATCCCGCCGCAGAAGCAGGATGCCGGGCTGGAGATGAAGATCGACGACCACGTCAGCAAGTATGGCGTGATGCTCTCCGTCGCCGACATCGCGGAGCGCTACAACCGCACGCATGACGACGCCGAGGACGCCGGTTTCACGGATGAAGAGAAGGGCGATGCCGCGAATGAGGCCGCGCTGCAAACGCTGCAACTCAACAGCGCCGCCGCCTTCCGCGCCGGAGCGCGGCGTGATCTGCGGCCTTTGCATGAGGTGCTGCTGCCGCTGGTGAAGGCACGCGGCGCGAATGAATTGCGCGCCGTCGTGCTGAACCTCGACATGCGCGCCATTGAAGACGCGGTTCTTGATGGCGACGCCTCCACCGCCGCGCTCGAAGTCTCGCTCGCCACCGAATTCCTGCGCGGCCTGGCCGCGAATGAGGCTGATGAAGGCGAGGCGGCGAATGGGCACGGCAACCCTTATCACGATCAGCGCGGGCGCTTCACGCACGCGGGAGGTGCCCGCAGCAATTACCGCGAGTGGCACGACCGCGACCACCGCGATGCATTTGGCGAACCGCTGTCACCTGACATCAGTCCTGACGACAACATCGCCCGCGCGAACCGCGCGATGGACTGGGCCATCAAAAACAAGCGCGGCTTCCGTGATTTCATGTGGCACCCGCAGCTTGGCGTGATCGAGCTGCCTTGGGGGGTGGCTGGCGTCAAGAGCAAGCAATACAAGGGTGGTGAAGGTTTGAAACATCTCCTCGACAAGCATGGCGAGGCGGATGCGCGCCGCCTCCCCAAAGCGCTGCTGGACGGCCAGATGAGCATTTCAAAGAAGAATCCCGATGAACGGGACATCGACGGCAAAAGCTACCGCGCCGTCCTGGTCAAAAACCACAAGAGACGAAACGCCTGGGTTCTCACGGGCTACACCAACAAACACCGCACACATCTATGAAACGCGAACAAAAAAGCGCCCGCCAGGATCGCTCCGGGCGGGCTTACAAGACAGGTGGGCGGGCGAATTTCTTCGTTACGCTCCGTCCTACTCAGCGTCTCCTACAGTTTGCCGCGAAGACGTTGGTTGCTGTCGGGACTCCAATCCTCGCCCCGATCCGTCGTTTTGCAAGTCCGGTGATCGCCGCCAACAACAACGCAGCCGATGCCGCGAACGATGCCATCGCCGGAACCTTCACCGTCATTGAAGGCGGCAAGATGGTCGTGCCGTTCGGCGAGCGTGAGATCGTCGCCGTCGTCAACGGGCGCAGCATGCGTGTGCTGCAACGCATCGACGCGCAGGCGGGCAACAGCATGCTCGATGACCTCGGCGGCTGGCTGAAACGCAAGCTGGTGGGCCGTCCGATCTTCAACGGGCATCCGTATCATCCCGACAAGAGTGAGGCCGCGAAGTGGCCGGACAAGCGCAGCCGTGGCACCATCAGGGAGATCACCGTGGGCAACGAGGGCATCACGCTGGAGCCGTCTTACAACCAGCTCGGCAAAGGCGAGGTCGAGGACGGCCAGTTCCTCTTTCATTCACCGCAGTGGCGCATGGAGCCGGTCATGGGCGCGAACGGCGCGCAGGAGGTCAAGCATGGCATGCCGGTGTTCCGGCCGGTCTCGCTGCACAGCGCGGGCCTGACGAACAACCCGAACCTCGACGTGCCCGCGCTCGTCGCCGCGAATGAGGGAGAGGAGGCAGCGTGGTCGCTGCCAGGAGGCGAGATAGCCTTCGATGTTTTCGATTGCCTGCCTGTCACTTCGCAGCTCCGGCTGGTGGTCGTGCTCCCGTGTGGCGGTGCATGAATCGTAACGAACCACATGCTGCCGTGCAGGCTTCGTGCGGTTCAGGCAGAGGAAGTGGGCTTTGCCATCGGCAACGATGGAGCTGGTGAGCCGCGTGGGATCATCGAGGTCCTCGTCCGGTGTGATGCGATCGGAGGGTCCGCCTTCATCCGCAATGGCTGGCACGGCCACGGCATGGCCGTGCATGGTGCGCCATTGCAGGTCGCCATCGGCTGATTGCAGGTAGTGAATGCCACGATGCTTGCTGGTGGTCTTTTCCAGCGTCGTCCAGGCGGCGTACAGCATGCCTGTGGAGTCGAATTGAATCTGCGGGTATTGCAGAAACGCTTTCTCACCATGCTTCAGCAACTCCACGCGGCCCAGCACCGTGCCATCGAGCCTGAAACGGATTAGCGCACCGTTATGGGAAAAGAACAAATCTCACCGCGTCCCTCATGCGGCGTCATCACATGCTTTCCCGCGCCCGCCTTCGGCACCCGCGTGATGTGCGGCACACGATGGGCCTCGGCGGCCAGGAAGCGGTAAAGCAGCACCTCGAGGCTCAGGAAATCCGGGCGGGCGAGGGTAAAGATTGCCCGCCGCGTCGGTTTCGAGCACGGGCGGGTTCGTCGCATCGGTGGCTTCATGCAGCGTGGCGAAGGTTTTGCCTCCGTCGGCGCTCCACGACAACCGCCACTGCTGCGCGGTGTAGGCTTTGTTGCGCGGGCGCACATGCGTCATGAAGATGCCGCGCCGGTTGCACACGATCTTTTGATTGTTCTCTGATAAGTGGCGTCGTCATCCACGAGCGTGGTTCCGACAGGGCGGGGCGCGGCGGCATGTGCATGCCAGCCGATGCCTCCAAGCGCGAGGAGGAGAAAAGAAGTGAGCGTGTCACTTTGATGTGTGGTTGAGTCAGATTATCGCGGCCCTGCGTTGGTTTCTTCCACTGCGCTCGATCGCCGCGGTCGCGGCAGGCACATCGCATTCGCCCGGCATTCTCACGCGTCACCTTCGAATGCGTGCAAGAAAGGAGTGGAAACGGGAACCCTCCTCCGCCTTGCTCCACCGCATGATGCCCCGCACATTTCTCCTCCTGCTCCTCGCCTTCGCCCCCCTCACATTGACGACTTCCGCGCAGGACAAGGCCGCCGAGGATCCGTCCATCAAACAACGCAATGACGACTATGCCGCCAGGCTGGAGACGCACATGCGCCGCGCCATCATGGAGGGCTACGCCGCACGCGCCGCGAAGGCCTGGCAGCGTGACTACAGCAGCCCGGAGTCCCTGGTGAAAAGCGTGCAGCCGAATCGCGAGCGCTGGCGGCAGTTGCTCAATCCTCCCGCGCTGGAAAAAACCGGCCCGCTCTCCAGGCGCCCGCATCCGCCGGTGGCAGACATCCAGGGCGAGTGGATCACGCTGCCGCTCGGTGATCTGGCGGCGGAGGGCATCCTCGTCCTGCCCGCCGCGGCTTCGCCGCAGTCGCCCGTGCCGCTGGTCATCGCCCAGCACGGCATCGGCAGCACGCCGGAGTCGCCCTTTGGCCTGCCGGAGGCCGCGTATCACAGCTACGGGCGCGAGCTGGTGAAGGCGGGTTTCGCCGTGCTCGCTCCCTTCAATCTGCGCAGCATCCCCAGCCGCAACCGCGTGGAGCGCCTCACCCGTCTCGCGGGCACCACGCTGCCGGGCATCGAGTTTTCCCGCCTCCAGCATCTGCTTGATGCCGTGCTGGCTGATCCGCGCATCGCCGCCGACCGCGTGGGCATGTGGGGCGTCTCCCTCGGCGGCATGGCGACGATGTTTTTCACGCCGCTGGAGCCGCGCATCAAAGCCTGCGTCGTCTCCGCCTGGTTCAATCACCGCCTCACGAAGATGGCCACACCGGACCCGGACTACACCTCCTTCCTCGACACCACGGAGGAGCACGCCTTTTTCAACGGCTGGCTCACCGAGTTCTCCGATCACGACGTGATCTCCCTCATCTGCCCGCGTCCGGTGCTGGTGGATCACGGCAAAAAAGACCGCATCGCCGACTGGCGTGAGCTGGAAACGGAGTTCGCCACCGCCCGCCAGCATTATGAGAAGCTCGGCATCGCGGAGAAAATCCGCCTCCACCTGCACGAAGGCGGCCACGAGGCCAGCACGGCCACCGGTGTCGATTTCATGAAGCAATGGCTGAGGTGAGGCGCCGCCGCTCATCGGCAGAATGACAGGTTGCCGTGAAGGTTTTTTATCGTGACCGACGCACGGCGTCTGTGTAAAAAGGCGGCATGGAAAACACCTTCACACCTCCCTCCTTTCACATCCACGCGCCGCGTCGTGCCTTTCTCCGCCAGGCGGCATATGCCTCCGCGTTGTTCACCACGCCAGGCATCTTCGCCGAGCAGCTCACGCTCACGCCGCGCCAGACCGAGGGGCCGTTTTACCCCGACAAACTCCCGCTCGACACGGACAACGACCTCATCCGCATCAACGACTCCCTCACGCCCGCCATCGGCGAGATCACCTGGCTCAGCGGGCGGCTGCTCTCCGCCAGCGGCACGCCCATCCGCAATGCCACGCTCGAAATCTGGCAGTGCGACAGCACCGGCGTCTATCTCCACACCAGGACCGGCGGCGACCAGGCGAAGCGCGACGCGAATTTCCAGTGCTTCGGACGCTTCATCACCGGCAGCACGGGTGCATACCTCTTCCGCACCATCAAGCCCGTTCCCTATCCCGGCCGCACGCCGCACATCCACCTGGCCGTGAAGCTCAAAGGGAAGAAGGAACTCATCAGTCAATGCTACATCAAAGGCCATCCCGGCAATGAAAAGGACGGCATCTGGAAGGGCATCAAGGACCCGAAACAGCGCGACAACGTGACCGTGGATTTCACCCCGCTGCCCGGCTCCAAGACAGGCGAGCTGGCCGCGAGCTGGGACATCGTGCTCGGCCTCACCCCGGAGCAGGCTTGAGTGCGTTTTGGCTCTCGCCTCATACCAGCGCGTTCTTTGTACAGGCAGCGGCTGGGAATCCCCGGTGGCTGAAAGTGAAGCAATGCCGCCATCCACTCCGTATTGAGGCATCGCTTATGACATCCCCCCTCCATCGCCGCCGTTTCATCAGTGCCGCTGCCACCACGGGCGCGGCTGCTTTTTTGACCCGCACCACCGCCGCCGAGAAATCGGTGGCGAAAACACCGATGGCGAAGGCCTCCGCCGAGTGGCCGCTGTGGGACGCCAGCGAGGAGACGGCGCTGCTGGATGCGCTGCACTCCGGCAAGTGGGGGCGCACCAGTCGCGGTCGCCATTTGCTCGCCTTTGAGACCGCGTTTGCCCGGCAGATGCGGGCAAAGCACTGCATCGCCGTGTCATCGGGAACGACGGCGCTGCTGACGGCGCTGGGGGCCCTCGGCATCGGTCCGGGGGATGAGGTGATCCTGTCGACTTACACCTTCGTGGCCACGTTTAATGCGATCACGAACAGCTACGCGCTGCCCCGCTTTGTGGACAGCGACGCGGCGACGTTTCAAATCGATCCGACGAAAATCGCCGCCGCCATCACGCCACAGACGCGGCTGCTGCTGCCCGTGCACATCGGCGGCTCGCCCGCAGACATGACGGCCATCAACGCCGTGGGCAAGGCGCGCTCGATCCCTGTCATCGAGGACGCCTGCCAGGCGCCGCTGGCGGAGCTGGACGGCCAGCCCGTGGGCACCATCGGCCTGGGGGGCTGCTTCAGCTTTCAGGCCAGCAAAAACATGACGGCGGGCGAGGGCGGCGCCGTGCTGACGAATGACGAGGCCTTCGCCAACCTGTGCTTCAACTTCCACACGCCCGGCGGCGGCAAGCCGGGGCCGAGCCTCGGGCGCGGCGCGAACTACCGGCTGACGGAGTTCCAGGCCGCCCTGCTCACCACTCAGCTCGTGCGATTGATCGAGCACGCGAAACGGCGCGATGCGAACGCGGCCTACCTGACCGAGATGCTGCGGAAGGTGCCCGGCATCACTCCGGCGCGGCTCGTCCCCGGCTGCACACGCAGCGGCTGGCATCTCTACATGCTGCGTTACGATTCACAGCAGTTCGCCGGTCTGTCCCGCGCGAGGTTTCTCGAAGAACTCTCCAAAGCGGGCATCTCCGCCAGCAGCGGCTACACCAGCCTGAATCGTATGCGGCATGTGCAGGCGCTGGCCACCAATCCGCACTACCTGCGCCTCTACGGCAAGGAGACAATGACCCGCTGGGCGGACGTGAATCAATGCCCCGTGAACGACAAACTGTGCGAGGAGGCCGTTTGGTTCTCGCAGACAAAACTGCTCGGCACACGAGCCGAGATGGAACGCGTCGTCGAAGCCGCCGCCAGCATCCAAAAACGCGCCGGAGACCTCCAGCGAAACGAAAAGACCGCACGCGGTGCTTAGGCGTGACCCAGCCTTTCAAAAAACCACAGAGGCGCGATGCACGCATAGAAATACAAAGAAGTGGCAACCAACGCTGAAGCAGCGCAGGAAGCCCATGTCAGTCCTCTGCGAGCATTGTTACTCTGCGGTTCAGAAGCCCGCCCATGACTCGAAAATGAAAGCTCTGCAAAAAATGTGCCTTGGGATGCTTTGCGGCATCACGCTCCTCGGAGAGCCTTTGCTGGCGGAAGACGATCCCGGATGGAAAGGCGGGAGCCGCCTCGGTGCTCATCACACCGCAGACCAGTCACTGGATGGCAGGCTATGGATTTCGTGATCGTCCCTCCGATGGCAAGGAAACCGGGCTGTATGCCAAGGCGCTCGCGCTGGAGGATACGCACGGCAAGCGGCTGGTGATTGTGACCTTTGACCTGAGCACCGTGCCCCGCGCCCTGCGCGGCAGTTTGCAGAAACGCAGCGCGGAAACATATCAACTGCCGCCGGAAGGTCTGCTGCTCAATGCCTCGCACACCCACAGCGGGCCGGAGCAGAGCGGACGCCGCATGGCGGAGGCTGCGGATTCCCGCCGCGCAAAACTGGCAGCGGAATACAGCCAGCAGCTCGAGGAAAAACTGCACACACTCATCGGCCAGTCGCTGGCGAAGCTGGAGCACGCACGGCTGGGCTATGCGCACGCTCGTGCGGGCTTCGCCATGAACCGCCGACTGCCCGCACCGCAGGGCTTTGTGAACAAGGACAACCCCGATGGCCCGGTGGATCACGCCGCGCCGGTGCTGCGCGTCACGGGTGCTGATGGCGGGCTGCGCGCGGTGCTCTTCGGCTACGCCTGCCACAATACCACCCTCTCGCTCTACCCATGGAACGCCGACTACGCGGGCTATGCGCAGGAGTATGTGCAGGCCGCGCATCCCGGCGTGGTGGCACTCTTCATGAGCGGCTGCGGCGGCGATCAGAATCCCTATCCGCGTCGCACGGCAAACCGCAGGCAGCACTCCACGCTTGCCAAAATCGGCGCAGGCCAGCAGAATCCGCCGCGCATGTCCTCCTCGATCCCACCCAGTACCCCTGGAAAAGTCTGGCAGCCACCCGCGCCGGAGGATCTCGCGCCGGAGCTGCCTGCTTATGAAATCCTCGGCCTTCTGGGCCGTGGCGGCATGGGCGCGGTTTACAAAGCGCGGTAGAAGTCGCTGAACCGCGAGGTGGCGATTAAAATCCTGCCGCCGATGGCGGCGGAGGACGATGGCGCGATGCACTTTGCGGATCGTTTCAAAGCGGAGGCGCAGAGCATGGCGCGGCTGGAGCATCCGGGCATCGTGGCCGTGTATGATGCGGGCGAGACGCCGGGCGGGCTGCTGTATTTTGTAATGCAGTATGTGCAGGGCACGGACGTGTCGCAGATGATCCGTTCTGCGGGCCGCCTGCCGCCGGAGCATGTCCATGCCATCGCCGCGCATGTGTGCGACGCGCTGGCCTATGCGCACAAAAACGGGTTGATTCACCGCGACATCAAGCCTGCCAACATCATGGTCGATACGCAGGGCCGGGTGAAGGTGGCGGATTTCGGCCTGGCGAAGGCGGTGGACGCGCAGACGGGCTTCACGCAGAGCAACATGGCCGTGGGCACGCCGGACTTTGTGGCACCGGAGGCGCTCATTCCCGGTATGCCGGTGGATGGCCGTGCGGACTTGTATGCGGTGGGCGTGATGCTCTATCAAATGCTCACCGGGCAGATTCCGCGCGGCGCGTGGCAGCCTGCGGGCGTCGTCGCACCTGGGACGGATGTGCGCTTTGACCAGATCATCGTGAAAGCGATAGCCTATGACCGCGAGCAGCGGCATTCCAGCGCCACGGAGCTGCGGCAGCACCTCGACACACTCTTGATGCCCGCCGTGCCCGCGCCGGACTTGCAGCGGTATAGCAGCGCGCAGATGCCCCGGAGTGCGGACGCCCCCGTCCGCCAAAGCGCTGCCGCGCCGTCGGAACGTAAGACGAGTTTTCCAACTCGTCCTCCCTCTCCAGGCGGCGCAGCCGCGAAGAAGAATGAAGCGGACAAGAATGTCCGCGCTACGTCCAGAACGCCGCTCCTCATCGGCCTCGGCGCGGCAGCGGTGATCGGCATCGGCGCGTTCGTGATGTTCAGCGGCAGGGAAAAGGCGAAGCCAAGTAGTCCGCTCAGTCCCCTGAGCGGCGCTCCGGTCGTGGCAGAAGCGTCCAAACCCGCACAGGGGATTCCCTCCGGGTCTTCGCAGGTGCGGACCACTCTGCCCGCCCCACCGCCCGTCAAAGTCAGCGAGCCACCGAAGCCGGAGCCAAAGCCCGTCGCCGTGGTGAAAGCACCGGAGCCACCGAAGCCCGCAGCACCGGAACCAAAGAAAGAAGCCCCCAAACCCGCGATGGCCGCCCAAAGTAGTCCGCTCAGTCCTCTGAGCGGAACGAGCGCCCCCGCGACTACGACCACGGCAAAACCGCCCGCCACACACAGCACGGCGAATCCCGCCCCATCTGCCAACTCCCAACTCCCATCTACAACAGCGAAGCTGCCTCCCGAACTCGCCGCGCTGGACGCGCAGTTCATCAAACTGCAAAAAGAGCGCGTCACCGCGCCGTTCGAGGCCGATGTGGCGAAGCTGAACACCAGCTACCTCGGCGGCATCGGCAAAAAGATCGCGGAGGAGAAAGCGGCGGGGCATCTGGATGCGATCCTGGCGCTGGAGGCGGAGAAGCAGACCGTAGAACGAGTTTTCAACTCGTTCAGCGCCGGAGGCGCAACGGCAGGGAACGAGTTGAAAACTCGT
>JAEUHJ010000096.1 GCA_016795375.1 Verrucomicrobiaceae bacterium
ACGAGTTTTCAACTCGTTCCCTGCCGTTGCGCCTCCGGCGCTGAACGAGTTGAAAACTCGTTCTACGGTCTGCTTCTCCGCCTCCAGCGCCAGGATCGCATCCAGATGCCCCGCCGCTTTCTCCTCCGCGATCTTTTTGCCAATGCCGCCGAGGTAGCTGGTGTTCAGCTTCGCCACATCGGCCTCGAACGGCGCGGTGACGCGCTCTTTTTGCAGCGCGATGAACTGCGCGTCCAGCGCGGCGAGTTCGGGGGGCAAAGTGGCCCGCTCAGTCCCCTGAGCGGCGGTCGGGGGCGTGTTCGCTGCCGCCGGGCCGCTTGTTCCGCTCAGAGGACTGAGCGGACCACTTTGGGCACCTTTCGGCGCGGCAGGCGCTGGTTCTGTCTTCGTAGCCGATGGGCCGCTCGCGGCGGCTGGCGGACCAGCCGCCCTACCTGATGAAGCAGCCATCGCGGGTGGCTTCGGCTCCTCTTTCTCTTCTGCAGGCGGCGCGGGTTTGGCCGGCTTCACTTTCACCGGCTCGATGACTTTGACCGGGGTGGGCGTTGGGCTGGGGTTGGGTGCGGCTGCAACGCGCGTTCCGCTCGCCGGAGCGAGCGGACTACTTTGCTTCGCCTTTTCGCCGCCGCTGAACATCACGAAGGCACCAATGCCGATGGCGGCAGCAGCGCCGAGGCCGATGAGGAGCGGGGTTTTGGACGTAGAGTGGACATTCTTGTCCGCTTCATTCTTCTTCGCGGCTGCGCCGCCTGGAGGCTGCGAACGAGTTGGAAAACTCGTTTTACGTTCCGGCGGCGGCGGTGCAGCCTTCGGCATCTGGGCGCTGCTATACGCCTGCAAGTCCGGCGCGGGCACCGCTGGCATCAAGAGCGTGTCCAGATGCTGCCGCAGCTCCGTGGCGCTGTGATGCCGCTGCTCGCGGTCATATGCCATCGCCTTCTCGATGATCTGGTCAAAGCGCACATCCGTCCCCGGTGCGACGACGCTGGCAGGCTGCCACGCCCCGCGCGGAATCTGCCCGGTGAGCATCTGGTAAAGCATCACACCCACCGCATACAAGTCCGCACGGCCATCCACGGGCACCCCTGGAATGAGCGCCTCCGGTGCCACAAAGTCCGGCGTGCCCACGGCCATGTTGCTCTGCGTGAAGCCGGTCTGCGCATCCACCGCCTTGGCCAGGCCGAAGTCCGCCACCTTCACCCGGCCCTGCGTATCGACCATGATGTTCGCTGGTTTGATGTCGCGATGGATGAGGCCGTTCGCGTGCGCATAGGCCAAGGCGTCACACACATGCGCGGCGATGGCATGCACATGCTCCGGCGGCAGGCGGCCCGCAGACCGGATCATCTGCGACACGTCCGTGCCCTGCACATACTGCATCACAAAATACAGCAGCCCGCCCGGTGTCTCGCCCGCATCATACACGGCCACGATGCCGGGATGCTCCAGCCGCGCCATGCTCTGCGCCTCCGCTTTGAAACGCTCGGCAAAGTGCATCGCGCCATCGTCCTCCGCCGCCATCGGCGGCAGCACCTTGATGGCCACCTCGCGGTTCAGCGACTTTTGCCGCGCTTTGTAAACCGCGCCCATGCCGCCACGGCCCAGCAGGCCGAGGATTTCATACGCAGGCAGCTCAGGCTGCAATTCCTCCGCAGTCGGCGGCTGCCAGATTTTTCCAGGGGTGCTTGCGGGAATGGAGGAGGACATTCGAGCCGGAGTTTGAAGAACCGGGCTGGATTAGGCAAGCGTAGAGTGGCTCACCCATGGCGGAACGGGACAACCGGCTGGGGAGGGATCACTTCAGCTTTGCAAACAGCTCCTCCAGCCCCGCGACGATCTTCGTGGAGGCTTCGACTTCGAGGCAGCTTGAGCGAGCGCGCCAGGTTTCATAGCCGCCGAGCGCGTGATGCTCCGGCGTGGGCAGGTAGCCGTGATAGGCGTTTGCCAGGGAGACGGTGAAAGTGGGCGCGTGGCGTTTTTTCAACTCCAGGCCGATCTCGACGAACACCTCGGCGGGAATCGCGGAGACGTGCAGATCGCCGATCTTCATGACTTGCAGCGGCGCGGAG
>JAEUHJ010000115.1 GCA_016795375.1 Verrucomicrobiaceae bacterium
CCATCTCGCCCGCAATCCGACGGCAGGCCGCCGCGCATCACCATGCCAGTGGAAGAACCGGCCGCCGCGCCACAAATCGCCAACACACCGAAGCCGGAACCGGATGTTGCCTCAAAAACCAACACCCTGCCCCCGCCATCACCCGCAAAGCCTGCCACTGACCTGCCCTATGGCACCCCCGTCCCAGGCCGTGACAACATGGTGAACAGTCCCTTCGCCGACAAAACCCAGCTCGTTGATGTCTCCGGCATGGGACCGGGACAGGTCGTGAAATGTCCCTACACAGGCAAGCTCTTCAAAGTACCCGCCGCTCAGCAGGCCGAGAACAAGGCCGAGTCCCGCCAGGAATCGAAAATCGAACCGCAAAATCTCAGTTCCGAACCCAAGTCAGGTGACAAAAAGCCCTGAACCGGCTTCAGCCCCCGTGGCATCCCGCTCCTGGAAACCCCGCCGCAGTTCGTATTTGGTCTTGATTCAAACTTGATCGGTGGAACTCTTGCCGCCCTCAAATCCGCAAACGACAACCGATCAATTCACATGGGCCAGCAACTCAACAAAGTCATCAAACGCAGCCGCCGTAAGAAGTACCTCGCACGCAAGAAGGCTCTTGCCAAGGCGGGCGTCTCCCGCAAGGCACGCAGTGCCAAATCCGAAGCCAAGCCCAAGAAAGCTCCGGCCAAAAAAGCCGCTGTCAAAAAAGCCCCGGCGAAACCCAAGGCCGAGGCAGCGCCTGCCACCACCACCGACACCGCTCCCGAGGCGGCCGCCCAGGAATAATTCCGGCTTCATCCAATCTTCTGAAATCAAGACGCCACCGGTTCGCTCCCGGTGGCGTTTTGCTTTGCGCAAGATCCAAAACAGCCACTCAACGGAACCACAAATTACTGCCGGACGAGGCTCCCTGGGTCGAGCGCGAGTTGTAGCCTTCGTAGTAGCCGCGTTCAAAGCCGGAGCGGTGGCGCGGATCGTAGCGCCCCACATGCGCGGCAGGATCAGGCTGGCGGCCGCCGGTCAGATCGCGCAGACCGTAATCGTAGCCCTGGTTGTAAGCCGGGTCGTTCACCGGCTGCTGGGGCGGCGGAGTTCCGTACCCGCCACCCTGGCTCAGATAATCTCCGCCAAGGCTGCTGTGCGCCCGGCTGTAACCCTGATTGTATCCATCACGATAGGCCATCTCAGTGTTCGGGCCGAAGCGCGGGCGATAGCGGTTGTAGTTCTGGCTCTGGCGGTTCTGCGCGTCCGCCTGACCATCCTGCCAGCCGCGTTCATACGCCGACTGGTTGACCTGGCGGCCTTCATCCCGCACCCCCTGATTGTAAGGGTTCGCAGACGGATCAGGCCCGCCGTTCGGGCCGTAGTAGTACGGATCGACACACTGTGTGAGCAGCAGCGGCAGGGCCAGCGTCGTGAGAAGGGCGGATTTCATAAGCGAGGAAATTGATCGTAAAAAGGAGCGGCCCCTGTGGCAAGGTCGCAATCTCCGACGCGGGAGCAAGGGTGGTTGTTCATCAAAAAAACTGCGTGTGAAGGAGCCATGAACCAGCGGCGCCACATGCGGCGGCGTATCTGCGGCCTCAATCCTCCTTCAACTTTCGCCGCAACGTGGCGCGGTTCATCCTCAGCGCCGCCGCCACCCTTGTCGGCTTGTTCTCGAACCGCTTCAAAAGTGTCTCCAGCATCGATGACTCGACCGTTTCGAGCAGGTCGTCATACGCGGGCATCGATTCGTCGGCCCCTGTCGTTTTTTGATCGAGCCACGCGGCCAGGCTGTGCTTCATCATGTCCTCCAGATGATTCGCCTCGTCGGACTTCACAATGCTCGATGGCAGATGATGTGGCAGGATCGTGCCGCCGCCACAGACGGCGGCGGCGTGAGTCATCGCCGCCTTCAATTCGCGCACATTGCCGGGCCAGGCATGCGCCTTGAGCGCGGCGAGCGCCTCGGCGGACAACACATGATCCCCGAGGAATGATGCCGCGAGCGCTGGAATGTCCCTTGTCCGTTCTGTGAGCGGGGGGAGAGGGACTTGCAGCACTGCGAGCGCGTAGAACAAATCTTCACGCAATTCTGTCAGCCCACGGCTCGCGGTGCTGAACAAACGGGCCTTCATATCGCCCAGACGGTGCATGAGCGGGGCCTGCAACGGCCTGGAAAACGCGCCAACCTCATCGATCACCAACGTTCCACGTCCTGCCTTGGCAATCGCGTCATCCAGCGCGGCCTCCGCACCCTCCGCCGGCCACTCGTCGGCGCGAAACACGACCAGCGGCTCGTTCGCACGGCCGCTGTGGCGATGAATCACCTGCGCGGCCAGTGTTTTTCCGCTCCCCGGCGGCCCTTGCAGCAAAACGGACGCGTCACAACCGCTCGCCTGCGCGATCACGGCAAACACGCGCTGCATCGGCTCGCTGGCACCAATCATGATCGTTCCGGTGGCCGGCCCCACCTTCGCTGGCATCAGCACCTCACGAATCGTCCGCTGCACGGCGGCGAGATCGAGCGGCTTGAGGAAATACTCGCGCGCGCCGAGCCGCCGCGCCTCCAGCGCCGTGTCCAGCGTGCCGTGCGCGGTGATGATGACCACTGGCGGCGGCGCGGGCAGTGACTGGGCTTTCTCCAGCACCTTCAATCCGCTCATGTCCGGCAAACCCACGTCCAGAAGCACGAGCGCGAAGTGCTGCGCGCCGAGCTTGTCGATACCGCCCTGTCCGCTCGCCGCGACGACAGGCGTGGCATCAAGACGGCGCACGACCGTCGAGAGCGCCGCAGCGAGCGCGTATTCGTCTTCGATGATGAGGATGGCGGGGATCATGGGACGGCTTGCAGCCATCCATGAGTTCAAACATCCTGCAAATCAATCGTGAATGAAGCACTGCGCAGCATTCAAATCCTGCCCGCCTTGCCGAGGTAATACGTCAGCATCAGGGAATGGCGCGGCTTGGACTTGGCAGTCACGGTGTCCACGCCATGCCAGCTCCGCGAGTTCACGGCAAAGGCATAACCACTGCCCGGCAGGAAAGGCATGCGCAGGGCAGGTTCGAACTTCCCATCTTCGTGCCTGCGGTAAAAGGTGGTGCCCAGCGGTTCCTGGCTGTCATCCTCTGGAAGATAATACTGCGTCGTGATGACTTTTTTGAAGATGTCCGTGTGTGCGCCGATGCGGTAGCCCGTCAGGTCACGGATCAATTCCACGACCGGGTTCAGCATGATGTCGCTCAAGCTGTCGCGGAATCGTTCGTGCAGGCCGGGCTTGAGTCTTTCACGAAATGCTTTTTCCAGCGTCGGATCGCGCAGCGCCATAAGGACTCGTTGCCAGAAGGCACGCTGCTCAGGCGGCAAGGATGCCATTTCCTTGTCGCCAAAGGAAAAGCGCAACCGCGCGCTTTTGCCATCCGGCTGGATGGCGTCCGCATGGCGCAGCTCATGGAAATGATGTTGCTCCGGTAAATGCGCCAGCAGGCTGCGATGGAGAGGATCAGGAAATGCCTGCGTCAGTTGGAGATGCACGAACGGCTCCGTTTGAACTTCCGCGCCGTTCACCGTCGCCAGCAGCGGTTCCAAAAACTCGCGGCACGCCTCCTTGGGCAGCGACGCGGGTTTGTAGCGGTCCACATACATGCCGCGTGTGCTGGCGGACATGCGCACCTCTGCCTCCCGCAGGGCGGTGTCCAGGTCGGCGAAGGGAAAGACCTTCAACTGGCTGTCCGGATTGCAGTTGAAGACTTGGAACCCCGCGCGTTCGAAGATCGGTTTGAGCTGCTCGAAGTAACCCGTCAGAATACGGTAGCTGTTCGTGTTGTTGCGGATGGAGTTCGGCGTGCGTTCCTCGTCGAACCAATACCGGTGCTGTGTGTCCATGTGGAAGTCACAGCCCAGCAGATTGATCCGGCGGAAGCCCAGCAGATACGCGATGCGCAGGGCCGCCAGCATCACGGAACGCCCGCCGCCGTAGTTCGCGTGATTCCCCCAGTTGATTGTGTCCTCGTGCAGCCATTGCGCGGCTTGGAAGCGCTCATTGCGGCGATAGCCCAGCACATACGCAAAGTCGCGCACTTTGGAAGAAGAAAGCACGTTCTTCTCCGCGTCCCAGACCGGCTTGTCGAAATGCGCCTGCGGCACGAATTTAAGGATGCCCGGATCACGCCAGATACTCTCCATGAAGCGCGTGGGATCGTCCACGCAGGTCCAGAACTGCGGTCGGAAACCGTGCGCACCGTTGTTCACACCGAAGCTGCAAATGCCGGGGCGTTTGAGCTTGTCCCAATCAAAATCCTTCAGGCTGCTGCCGTTCAGCACCAGAAACAGCGTCTGTCCGTGATAAAGATCCGCCACATCCACTGTCCGCGCGAAAAAAACATAGGAGCCACCCGCACCGGTTCAGGTAGGGCGGCTGGTCCTCCAGCCGCAGTTGTGGAGTGGCGACGATCCGTCGCCTGCCCGGCAACCATGGGCGACGACTCGTCGCCCCTCCCTGTCTCGGCCTGATCCGACCTGCCTTTCTCTGCGGCGTTCCCACCTCTGCGGTGCCTTTCAGGATGCCTGAATGCCCGCCACACCTCCAGATCCACCGGCGCGTTCAGATTCACCCCATGCCGCCGCAGTGTCGCATCGATGTCAGTGGCAGTGATGCTTTCCCGCAGTTCCAAAACCCCGCCGACATGACGGGCGCGCAGGTGCAGACCGGGTTCCGTTTCACCGTTCAATGCCTCCAGCACCCGTAGGTGGTCACGCTCCCAAAGCACGGCACCAAAGTTCAGGATGTGATTCTCAGTATTCATGGTGCGGGATGCGGGAGCGGAATGGGCGTACTTCTGAAGATATTCGCCCACCCACGGTGCTTCCTTCGGCTCCACGTTCCACGGCCTCGGTTTGCCGTGAAAACACACGATCCGCGTGCCAGCGGGCGGTTGGGCGTGCTTCCCCCGCAGATGATACTTGTAACTCACGATGCCGCTCACCTTGTCTTGGAGATAGCCCAGATGCCGACCCGGCTCCTGCTTCACCGCCCAGGCGGTGTAATCCTGGTTCCCACGAAACCGGCGTGGATGAACAGCCGGATCAAAGCGGTCCGCGATGAACGACCAGTCCCCGTTCCACACCATCACGCCCGAGGCCCATTGGGCGGGCTTGCCCAGATCGCGCAGGCCATAGAGCACCGACGGTGGGCAGGATTCCGCCAGCCGTAGGAGTGGGCGCACGTCGTTATACAGCAGCGTGTCCAGGTCACATGCCACATGCGGCTGACCGGTCAGACGGAAGGCCTCCAGGACAGACCACCAGCCGGGCCAGTCCGTGCGCAGCGGTAGATGCCAGTCCTCGCTGGGACGGTCCGTCAGGCACACAAAGTCCCAATCAGCCCCCGCCTGCCGCTCAAACTGCCGCTTCACCGACGCTGCCTGCCCCAAATGAAAATCTCGGCTGTGACGGCAGACGACGATCCATGCCGGTTTAGAGAGGTTAACGCCGTGATTGAATTGCATGGTCATCTGTCAAGCAGTTGCACCCTTCTCTGAAGAAAATGCGTCAAGCGGAAAGTGGCTGGAGCCTTGATTCTACGCGGCTTCCAGCGTGAGGCTGGATTCGCTCGAGACTTCACTTGGCGCTGTTTGTGGACATGCTCCTTCCGCGCCGTTCGTGCTGATGG
>JAEUHJ010000117.1 GCA_016795375.1 Verrucomicrobiaceae bacterium
CGCCGCGCACACCAAGCGCCTCATCATCGTCCTCAACGACAACGAATGGTCCATCGACCGCAACGTCGGCGCCATCGCCAAATACTTCAACGCCATCGCCACCAACCCCGGCTATGCCTCGCTGCACCAGAAGGCCGCGAAATTCGTCGAGTTCGTCCTTGGCGAAGGCGTGCGCCGCTTCGCTGAAAAAGTCGAGGGCAAGGCCAAGAACATCATCCTCCCGCAGAGCCAGACGCCCACCAACCGCAGCGTCCTCTTCGACGAGTTCGGCATCCGCTATTACGGCCCCATCGACGGCCACAACCTCCCGCTGCTCATCCAGACCTTCGAGTTTCTCAAAACTCAGAACGAGCCCGTCATCCTCCACATCATCACCGAAAAAGGCCGCGGCTACAAACCCGCCCTCGACGACCCGCTCAAATTCCACGGCCTTGGCAAATACAACGCCGAAACCGGAGAGACGCCTGCCACCGACAAACCCACCTACTCCCAGGTCTTCGGCCGCGCCGTCACCGACTTCGCGAAAGCCGACGAAAAAATCGTCGCCATCACCGGGGCCATGCCCGGCGGCACGGGATTGAGCATCTTCAAAAAAGAAGTGCCGGAACGCTACTTCGACGTCGGCATCGCCGAGGAGCACGCCGCGCTCTTTGCCTGCGGCCTCGCCACCAGCGGCATCAAGCCCTTCCTCACCATCTACTCCACCTTCATGCAGCGCGCCTTCGACATGATCGTGCATGACATGGCCATACAGAGCCTCCCCGTGCGCATGTGCATGGATCGCGGTGGCCTCAGCGGCGACGACGGCCCCACGCATCACGGTTTGTTCGACATCGCCTACCTCCGTGGCGTGCCGGGCATCGTCCACATGCAGCCCCGCAGTGAAGATGAGTTCGTGGACATGCTCTGGACCATGGCGAACTACGACAAAGGCCCCATCGCCATCCGCTACCCGCGCGGCAACGGCCCCGGCATCCTGCCCAAAGCAAAACCTGCCCTCCTCGAAATCGGCAAGGCCGAAGTCGTTGCCGATGGCAGCGACGTCGCCCTCATCGCCCTCGGCGAGATGTTCCCCGTCGCCGAAGCCGCGAAAAAAGAGCTCGAAGCCAAAGGACTCTCCGTCGCGCTGATCAACCCACGCTGGATCAAGCCGCTCGACATGTCCTGCATCTCATCCTTTGCCAGAAAAGTGAAAGTCATCTGCACCCTGGAGGATCACGTCCTGCGCAACGGCTTCGGCGCTGGCGTCATCGAGGAACTCAGCGACACCGGCATCCAAACACCCGTCGTCCGCATCGGCTGGCCCGACCAGTTCATCGAGCACGGCACACCCTCAGTCCTCCGCAAAAAACACGGCCTCACCGCCGAACATTGCGTCGCGAAGGTGCTCGCCGCCCTCGGGCGCTGATACCATCCTGTCCAGCCGGTCAGGCAAACAAGCTCGTCAGAGGCTGGCCCTTGTCGGTGACGGTGAAGGGACGCTTTGTGCTGGAGTAGAGCACAAGGTCCAGCGGCAGGCCGAGGGCGTAGGCGATGGTGGAGTTGAAGTCGGGGACGCTGACTTTGTTCTCGATGACTTCGATGCCTTTGTCAGTTTTGCCATAGACCTGGCCCCCGGCGATGCCGCCGCCCCAGAGGACGGAGCTGAAGGCCTTCGGATAGTGGTCGCGGCCGTCGTTTTGGTTGATTTTCGGCGTGCGGCCGAATTCGGACGTGAGGACGACAAGCGTGTCGTCGAGCAGTCCGCGGCGGTCGAGGTCGGCGAGCAGCGTGCCGAGGGCTTTGTCAAGTTCGGCGGCACGTTCAGGCAGGCGGGCGTAAATGTCCTGGTGCATGTCCCAGCCGCCGAGATTGACCTCGACGAATTTCACGCCGTGCTCGATGAGGCGGCGCGCGAGGAGGCAGCCTTGGGAGAAAGTTCCCTCACCATAGGCGGCGTGTGTTTCCTCGCTTTCCTTGCTGAGATCAAAGGCGGCCAGATCCTCGCTCTTCATGACCCTGATGGCGTCCTTGTAAACCTCGGTGTAGGCTTTGACGCCATTGTAGTGGTAGGTCTGGCGGAAGGACTGGTCGAGCCGCGCGGAAAGGCCGAGGCGATAATCAAAGTCAGCGTCGCCGAGCGCGGCGGGTTTGTGGCTGTTTTGCAGACCCCTGGCAGGATCATTCAGGATGAGAGGTTGGTACGCGGCCTCGAAGAATCCGCCGCCAGGGTGTTTCGAGTCACTGGTGATGATGACGGAGCCGGGGAGGTCGGTGTTGCCCTTGCCCTGGAATTTTTGCAGCCACGCGCCCATCGTGGGATGCCGTGTGGCGCCGCGCATGGTGTAGCTGGTGTGCTGGAGGTAGTT
>JAEUHJ010000161.1 GCA_016795375.1 Verrucomicrobiaceae bacterium
CTCAACAGCCGCATCCAGGCGATCAAAAGCGCCGCGAGAGGCTTCCGCTCATTCGCCAACTACCGCATACGCATCCTCTTTCACTGTGGCAGACTTGATCTCAAGCCCTCCCCTAGCCACTAAAACCCGCGAAGAACCAAAATTTGGAGACATGTCCGCGCTTTCACCCCCGCTCCGTCCTGCCGCGATCTCAGCCGCGCTGGTCGCATGGTTTCGCAAAAGCGGGCGCGATTATCCGTGGCGGCGGACATGTGATCCCTACGCGGTACTGGTTTCGGAGGTGATGCTCCAGCAGACGCAGATTTCGACGGTGCTGGATCGCGGGTACTATGCGCGCTGGCTGGAGCGGTTTCCTGATTTCGAGACGCTCGCCTCCGCACGCGAAGACGAGGTTCTGAAGGCGTGGGAGGGACTGGGATACTACCGGAGGGCGCGCAGCCTTCATCGACTCGCGAAAGTAGTGAAGGAGAAGCACGGCGGAGTGTTTCCGCAGGATCGCGACGCGATTCTGGCGTTGCCGGGCATCGGCCCCTACACCGCGGGCGCGGTGGCGAGTTTTGCCTTTGGCCTGCCGGAGCCGCTTGTGGATGGCAATGTCGCGCGTGTGCTTTCACGCATCCATGATGATGCGACGCCGGTCGATTCCACGGCCGGCGTCAAACTTTTATGGGAGCGCGCCGGGGCGTTGGTGCGATCGGCGGACGATCCACGCGCATTGAACTCCGCGCTCATGGAGCTGGGCCAGACCTATTGCACGCCCGCAAAGCCTGCCTGTGATGGGTGTCCCGTGCGCTTGCAATGCCACGCCACAGAGCCGGAAACTCTGCCGGTGAAACGAGCCCGGCAGGTGATCACCGCGGTGACTGAGCATGTGTTTTTCCTGCGCACCCGCGATGGTGTGTTGCTGGAACAGGAGACAGGAAAGCGCCGCACAGGCTTGTGGAAACTCCCGGCATTGCCCGCCGCGCATGAAGGCAAACCTCCGCCCGTGCTGATGCGCGCCAATTACGTCATCACCCGCTACAAGGTGGCGCTATGGGTGCATGAAGCGCCAGCCAGGCAATCGCGATGGCCGGACACGCACCGCGTCATCGCCTTCGCCGAGATCGAATCCACCCCCATGCCCGCCCCATACCGCCGGGCGTTGAGTCTTCTCTTGAATCGCGGTGAATTCAGGCTCGCTGGCTGATCCTGGATTTTACCATTTACATCCCCGCCATTTCAGACTGCAATCCGCACACCTCATGAAAATCCGTTTCTTCATTTCCAGCCTGGCAATCCTGCTCCTGGCTGCCTGCAAACCAGCCCCGGACGCATCCACCTCCAAGACTGGCGACGCCCCGCCCGCGCCGAAGTCCGGCAAACCGCAGGTGCTCGTGGCCAACTACCCGTTGCAATACTTCGCGCAGCGCGTCGCCGGTGATGCTGCTGATGTGCGATTCCTGGCGCCAAAAGGCGAGGATCCCGCGTTCTGGCAGCCGGATGAGGCCGCCATCGCCGCCTTTCAAAACGCGGATCTCATTCTCATGAACGGCGCCACCTATTCGAAGTGGGCCGACAAAGCCACCCTGCCGGAGGCGAAGATGGTTGACACATCCGCCGCCTTTGCCAACACCTTCATCCAGGTCGCTGATGCCGTCACGCACAGTCATGGGCCCGGCGGTGAGCACAGCCATGACGGCACCGCATTCACGACATGGATCGACTTCAAGCAGGCATCACTTCAGGCCAGAGCGGCGAGTGAGGCGCTCATTCGTCTGGTGCCTTCGGCCAAGGACGCCATGAAGAAGAACGCGGAGGCGCTCAAAGACGAGCTCGACGCGCTGGATGAACGCATGAGCGCGCTCAGCCGCCGCTGGAGGGACACGCCGCTGGTGGCATCGCATCCGGTGTATCATTATCTGGCACGTCGCTACGGGATGAATTTGAAATCGGTGCTGTGGGAACCGGAAAACGTGCCGGATGACAAAGCGATGGCGGATTTGAATGCGCTTCTCGCCGGACATCGTGCGCGCTGGATGATTTGGGAAGGCGAACCGGCAAAGGAGGGCGTGGAGAAGCTGGATGCGATCGGAATCAAGAGCTTGGTCTTCGATCCTTGCGGCAATGTTCCAGACAGCGGTGATTTCATGACCGTGATGCAAGCCAACGTGGAGGCTCTGGAGAAGGCGTTTCCACAGCGTTGATGAGAATGGATGAGGCTGCCTGGAGTTCCGGGGGCGTGCTGAATTTCTTGTGCGTCCGTCCGCCATTTGTGTTGGCGGCTGCTATTGGAATCAAGCGGGCCAAGCGGCCAGGATGTGCTTGTGATGCCCGGCGGCATTTTGCCTGTCCAGACCACAGCGGAAAAAATCTTGCCGCTTGGCAAATGGCAAACTCTCGCCAGCGTGGTCGTCCAACACCGGGGAACGAATTGTTCTTCGTGCCGAAATTCCAATTTGAGGAGCTGCGCATGAATGAAGTGTTGACCAAATCGACGGTGCTGGTGCTGAACCGGCACTGGCAGGCGATTGACTCGAAAACGCCCATCGAGGCTTTTGGCATGATGGCTGCGGGAAACGCCACAGCGCTCGACATTGTCGGTGCGGGGGACATGCGGCCGGTGACGTGGGAGGAATGGCTGACGCTCGAAGTCCGTGAGGGCGACAACAGCATCGGCACGGTGCATCGGCCGGTGCGTGTGCCGTCGGTGCTGGTGCTGGCCCGCTTCGACAAGGTGCCGAAACGCCGCCCGAAGTTCTGTGCGAAGGCGATCTGGGAACGCGACGGCGGCGTGTGCCAGTACACGGGCCGCAAGCTGCGTCCGCACGAGGGGAACATTGATCACGTGGTGCCCATCTCACGCGGCGGCATGAGCACCTGGGAGAACTGCGTGCTGGCCGACCGCAAGATCAACAGCCGCAAGGGCAACAAACTGCCTGAGGAGGCCGGTTTGAAACTGCTGCGCCGGCCGTTCATCCCGCGTGAGATTCCGGTGACGCACCTCATCAAGAACCATCACAAGGTGCGGGACTGGGAGGTGTTTCTCTCCGGTGGAACGGGCGTGTTTGAGGTGTGAGCAGAGTGGTCCGCACTGTCCCCTGTGCGGCGGGGCGGACGTCTGCTGATTCCAGAACCGCACAGGGGACTGTGCGGACTACTTTAACCCAGCTTTGCGCCGACTTTGTTCAGCATTGCCTCCAGCATGCGGCCGTATTTGATGTAGCTGTCGTATTGAGCCTTTGCCTTCTGCTCAGGCGAGAGATTGTCAGCGGCGCCGGCGCCGTGGAAGACGACGGCGACATGGGGCTCGATGCTGATGTGGCCGGAGTAGCCGGTTTCGACGAGATCCCGCATGATGCGTTCGGTCTGGCCGTCGCCTTCGCCGGGGAAGGTGTATTCGGCGTCGTTCTTCGCCTTGTCCCAGCGGCCGTCTTTGACGTGGACGTGGGCCATGCGGGGTTTGATGGCCTGGTACATCTCCCAGGAGTCCTGCTTGTGGCCGGGCCTGTCGCGGTCGTCGATGAAGACGGGGTTGCCGGTGTCAAAGACCCATTTCATGTCCGGCACGGCCTCAATCATGCGTTTCACATAGGCCGGGCTCATGCCGCCCCAGTTCATGCAGTTCTCATGCAGCACGGTGATGCCGGCGTCGGCGAAGCGTTTGTTCACTTCCGCCATGCGCTTGATGCGCTCGGGGGCGAATTGCTCCGCGTCGTCCTTGCCGTCGGTTTTGCACACGGCGTAGCTCATGATGCGGATCATTTTGGCGCCGAGGCGCTGCATGCGCGGGATGGCGCGGCCGATCTCGGCCTCTGTGATGCTGAAGTCGTCGGTGATTTTTTTTGCCCAGTTGCCGATGAGAGAGCCGAAGCCGCAAACTTTCATGCCTTTCTCCGACAGACGGGCGACGACCTTGTCGAACACGGCGTCGGGGATCTCGTGCAGGTTCCCCTTCACGCCGTCGAACTCGACCACGCGTGACTCGATGCTGTCCCAGCCGAGTTCCTGGTGGGCTTTGATTTGCACATCCAGGGATGCGCCTGCTTCGTCTGCGATGCCGGTGAGTTTGATCATGGTCGGGGGGGGAAGGGGAGTGGGGTGGAGCGGGAATTAGTGGCGGGATGAGGAGGTGTTTCAAGGTTCGGCTTTGACAAAACGCACCGCAGCAGCGGACGGTACCGGATGTCTGAGGCCGCCGCCAACACACGCCGTCTGGAATTCCTGCTGCTGGGCGGGACGTTGGTGCTTTATGTCATCGTCACACTCCTCGGCAGCCGCCCCGGTTTGATCTGGGATGAAGGACGCTACCTCATGTTCGCCGACAGGCTCACGCATGGTTTTTATGCCGATCCAAACAATCCCGACATCATCAACGGGCCGGGTTACCCGCTGGTGCTGGCCGCGCTGCTCATGCTGAAGACGCCGCTGGCGGGTCTGCGGATGTTCAACGCGGTGTTCATGGCGCTGGCGGCGTGGTTCAGCTTTCGTGCGGTGAAGCCGTATGGCGGGAAGCGCTGGGCGCTGGGCGTGGCGCTGGTCACAGTGCTGCATCCCAGCCTGGCGCGCACCGCGACTGTCTTGATGACGGAGGCGCTGGCGCTGTGCTGCATCGCCGGCTTTGCGTGGGCGTTCACAGCGGCGCTGCGTGTGGAAAGGTGGCGCTGGAGCCTCATCCTGGCAGCAGCTTTCGCTTTCGCGTGGCTGACGATGACACGCGTGTTCTTTGGCAACGTGCTCATGGCCACCACGGCCGCGCTTTTCCTGCTGCTGCCGTTTTGGAAAAGTCAGCGTGGATCCTTGTGGCGTGCGTTGGCTGTGCTTGTGCTGGCATTTTCGATGTGCGTTCCGTGGCTGGCCTACACGAAGGCGAAGACCGGCGACACGCTCTGCTGGTCCACGAACGGCGGCGAGCTGCTCTACTGGGCCACCAGCACGAAGGCAGGCGAGAACGGCCACTGGTTTTCCGAGGAGGACGCGCAGGGCAAGCCCGAGCTCGTCGCCAACGGCCATCGTGATTTCTACAAAGCGAATTACTACCTGCCGGTGAAGGAGCGGGAGGCGGTGTTGAGGAGAAAGGCCATGGAAAACATCCGCGAGAATCCCGTCGGCGTGTTCAAGAACTGGCTATGCAACTGGGGACGGCTCATTTGCGGTTTTCCACGTTCGTTTCAGGCTGGAGGGGCGGCCATGTTCGTGCTCGTGGTGGTGAACGGGCCGCTCCTGCTGATGGTTTTGGTCGCAGGGTGGGCTGGCTGGCACTGCCGCCATTCCATTCCGGCAGAGGTCGTCTTGCTGGGCCTGATGACCTGCATTTACATGGGGGGAACGAGCTTTTTGCCAGGTTTGCCGCGTTACACCATCGTGGTGTGGCCTTGGATCAGCTTGGGGGTGGCATGGGTTTTCAGTGAGCGCCCCGACAAGAAGTTCAAGTGAGAGGTCAATTAGTTCGCAAACATGAGAATGTGACCTTGAGTCGGCCGCATTAAAAATTAATTACCATAATTTAATCTTGCCTATGATAATCATCAGTTTATCATAGTAATTATGGATTTATATTCTGAATACAATTCAAATCCACGCAAGGTTCTCATCTGTCTTGGAACACGTCCGGAGCTCATCAAGTTTGCACCGATGGTCCGGGCGATTCAGGAGAGAGGAGCCAGTCTCGTCACAGTGAACACTGGCCAGCACACGGATCTGCTGCTGCCGTTGTTTGAACTGTTTGGCATCAAGCCGCAGCACAATCTGGAGTCGATGCTGGCCGGGCAGAGCCTGAACGCGCTCGGCAGCCGCCTACTGGAGCGGCTGGATCCCGTCTTGGAAGCAGAGAAGCCCGATCTCGTGCTGGTGCAGGGCGACACATCATCCGCTGTGATGGGGGCAATCGCCGCGTTCAACCGTCGCATTCCGGTCGGCCATCTCGAGGCAGGATTGCGCTCAGGAAATCCGCTCAGCCCTTTCCCGGAGGAAATGAACCGCCGCCTTGTTGGCCAGATAGCCGCGCATCACTTCGCCGCCACGGAACGCAACCGCCGCACGTTGCTGGATGAAGGTGTCGCGGATGATTCCATCCATCTCGTGGGCAACACGGTTGTGGATGCGCTGCGCCAGACCTTGAAAAACACACGTCCGGGCAAGACGGTGGAGCTCATGCAGCAGTGGGCGGCCGGAAAGCGCCTGGTGATCGTGACCACGCACCGCCGTGAGAACTTCGGCGAGACGATGAGCTTGCACCTGCGCGCTTTGCGTGAGTTCATCGAGAGCGAGCCGGATTTGTGCATGGTTTTCCCCGTTCATCCGAATCCCAACGTGCGTGCCGCTGTCGCCGCCGAGCTGGAGCACCACCCGCGCATCCGTCTGACGGACCCGATGGGTTACTGCGACTTCGCACATCTGCTCTCTCACGCATGGCTGATCGTGTCCGACTCCGGCGGCATCCAGGAGGAGGCCACCGCGCTCGGCAAGCCGATGATCGTGCTGCGTGAGAACACCGAGCGCCCCGAGGCCGTCGAGTGCGGCGTGGCGCGCCTCGTCGGCGAATCCCCCGAACGTCTGCGCGACATGCTGCGCACGGCGCTGGTCGATGAGGTCTGGCACGCCAGCGCCAGCCGCTCCCGTGATGTCTTTGGCGACGGCCACAGCGCCGAACGCATCTGCGACCTGCTCTTCGGCACGGCATCGAAAAGCATGATGCCTCATTCGCTGCCACTCGCGGCGTGATCCCGCCTTTGAATCGCGTCATGAAGCCCGCCGCCAGCATCTCGCTCGATCTCGACAACCTCTGGAGCTACCTCAAAACGCAGGGAGCTCCGGGCTGGGAGTCGTTCCCGGGATATCTCGACCTTGTGGTGCCACGCATTCTCGATGTGCTCGATCGTTGCGATCAGCGCATCACCTTCTTCATCGTCGGGAAGGACGCCACGATCGAGTCCAACCGCTCCGTGCTGCAAAAAATCTCCGCAGCAGGGCACGAGATCGCGAATCACTCCTTCCTGCACGAGCCCTGGCTGCATCTATACAATCGCGACCAGCTTCATGAGGAGATCGGTGGTGCGGAGAAGGCCATCGCGGCCGTCACCGGCAAAGTGACGCGCGGATTCCGCGGCCCCGGCTTCAGCACCTCGCCGCTGGTGCGTGACGTGCTGGCCGAACGCGGATACGACTACGACGCGTCCATCTTCCCCAGCATGCTCGGCCCGGTGGCGCGGCTGTTCTTCCTCCTGAATTCGAAGCTCAGCGCCGAGGAGAAAGAACAGCGCAAGGGCCTCTACGGCAAGTTCAGCGACGCATTCGGCGCCTTGCGGCCTTTCGTGTGGGAAAACGGCCTCATCGAGGTGCCGGTGACGACGATGCCGCTGTTCCGGCTGCCGGTTCACACGACGTATCTGATGTTCCTCGCGCAGAAGTTGGAATCTCTCGCCCGGCTTTACTGGAACACCGCTATCACTCTCTGCCGTGCGCGGAAAGTCGCGCCATCGCTGCTGCTGCACCCGACGGATTTCCTCGATGAGCAGGATGTGCCGGAGATGGGCTTCTTCCCAGGCATGAAACTGCCTGCGGCGAAAAAAACCGCGCTCGTCGAGCACACGATCCGCAGCCTCCAACGCCACTGGCAGCCCGGCACGATGAGCGAGCACGCCGCCGCCCTCAGCAGCCTCGCCAGCACATCCTCACGCCTTTCCATTCAACCCGCCTGAAACAGATCACGCCATGAAAACGCCGACCACCGTCAATGAAGTCGCCATCGTCCTGCCCGCCTACAACGAGGAGAAGGACCTGCCCGTCCTGCTCGAAAACATCCGCGAAAAAATGGCGGACATGCCTTTCAAATACACGGTCGTCGTCGTCGATGACGGCTCGAAGGACCGCACGGCTGAGATCGCGCGCAAGGCTGCGGAGACCATGCCGCTGAAGCTCATCCAGCACGAGGTGAACAAGGGCCTCGGCGAAGGCATCCAGAGCGGATTGCGCGCCGGCTGGCACCTGGGCGATGTCGTCGTCGTCATGGATTCCGACAACACGCACAACCCTGTTTACATCCAGGACATGGTGAAGGTTATTCAGGAAGGCGACGCCGATGTCGTCATCGCCTCGCGCTTCCAGGCATCCAGCGTCGTGCAGGGCGTGCCGTTTTTCCGCCAGGTGCTGAGCTGGGGCTGCTTCCTCATGATGAAGTCCCTCCTGCCGTATCGCAATGTGCGCGACTACTCCACCGGCTTCCGCGCCTATCGCAGCCTCACGCTAGGACGCCTGATTCAAAACGCCGGCCCGCGTTTCCTCGTGGAATCCAGCTTCGCCTGCATGCTGGAGCTGTTGCTGAGCCTGCGCTGGATCGGTGCCCGCGCGGTCGAAATCCCCTACACGCTGCGTTACGACCTCAAGGTCGGCGTCAGCAAGATGCGCATCATGCGCACCATCCGCCGCTACTTCAACGTCATCGGCCGCTACTGGGCCAAGGACGTGCTGCCGCAGGCCGAGGAGCCGACGCTCCACGAGCTTCGCGCCCGGCTTCCGGCATGATGCCTGTGATTTGTCATTTGCCCGACATGCGTCCCGTCACCCATTCCATCGCCGTCCTCGGTGGAGGCATCTCTGGCCTCACCTGCGCCCTCCGTCTCGCCCAGGAGGGGAGATGCGTGACTCTCATCGAGGGTTCCGGCCAGCTCGGCGGTCTCGGCACCTTCTTTGAGCACGACGGGCGCACGTTTGAAAAGTTCTACCACTGCATGCTGCCCAGCGACGGGCCGTTGCTGCGCGTGCTGGAGGCGCTCGGCATCCGCGATGATGTGTACTGGAAGCCCACCACCTTCGCGTATGCGCATCAGGGCCGGTTCTTCCCGCTGAACACCGCGCTGGACCTGCTGAAGTTCGCGCCGCTGCGTTTCATCGACCGCATCCGTGTCGGCATCACCGGCTTGTATGGCCGCCTCGCCTCCGACAAGGGGCTCGACGACATCACCACTGTCAAATGGCTCACAAAACTCAGCGGCACGCGCGCGTTCGCGAAATTCTGGAGGCCCATGCTGGAGGCGAAGTTCGGCGACCGTCATCACGACGTGCCCGCGCTCTGGTTCTGGACACGTTTCAACCGTGAGAAGGGCGAGTCGAAGGGCGAGCGCAAAGGCTACATCAAAGGCGGCTACAAACACATCACCGACACCTTCGCCCGCGTCCTCCATGCCAACGGAGGCACCATCCGGCTCAAAACCACCGTGCAACAGATGGATATCGACGATGAGGGCCGCGTCGCCATCACCACCGCCGCCGGCGTCGAAAAATTCGACCAGGTCGTCGTCACACTGCCCACGCCGCAGGTCGAAAAACTCATCGGTCCCGCCTTGCGCCGGGAGATGCCAGCGCTCGACACCACCACGGACTACCAAGGCGTCATCAACTGCCTGCTGTTCCTCAAAAAACCGCTCACCCCGCACTACTGGGTCGCCACGCCGGAGGGCGAACATCCTTTCGACGGCGTCGTCGAAACTTCCACGCTCACTGACACCGCCGATCGCGGCAGCCGCCACGTCGTCTATCTCACCAAGTATCTTCATCGCGACGACGTGCGTTTCGCCGCGAGCGACGACTGCATCCGCGCCGGCTGGATTCCCGCGTTGAAAAACCTCTTCCCGCAACTCCAGGACGACGACATCGAGGCATCTTTCGTCTTCCGCGCCCCGTTCGTCGAGCCGATCTACAGGCTCGGTCAGATGAAGCTGCGTCCGCCGGAGGAACTGGTCGCGGACAAGGTTTATCTCGCCAACACCGCGCAGGTTTACCCGGTCGTCACCTCCTGGAACGGCAGCGTGACACAGGCCGAGCGCACCCTGGCGGTGATGGGCCTTCATGACACAGGCTGCCAGCCTGTGCCCACCGGGTCACGCACCGCGGAATTGAAGCTGACAAAGCCGCGCTTGGCGGCGCAACCGCTGCGTCCGGCGTCGGCGAAGGTTTGACGCGCTCAGGCCAGCAACTCCGCCGCGTTGCGTGATCGCACCGCCTGCGTCTGTCCTTCATCCAAGGCCGACTCCCGCATCTTCAGCTCGGCGGATTCCCAGTAAAAAACGGGGGCGAAGGAGCCGAACACCAGGCGCTCTTGCGGCCAGGTCTTCAGCAGGTTCACCACGCCGCCCACGCCCTCAATCATCGCAAAGTCGAGCCACACATTCGGGCAATCTTGCAGATGTCGCAGCACCATCGCCGCGTTGGCGTTCAGCAGCATCACGCGCGCCTCCTTCATCTCCCGCATGATCGGCGCCAGCGGCGCGAGATCGACCGCAGTCACGCGCACCTGCGGATGCTGCGTGCGTTCATCCTCCATTTGCGTGACGATTTGGACCACGAGCCGGTGTTTCACCGCGAAGGCCAGCAATTCGCGAAACGCGGGTGATTCGATCGTGTGGCCGTGGTAGTTCGGGTGCAGCCGGATCACGCGCATGCCGTGTTCCTCCGCGCATCGTCGCACATCATCCTGCCATGCCGGCAGCGCGAGGTTGATCGTGCCGCAGGGGCGTAATATCGCGTGCCCACGGCATTTTTCCACGAGCTGGCGGTTCACCGTGGCCACATCCCGGCGCAGCAGGCCCTCAAACGCGCCCGTCCAGAGGTCGGTGACACCGCGCTGGATCATGCGTTGCATGAACGCCTCCGTGTTTTCGCCTTCCAGGCTGCGGAACGGGTTTGAACCGATGTAAACGTGGCAGTCGGTGAGTTTCGTCCCACCCGTGGCATGCAACGATGATGCCGCCAGCGCGGCGCTGGCAGTCTGGAGGAAATTCCGGCGGTTCATGCGGCCAGTGTGACGGACAGAGGGCATGGTGAAAAGCATTTCCTCATCTCTTGCGCGGCGGAAAGGGACGCGTAGCCTCCGTGCTGACGATGAACTGGTACATCAACAACGCCGGGGCCGCCGAGGGGCCGAAGGATGACGCCGTGATGGCCGGGCTGGTCCGTGAGAAAAAATTGACGCCGGACTCGCTTGTCTGGCACCCCGGACTCGATGCCTGGCAGACGGTGGCGCAGGTTTCGCCGTCGTGGGCCGGGGGCAAGGCGGAGCCAGCCGTCGAGAAGAAGACCGTGGCGGACAAGAGAGACCCCGGCGCGCGTCGTCTCGCGGGACCGAAGGCTCCGACTGCCGAGGCGGCCGGAGAAAAACCCGGCGGCCTTCTCAAACGTCTGTTCGGGTTCGGCAGGAAGAAGGATTGATCGTCACGCCTGGATGCCCTTCGCCTTCAAGATCGGCAGCATGAGGCCGCGCAGGTTGTCGCAGAGGATTTTCTGCTTGTCCGCGCCGCTGATCTGCGCGCCGTGGACTTTCGCGAGCTGGCTGGCGAAGCTGCGCCCGCCGCAGTCGCTGCCGTAGATCACGCGGGACACGCCGAGCTCGCGCACGGCCATCTCGGTGTAGCCGGCGGTGGGATCGGAGCCGGCGAGATCGGCATAGAGGTTGGTTTGCGCACGGATCGCACGAATGCCCAGCTCCCAGGTGCCGCCGGTGTGCCCGCAGATGATCGGCACGTCGGGAAACCGCCGCGCCAGCGCCACCAGCTCGTCGGGAGTCGATTCACCGGCGTAATTGCCGTTCGTCTTGAACCAGGTGTGCTGGAAAATGACCGCCTTCAGCTCCGCCGCGCGGCGGATGATCGCGTCGATGGCCGGAACCGTGCAGCGTTCCGCCACCCACAGCTTCACGCCCACCATCGGGCCGTTGGCGACGCAGCGTTCGAGTTCGGCCAGGCTTTCCTGCGGATGCTTGGCACTGAGATAGACGAATCCGAACGCGCGATCCGGGAATTTCGTGACAGTGCGCAGCACCTCGTCGTTCTGTTTCACCAGATCGTCCGGCGTGGGATCCTGCGACCACTTCAGGCCCATGTAAACACACAGCCGCTCGATGCCCATGCGGTCGGCATAGACGAGCAGCGCCTTCATCCGCTCCTCCGGCGTGAGGCCGGGGACGCCGGACAGGTGGCAATGCAGATCCCAGATGCGCATGTCCGTGAGTGAAGCGGAGGCAGTCCGGCGCGGCAATGTTTTCTTTGCAGGCAGCCGCGCAAACCCCATGTGTCCGGTCATGATGGCAAGATGTGCATGCCGCCGCCACCCCGGAGTCCCCCTGTCCGGGACAATGCGGATGCTGTCATGCCGGGAAGGATGATTGAGCATAACTTTGCCATCCAGAGGCTTGCCATATGCCGCATTCTCGCCATGCTCAGCAGGCCATGAAAATCACAAACATTCTTCTGATCGGGCTGCTCGCAGGCGGCATCACCTCATGTGAAAAAACACCGGAAGCCAAGAAAGCCGCCGAGGACACCAAAAAGGCCACGGAAGCTGTCAAGGAAGCCGTCAAATCGGGCGGGGACGCCGCCGCGAAGGCAGTGACGGATGCGAAAGCCGAGGCTGAAAAGAAGGCCGCTGAACTGAAGGCCGAGGCCGAGAAAAAGGCCGCCGCCCTCGAAGAAGCCGCCGCCAAGAAAGCCGGGGAGGCTGCCAAGGCCGTTGAAGACGCCGCCAAGAAAGCCAAGGAAGCCCTCGCTCCCGCAGCTCCGCCAGCCGTGCCGGCTGTTCCTGCCGTGCCGAAATGACCTTCTTCTCACCAGCTTGAGAACCACCTCACGAGCGCCAGGGGCATCCTTGGCGCTCTTTTCTTTGCATGTCACAAGCCTTCCTCCACGCTGAGACATGCTTCCCGCGCCCACCTTCTTCATCGCCGGCCCCACAGCCTCCGGCAAATCCGCCCTCGCGCTTGCCCTGGCGGAAGAAGTCGGTGGCGAGATCGTGAACGCGGATGCCCTCCAGCTCTACGCGGGCATGGACACTCTCACGGCGAAACCCTCCGCCGCTGATCGCCAGCGCGCGCCTCATCACCTCTACGGCGTCCTGTCCGCCGCCGAGGCCTGTGACGCGCAGCGTTACCATTCGCTCGCCATGCCGGTGATCACCGGCATCGCCTCCCGCGGCCGCGTTCCTGTGGTCGTCGGTGGATCCGGTCTTTACCTCAAGGCGCTCACTCATGGCCTCTCCCCGCTGCCCGCCGCATCTTCGCAGTTGCGGGAGAAGTTCAGACACCTCAGCCTTGGCGAAAAAACATCCTGGCTGCTCCAGCGCGATCCCGAAGCCACCACCACCGTGAATCTGCGCAATCCGCGCTACGTCGAGCGCGCGTTGGAAATCTGCCTGCTCACCGGCGTCTCCCAGTCCGCCTTGCGCCGCTCCTTTGTGGATAATGAGCCTCAAGTGAACGGCATCATTCTCGAATGGAACCGCGAGACACTTTATGAGCGCATCAATCAACGCGCGCTGGACATGTTCGCCGCAGGACTGATCGACGAGGTGGCCGGCCTGGGCGAAATGTCGCCCACCGCCGGAAAGGCCATCGGCATCCGTGAGGTGCGCGAGCATCTCGCCGGCCGTGCGACGCTCGATCAAACCATCGCCGCCATCCAGCAGGCCACGCGGCGCTATGCGAAGCGGCAGATCACCTGGTTCCGCCGTGAACGCTGCCTCCAAACGATTTGCCTCGATTCCCTTCCACGGCCAGAGTACGCCGTCCCACGCATCCTCGCACTTTTTCCATGCCTCCGCCTGTCCAGCCAGCACGACCAGTCTTTGTCAACCTAGGCCCGCGCAGCTACCTCGTGCAGGTCGGGCGCGACCTCCTCAAGACGCTCGGCGGGGAGGTGAACAAAAAAATGCCCGATCGCCTGAAGTGCGCCGTCGTCACCGACTCGAACGTCAGGCCGCTCTATGCCGACAAAGTGCTCGAAAGCCTCCGCGCGGCCGGAAAGGATCCTCATCTCGTCACCGTCCCGGCCGGCGAGGCGTCCAAATCGCTCATCCAAAGCGAGACCGTGCTCGGTGAGATGGCGCGCGCGGGCATTGATCGCAAAAGCTTTCTCGTCGCCCTCGGCGGCGGCGTCATCGGCGATCTCGGCGGCTTCTGCGCCGCCATCTACCAGCGTGGCATTCCCTACGTCCAGGTGCCCACCACCGTGCTTTCCCAGGTGGACAGCTCCGTCGGCGGCAAAACCGGCGTGAACCTGCCTGACGCGAAGAACATGGTCGGCTGCTTCCACCAGCCCGCGCATGTCATCGCCGACATCGACACGCTCAGTTCGCTCCCGACACGCGAGTGGAACGAAGGCTTCGCTGAAATCATCAAGCATGCCTGCATTCGCGACGCCTCGATGTTCGAGGCCATCCAGAGCCTCGCCGAAGGCAAGGGTGATCTCGTCGCCCTCATACGCCGGAACATCTCCATCAAGGCCGCCATCGTCGAGGCTGATGAATACGAAACCATCGGCACGCGGGCCCTGCTCAATTTCGGCCACACGCTGGGCCACGCCATCGAGGCCGCCGCCGGTTACGGCCGACTGCTGCATGGCGAGGCCATCAGCCTCGGTCTGCGCGCCGCCGCCTGGCTCTCCGTGCAGGCGTCCGATCTCACCGCCGAGCATTACGACCGCATCGTCGCCCTGCTGAAGCTCTGCGATCTTCCCACCCGGCTTCCCGACGATCTCGACACCGAGGAGATCATGCGCATCGCCCGCATGGACAAGAAATTCGAGAACGGCAGGATCCGCTTCGTCCTCCTGCGCAAGCCCGGTGAAGCCTACGTCAGCAAAGATGTCATCGAAGGTCACTTGAAGCAGGCGCTCGACGAACTTCGGAAGTAAGAAGTGATTCGGCGGGGCAGTTGGCCGGTGGATCAGTGAGTTGAAACTCGACAGCGCCATTGCCTTGCTGTCCTACTGTCACGCCGATTTGTTGTCCCACAGGAAATGCGCTTCCTCGCCCCCAGTTACCTTCACCTTGCCTGGCTGGCTCTCATCCCGCTCGCGTTGTGGTTGTTTCGCAGGCAGGCAAAGCGGGTGCCCGTTTCCACATTGCTGTTCTTCAAATCGCTCGCGCGCGAGCATCAGGAGTCCGCGTGGCTGCGCAAAATCAAAAAATGGCTCTCGCTGCTGCTCACGCTGTTCGTCTTGATCCTTGCTGTCCTCGCGCTCGCCCGGCCCGGCGGCGACATCGCGGCCGGCTCACCCGGCGCGGTTGTCATCATCATCGACCGCTCCGCTTCGATGTCCGCCAGGGACATGCAGGGCCGCACATGCCTGGATCATGCCAGGCGGCGCGTGAAGGAACGCGTCCGTGCGCTGCCTGACCAGGTCGTCCTGTCGCTCATCACCTTCGACTCACGCCCGCATGTCCTGCTCTCCCGCAGCCGCAACCGCCGCGAGTGCCTGCGCCTGCTCGATGAGGTGGCCGCTGTTCCCATCGAAGGCAGAACCTGGGCCGCGCTGAACGTCGCACGGCGTCTCGCTGATCTCGAGGCGCGATCCCGCATCTGGTTCGCCTCCGATTCCACGCCTCCGGCGGGCCAGGACATCGACCTGATCTCCTCCGCGCTGCCGGAGCCGCGCAATGCCGGCATCACCGCTTTCCAGATCCGCCCCAGCCCGCTCGCACATGACCGTTACGAGGCATTTGTCAAAGTCAGCGCCGCCTCCAGCAACGCGGGAAGGACGACATCCACCCTCGAAGTCTCCCTGGCGGGCCGCATCGCCCAGCTTCGTGAACTCGAGCTCGCGCCCGGCGGGTCCACCACGCTCATTCTGCCGCTCGAAGGACTGCGCGGGCAGCGGTTGGAAATGCGCCTGACCACTGCGGGCGACTGTTTCGGTTGGGATGACGGCTTGTCCGCCCCGCTGCCCAAAACCCGGCCGCTCAACGTCGCCTGGTTCGCCGAGAAGGCCGACCCCTTCACTGAACTCGCGCTCTCGTCACTCATCGAGGCCGGACGCATTGAAATGAAAAAAGGGGAGCCAGCCGCATGGCCGCCGAAAGAGCAGCCGGATGTGTTCATTTTCGAAAACTGGCTTCCGAAAGAATGGCCTGCGGAGAAACCCGTCATCGCCCTCACTCCACGGCAAGACTCCGGCCCGCTGCGCGCCCGCGCCACACGCGGTGTGCCGTATGACAGCGTGCGCGTCTTGCGGCCGGATCATCCCGTGCTCTTTCGCGTCGCCAGCGGCCGGGTTGCCCTCACGCAGACCACCGTGCTCGGCCTCCCGGCGTCCATCGAGACCCTGTGGATGGCCGGTGGGGAGCCCGTTCTGGCCGCCGGCGAATTCGACGGGCGGCGCATCGTCGCCACCGCATTCTCGCCGGCGCAGTCCGAGCAGCTCGCCCTGCTGCCCTCCTTTCCGCTGATCCTTGGCAACGCGCTATACTGGTGCGCCGGGGACAGCGACGCGCTCGCCAGCCTGCGCACGTCGCGCACGGGGGAAATGCTCGCGGCGGACAGCCTCGTGCAATGGCATGCATGGGACGGAGCGCAGTTCATCGACGTTTCCGACAATCCCGTGAATGGCCTGTTCACGCTCAACCGCATCGGCGGTTGGGAGGCCGGGGACGGCCGCGTCGGAGCCTGCGCGTTGATCTCGGATGCGGAGACAAGCCTGCCGAAACTTGACGCGAAAAACACGCCAGCGTTCCAGGCGAACGCCCCGGTCATCACCGCCGCCGCCTTCAGCACCTGGCCGAAACGTCTGGTCTGGCTCGCGCTCGCCTTGCTGCTGCTGGAGAGCTTTCTTTTCCATCGCAAGGCGGTGTACTGAGCCTGCCCAAAACAGCGCCGTGTCAGCATGATTAAGGCGCACGCAGGAATATCCCGTCCTGCGGCTCCGTACTGCCTGCAAGCCTGCCACCATGAGCAAAGCCTTCGTATTCACCCTCCTGGCGTCCGCCGCCAGTCACGCCGCCGAAGCGCCTGTTCCGGCGAAGATCGAGTTCAACCGTGATGTGCGTCCGATTTTGAGCGACAACTGCTTCTACTGCCACGGACCTGACCCGAAGCATCGCGAGGCGGATCTGCGCATCGACATCCGTGCAGAAGCGCTTGCAGGCAAAGCGTTCGTTCCCGGCAATGCGAAGGACAGCGAGCTGATCGCGCGCATTCTCACCAATGATGACGACGACCTCATGCCGCCGCCGGACTCACACAAGAAGCTCACGCAGCGGCAGAAGGACATCTTGAAGAAGTGGATCGATCAAGGCGCGGCCTATCAGCAGCACTGGGCCTATGAGAAGCCGGTGAAGGCGAAAATTCCCGCTGGTGTGAATCCGGTGGATCACCTTGTGCAGAAGCGCCTCGCTGAGATCAGACTCAAACCGTCTCCAAAGGCCGATGCGCGCACCTTGATGCGCCGTCTCCACTTCGATCTCCTCGGCCTGCCGCCCAAACCGGCGGACTTGTCCGAAAAGCTCGACCTGTCCGATAAAGACTACGACGCCCTCGTCACCTCCCTCTTCAAGAATCCCCACTACGGCGAGCGCATGGCCATCACATGGCTCGACCAAGTCCGCTTCGCCGACACCATCGGCTATCACAGTGACAACCCGCACAACGTCTGGCCCTACCGCGACTACGTCATCAAGTCCTTCAACACAAACAAGCCCTTCGACCGCTTCACCATCGAGCAAATCGCCGGAGACTTGATGCCAGGCGCGAACCAAGAGACAAAAGTCGGCTCCGCGTTTAACCGCCTGCTGCTCACCACCGAGGAAGGCGGCGCACAGGCGAAGGACTACGAGCAGCGCATGCTCACCGATCGCGTCCGCGCCATCGGCAACGCATGGATGGGACAGACCACAGGCTGCTGCCAGTGTCACGATCACAAATTCGATCCCCTCACCATGCGTGACTTCTATTCGCTTGGCGCATTTTTTGCCGACATCAAAGAGCCCATCCTCGGCCGACGCGAGGACGGCATGCTCGTCACCACGCCGGAGAACGAGAAAAAACTCGCCGCGCTCGACGCCAAACTCGCCGCCGCCAAGACAGCGCTCGCCAAGGCGCAGCCGGAACTCAACAAGGCCCAAAAAGCCTGGGAAGCAGAGTTCCTCGCCAAAACTGACCACACAGAAAAAGAAGCCAAGGAAGTCCGCGCGGCGCTGAAGGTAAAAAAACGCGCTCCAAGGCAGCAACAGCTCATCGACGCCTACTTCAACAAAGTGAGCCCTCTGCACAAAGCTGAGCGTGATGCCGTCGCCAAGGCCGACGCCGACCGCAAAGTCTTCTACGATCCGCTGCCGAAGTGCATCGTCTCCATCAGCGATACCAACAAGCGCACCGTGCGCATCCTGCCGCGTGGCAACTGGATGGATGAAAACGGCGAGATCGTGAAGGCTGCGCTGCCGGGCTACCTGCCGCAGCCGAAAATCGAAGGCCGCGACCTCACACGCCTCGACCTCGCCCGGTGGCTTGTTTCCAAAGAAAATCCACTCACCGCCCGCAATGTGATGAATCGACTGTGGAAACAATTCTTCGGCACCGGATTGAGCAAAGTGCTCGACGATCTCGGCGCCCAAGGCGAGCCGCCGGTGAATCCCGCGCTGCTCGACTGGCTCGCCTGCGAGTTCATGGACAGCGGCTGGGATGTTCAGCACATGATCCGTCTCATCGTCACCAGCCACACCTACCAGCAGGTCAGCACCTCGACGAAGGAACTCACCGTCGCCGATCCCTACAACCGCGAATGCGCCCGCCAGAGCGCTTTCCGCCTCGATGCCGAGCTCGTGCGCGACAACGCGCTCGCCATCTCCGGCCTGCTCGTGCCAAAAATCGGCGGCCCCAGCGTGAAGCCTTACCAGCCAGCCAGATACTGGGAGAATCTGAACTTCCCCACCCGCGAATGGCAGAATGACAGCGGCGAAGGTCTGTACCGCCGTGGCCTCTACACCTGGTGGCAGCGCACCTTCACACATCCGAGCATGCTCGCCTTCGACGCGCCAAGCCGTGAAGAATGCACCGCCGAGCGCAACCGCTCCAACATCCCGCAGCAGGCCCTCGTCCTCCTCAACGACCCCACCTATGTCGAAGCCGCCCGCGCCTTCGCCGCGCGCATCATCCAAAGCGAAGGCGATTCCGCCAAACGCATCACCTGGGCATTCCAGCAGGCATTGCAGCGCCAGCCGACGGCTGAAGAAGCGAAGACGTTATCTTCACTCTTCACCAAGCACCTCACGGACTATCAAAAAGACCCCGCCGCCGCCGAAGTCCTGCTCAAAACCGGCGCTACACCTGTCGGGGCCAATTTGAACCAGCCCGAGCTCGCCGCGTGGACGCATGTCGCGCGCGTCTTGATGAACATCCACGAAACGATCACTCGCTCTTGACCCATGAAGCGCGACGCAGACACAACCAAGCTTGAAATTCTCCCAGAGGATGAAAATGCCCGACGAGAAGCCTTTTTAACCTTTCTCGGCCAGGAACTCATGGCGTTTCGACATAACGCAATGAAATGGGCTATGGGGCGTGCCAGGCCAGACGCGATGGATGGCATGTCCACTGTGGATCGGAAATACCACGAACGTCTCAACAGCTTGTCGCCGGAAGCTTATGAAACATGCAGGCAAGCTTGTGAGAAGACACTGAGTGAGTTCATGCAGCAGTTTCTAACCCTCATCACTTCCCACCCGCGGAATTGGCCTCTGGGCACTCAGCATGGGCTAAACTACAAACTCATGGTTGAGGTGATCAATCTGCCAAAGCCCCAAAGCCGTCCGGAGCCCACCAGGGAGACCTTTGGCGATGATGCCATCGACGAATTCGAGCCTCCAGACCAACACAGCGACGATGACCGGCCCAATTACGGTCAGAAGCTTGAAACAATCGACCTTTCTTCTGGGGTGAGCCTGCACCTGCCGAATTATTGGTATCGTTGGCTGAATAGATACGGCCACGAGACTGCTTCCAAAACTGAATCAAAATGATATCCGCGCTTTCTGCAATCTTGACTCGAGTCATCCCAGAGTGGCCTACACGCTCAGTTCACCTTCAGACCTTCCAGCTTGGCCAGCTTCTTCGCCTTAGCGTCAAAGCTCCAAAACATGTCGCAGCCGAGCACCAGAGCGGAAGAGACGTGGAGGATGTCATAGGTGCGGAAGCCTTCCTTGGCGGTGTGGCGGTGGGAAAGCTCCATGAAAAGATGTTCAACGCTGGACTCATCAACGGGATAGCGACGATAACGAATGCCCGAGTCAACCTCCGACAAAAAATGGGACTCCAGCACCGTCGCATGTTCGGGCGCCAGTCGCAGGTCTTGGACACCATGACGGCGCATGAAAACACACTGCTGGATGGCATTCACCACCTCCAGACGGAGCAGCCAAGTTACAGGAAGAATACTGACATTGCTCCTTGTGAGCAGTTCGGCCTCACTGCTGTGGGACAGTTCCATCAGCAAGTTGGTGTAGAAATTGGTGTCCGCGTAGATCATGGCTCTTCACCTGCGATCATCCGGGAGATCTTTTCCGAATCGCTGACCGACGGAGGCACGAAGCCCATGGAGCGGAGTTTGCCCCTCATTTCAGCCAGTCTCTGGCAATATGCTTCAGCCTCCTGCACTCGCTTGTTGGGAGCCGGAATTTCGGGTGTGAGCACAAAATTGCCTTCACTCCGGCTGCGAATGATCACACGTCCCAGCTTCTGCGCGGCAGTCAGCAAGGATTGCGGCTGGCGGTTCATGTCGCGAACCGTGAACGTGCCGCGCATAGCTGCAGGAACTGGTGCTCGACGCTTGGCTGATTTCTTGATGGCGGCTTTGGCTTTCATGTCAGACATGGTGGCTGACATTGGTTTCCAAGGCAAGTTTCAAATCCAACCTGCATTATGAACACCATCGCTGCTCAAACCCGCCGCGCTTTCCTCGGCCGCGCTTCGCAAGGCCCCGGCGGCATTGCATTGGCGTCGTTGTTGAGTCCGAATCTGCTCCAGGCGGCTTCACGCGGTGTGCTGGGCAAGGTGCCGCTGCCGCAGAAGGCGAAACGCGTGATCTGGCTCACGATGGCGGGCGGGCTGTCGCAGTTGGAGCTGTTTGATTACAAACCGAAGCTCGCGGAGATGGATGGCAAGCCGATGCCGGAGTCGTTCACGAAGGGGCGGCGGCTCGCGCAGCTCCAGGGCCAGAAATTGGTGTGCAAAGGGCCGATGTTTGGCTTCGCGAAACGCGGGAAGTGCCAGATGGAGCTATCGGAGCTCCTGCCGCACCTCGGCAGCGTCGCGGACGACATCTGCCTCGTGCGCTCGATGACCACGGACGCGATCAATCACGACCCCGCGCACATGTTCATGAACACCGGCGCTCAAATCGCCGGCCGTCCGAGCATGGGCGCGTGGATCACTTACGGACTCGGCAGCGAGGCGGAGGATCTGTCCGGATTCGTCGTCATGGTGTCCACGGGCAAAGGCCGCACGCCCCAGCCCATCGCCGCGCGGCAGTGGAGCAGCGGCTTCTTGCCGTCGAAGCATCAAGGCGTACAACTCCGCTCGCGGGGCGATCCCGTTTTGCATCTCACCAGCCCGGACGGCGTCACGCGTGAACGCCAGGGCAGTGACGTGGCGGCGATCAACGCCCTCAACAAGCAGCATGCCTCGATTTGCGACGATCCCAAAATCGCCACGCGCATCGCGCAGTATGAAATGGCGTTTCAGATGCAGGCCAGCGTGCCGGAGCTGATGGACACCCGCGGTGAAGGAGCCAAAACGCTCGAACTTTACGGCTGCACGCCCGGTGATGGTTCGTTCGCGTCGAACTGCCTGCTCGCCCGTCGTCTCGCCGAACGCGGCACGCGCTTCATCCAGCTCTACCATCGCGATTGGGACCATCACAGCCTGCTGCACGAGGAACTGCCGCTGCGCGCGAAGGAAGTCGATCGTGCCTGCGCCGCATTGATCAAGGATTTGAAGCAGCGCGGCATGCTGGACGACACGCTCATCGTGTGGAGCGGCGAATTCGGCCGCACACCGATGGCACAGGGCAACAAAGGCCCCGTCGGCCGCGATCATCACAACAAAGCAATGACGATGTGGCTCGCCGGCGCCAGTGTGCAGCGCGGACTCGTTCACGGCGCCACCGACGACCTCGGCTATGCCGCGCAGGAGAACATCGTCAACGTCCACGACCTGCACGCCACGATGCTGAACCAGCTCGGCATCAAACACGACGCCTTCAGTTTCAAGTTCCAAGGCCTTGATGCGAGGCTCAGTGGCGTCGAAGGCGCGAAGGTGATCAAGGAGATCCTCGCGTGATGCGCATTCACAGCCTGCACATCTATCCGGTCAAATCGCTGCGCGGTTGTGAGGTCGCGTCGGTGGAGATTGATGAACTCGGCTTCGCCGGGGACCGCCGGTTTCTCATCGTGGATGAAAACGGCGGATTCCTCACGCAGCGGACGTTTCCCGCCATGGCCACCGTCTCGACGGCGCTTTCGGAGAATGCTCTCACGCTCTCCACCGACGGCCACGGCAGCATTTCCGTACCGCGTGCCGGTGATCCGCATGCGCCGCTCATGCCGGTGAACGTGTGGCGTGACAGTGGCCTGCTCGCCGAGGATTGCGGCAAAGAGGCCGCGGCATGGCTTCAAGACGTGCTCGGGCTGCGATGCCGGCTGGTGCGCATCGGCGGCCGGTTTCACCGCTTGGTGGCCAAGGCAGCCGCACGGGCGGGCGATCTCGTTTCTTTTGCCGATGCGGCTCCGGTGCTCGTCACCAGCACGGGATCGCTCGATGCGCTGAACCGCCGCATCCGCTCTTGCGGAGGCGAGGCAGTGCCCATGAACCGTTTCCGGCCGAATCTCGTCGTCACAGGCTGCGCGGCATTCGCCGAGGACGAATGGCCCGCGCTGCGTGTCGGCCCCGTCCTCTTCCGCAACGCGGGGCCGAGCGAACGCTGCATCATGACCACGACCGACCAGCATTCAGGCCGGCGCGGTGTCGAGCCGCTGCGCACGCTCGCCACCTTCCGTCGTGCCGCCGATGGAAACGCGGTGTGTTTCGGTGTGAATTTCATCCAGCAAAGCAAACGCGGCGTGCTCCGCGCCGGAGATCCTGCCGTGCCGGCCATCCCGTGAACACTGCGCGTTGCGGAAGCCGGAATCTCAAAAGCATGCTTTTCATTTCGCCGGGCCGACGATGCGCCGGAAGTCCCAGCGCCCGCGCCATGTGCGCGGCATCCCGCGCATACGGGTCGTTGCTGGAATGAAACGAGCGCTTTGGCTCCACGCCGATGCTCAGCACATGCAACGTCTGGGAGGACACCGTGGAGACGAGCGCGGAGGAGACGGCGAGAATGCAATAAATAGTCCTCATGAGCAGTTCAAATGTTGAAGGGATGCCAGGAAAAGAGCAATATCAAAGATACTCCGTCATGCGCCTCATCATCCCCCTCCTCTGCCTCTTGCTCGCACCGTATGCGTTTGCCGTTCACACCAAAAACGCCGGGCCGGAGAAGGTGGAGCTGAAGTTCAAGCTGCCGCCGCCGAAGCCGCTGAGCCCGGAGGATGAGCTGAAGACGTTCAAAGTCGAAAAAGGCTTCCGCATCGAGCTCGTCGCGTGCGAGCCGATGATCGAAGGGCCGGTTGCGATGAGCTTTGACGATCAGGGGCGGCTCTACGTCTGCGAAATGCGCGGCTACATGCGCAATGTGGAAGGCAGCACCGAGAAGGAGCCGACGGGCCGCGTCTCGCTGCTGGAAGACACCGATGGCGACGGCCGCATGGACAAGGCGACGGCGTTTCTCGACAAGGTCGTCATGCCGCGCGCGGTGATGGCGGTGAATGGCGGCGCGTTGATCGCCGTGCCGCCGAATCTGTTCTTCTGCAAGGACACCGACGGTGATGGCAAGGCGGACGTGAAGGACATTGTCGCTAACGACTACGGAGCATTTGGCGGACAGCCGGAGCACATGGCCAACACACCCGTGTGGGCGATGGACAACGCCATCTGGAGCGCCTCCTACACCACACGCTTCAAACTGCGCGGCGGTGTGTGGCAGAAGGACAGCGGACTCGGCCGCGGCCAGTGGGGCCTGTGCCAGGACAACTTCGGCAGGCTGTATTTCAACTACAACTCCGATATGCTGCGCGCCGATCTGCTGCCCACGGAGGCCTTCACGAAAAATCCGCTGCTGCGCAACGCCTCCAGCATCAATGCGAAGCTCGCCGCTGACCAGACGCTTTATGCCTCGCATCCCACGCCGGGCGTGAATCGTGGTTACGACGCGAAGACACTGAGCGCCGTTGGAAAACTGACCAAGCCGACCGGCACCTGCGGTGCGCTCATTTATCGCGGCGACGCCTTCTCCGCTGCCTATCGCGGCAATGCCTTCGTGCCCGAGCCGTGCGCGAATCTGGTGAAGCGTTTCACCATGAGCGAATCCGGCGGAATCCTGAAAGCCACGAACACCGCGAAGACGACCGAATTCCTCACCTCCACCGATGAGCGTTTCCGCCCCGTGAACGCCTGCGACGGCCCCGATGGCGCGCTTTACCTTGTGGACATGTATCGCGGAATCATCCAGCACCAGAGCTTCCTCACGCATTACCTCATCGCGAACATCAAGGACCGCAAACTGGAGCAGCCCATCAACATGGGCCGCATCTGGCGCATCGTGCCGGACGCCAAAGAGCGACTGCGGCCCGTCAAAGCGAGCAAGGACGTGAAACTGCTCGCGCATGCGAATGGCTGGGTGCGCGACACCACGCAGCGCCTCATCGTCGAGTCGAGCGACGCCTCCGCCATTCCCGCGTTGAAGGAGATGCTGCAAAACGGGAACGCGTTGGCACGCGTGCATGCGTTGTGGACGCTCGACGGCCTCAGTTCGGCATCACCGGACGTTCTGCGCAACGCGTTGAAGGACACCGACGCCCAGGTGCGCGTGGCCGCTGTGCGCATCGCCACACGCGATCTCGCGCCTGATTTGATCGCGATGTCGGCGGAGAAAGACGCGCTGGTGCTCGCGCATCTCGCCATCAAGCTCACCACGTTCAATCTGCCCGACGCCGATGCCGCCGTGGCCAAAATGCTCGCCAGCAACGGCAAGAACACGCTGATTTGCGAAGGCGCGCTCACCGGTTTGCGTGGCAAAGAAGCGGCGTTTGCCAAAGTGCTCGCCGCACAGCTCACCAAAGACAACGGCGCGCAGATCATGCCCGTGATCGAGGCGCTTGGCGCGTTGCTCGCCGCCGCTAACAAGGCCGGTCCGTTTGAAGAAATGCTCCATCTCGCCGCCACGCAGCCTGCGGGCGGGCCGTTTCAGGTCGCGGCCATCAAAGGCCTCTCCACCAGCGGCGATCCCAAGGCCAAAACGCCGCCGAAACTGCTCTGGCTCGATGCCGCGCCTACGTCTTTGAATACGCTCAAGGCCGCGATGACTGACAAAGCCAGCGCGAAGCTATTCGCGCGCGTCGAGGCACGTCTCGCCTGGCCCGGCAAGCCCGGCGCTCCACCGCCGCCCGTCATCAAGCCGCTCACCGAGGCGCAGACCGCGCTGTTTGAGAAAGGAAAGACGATTTATGCCACGCTGTGCGCCGCGTGCCATCAGCCGCACGGTTTCGGCCTCGACGGCCTCGCGCCGCCGCTCGTGGACAGCGAATGGGTGCTCGGCAAGCCGGAGATCGCCGCCCGCATCGTCATGCACGGCCTCGCCGGTCCCGTGAAGGTCGCCGGGCGCACCTACAACCTCGCCATGCCACCGCTGCCGCAGCTCACTGATGAGGACGTGGCCGGTGTGCTCACCTACATCCGCCGCGAATGGGAGCACACCGCCAGCGCCGTCGAGCCCAAGGCCATCACCACCATCCGCGCTCAAAATAAAGGCCGCATGGCGATGTGGACGGAGATGGAGTTGAAGAACGTGGGGAAGAAGTGAAGCCCGTCAGGAATGTGCGGCTGCGCTCTGCCGCATCCAGGCAACGGTCTGACAGATGCGCTTTCATTCTTGTCAAAACCCCGTCGCTTTCGTAAGGAAGCAGCAGTCATTTTCTCTCGATGTCTGACGCTCCCTCGCCCGGCCCCACTCCCTGCGGTTATCAGCGCACGACTGGCGGGAACTTTCACTGGAAAGTCCCCACCGTGGAGAAAAACCGGTTCACCCGGGAAGTTGGTGCGGGATGGGCGGGATGATGGCAGGGAGATGGGATGAGCCAGAGTTTGCCATATCACACATTTGGTGTGCGCGAAGGCTACGAGTATCGCAGCACGAAGTATGTGGAGGGCCGGGTGGAGTTCCATCTGGCCGTCAAAGATGCAGGCATCCCGTGCCCTCACTGCCAGGGGCGGGAGTATTGGCGGCGTGGCTAAAGGCAGCGGCGCATCAGCACCCTGCCCATCGGCCTGAAGCAGGTGGTGGAAGTGCCCAAATGCGAGCGCCGGCGCCGGGCCGCCTCCCGGTGTGTCAAGCATCACGACGCACAAAAGTTTTTCACACACGCTGTTCCTCTCTTGCCCCCTGAAACGCCTTCGCTAACTCCACGCGTTCCAACTTGAAACTTCAAACCTGTGACTTGGAACTTTCTCAATGCCCGCCGCCGCTGAACTGAACATCAACATCGCCCACGTCGAACGCATCGCCGGAGAGCTGAAGCTCAAGCCCATCCAGGTCGGTGCCACGGCCAAACTGCTCGCCGATGGCGCGACGGTGCCGTTCATCTCCCGTTACCGCAAAGAAGCCACCGGCGAGCTGGATGAAGTGAAGATCCAGGCCATTCAAGAGCGTCTAGGCCAGCTCGTGGCGCTGGATGACCGCCGTGCGGCCATCGTGAAGTCACTCGAAGAGCGCAAGCTGATGACCGATGTGCTCCGTGCGAAGATCGACAAGGCGGACACGCTGAACGCGCTGGAGGACGTCTTCGCGCCCTTCCGCCCGAAACGCCGCACGAAAGCCACCATCGCGAAGGAGAAGGGCCTGGAACCGCTGGCGGACTTCATCGAGCAAAACGTGCTTACTGCCAACGTCGATCTCGATGGCGAGGCGGCGAAGTTTGTGAAGCTGGAGGCCGAAACGGACGAGCTGAAGGTCAAAGATGCCGCCGAGGCGCTCGCCGGTGCTCGTGACATCATCGCGGAACGCATCAGCGACACGGCGGAAGTGCGCGCGGCGTTGAGAAAACTCTTCGCGGACAACGGCACGGTCACTTCCAAGGTCATGTTTGGCAAAGAGGAGGACCCGGAGGCGCAGAAGTTCCGCGATTACTTCGAGTGGACGGAGCCGGTGAAGTCGATCCCCTCCCACCGCATGCTCGCGATTCGTCGCGGCGAAAAAGAAGGCTTCCTGCTCATGCGTGTGCAGCCGATGGAGGCGGAGGCCATCACGCTCGTCGAGCGTCTCGCCGTGAAAGGCAGCAACACCTGCTCCGCGCAGGTCAAACTGGCCGCGCAGGACAGTTTCAAGCGCCTGCTCAGCTCCAGCATGGAGACCGAGGCGCGCCTCGAATCGAAGAAGAAGGCCGACGCCGAGGCCGTGAAGGTTTTTGCCGACAACCTGCGCGAGCTGCTTCTCGCCGCGCCGCTGGGCCAGAAGCGCGTGCTGGGCATCGACCCCGGTTTCCGCACCGGCTGCAAAATCGTCGTGCTCGATGCGCAGGGCCAGCTCGTCTATAACGATGTCATTTACCTCCTCGGCGATGGGAACAGCCTCCTGCACGCCAAAACACTGCTGCTGAATTTGATCGAGCGTTTCAAGGTCCAGGCCATCGCCATCGGCAACGGCACCGCCAGCCGCGAGACGGAGATGTTTGTGAAAAAGATCGGCGTGCCGTCCTCCATCCCGGTCATCATGGTGAATGAAAGCGGCGCGTCGATTTACAGCGCCAGCGAGGTGGCCCGCGAGGAGTTCCCGAACCACGACGTCACTGTGCGCGGCTCTGTTTCCATCGCCCGCCGTCTCATGGACCCGCTGGCGGAGCTGGTGAAGCTCGACCCGAAGTCCATCGGCGTCGGCCAGTATCAGCACGACGTGGATCAGACCATGCTGCAAGGCAGCCTCGACAACGTCGTCATCAGCACCGTGAACGCCGTCGGCGTGGAGCTGAACACCGCGTCGAAGCAGCTCCTCAGCTACGTCTCCGGCCTCAACAGCGCCCACGCCGCGAACATCGTCGCCTTCCGCAACGAGCACGGTGCCTTCGCCAGTCGTAAAGATCTGCTCAAGGTGCCGCGGCTTGGCGAAAAGGCCTTCGAGCAGGCTGCGGGCTTCCTGCGCATCCGCAGCGCCGCCAATCCGCTCGATGCCAGCAGCGTGCATCCCGAGCGCTATCCGCTCGTCGAGAAAATGGCGGCCGATCTCGGCTGCGGCGTGGCCGATCTGATGCAGAAGCCGGAGCTGCGCGCGAAGATCGATTTGAAGAAGTATGTCAGCGCCGATGTGGGCCTGCCGACGCTTCAAGACATCATGAACGAGCTGGCGAAGCCGGGCCGCGACCCGCGCAAGCAGTTCGAGGTCTTCAGCTTCGCCGAAGGCGTGAACGACATGAAGGATCTCACCGTCGGCATGAAGCTGCCGGGCATCATCACGAACGTGACGGCCTTCGGAGCCTTCGTGGACATCGGCGTGCATCAGGACGGCCTCGTGCATGTGAGCCAGCTCGCCGATCATTTCATCCGTGATGCCGCCGAAGTCGTCAAAGTGGCCCAGCGAGTGACCGTGACCGTCACCGAGGTTGATATTCCGCGCAAACGCATCGCCCTGAGCATGAAATCGAAGCCCGACTTCGAGAAGAAACAGGGCGGTGGTCCTCGTCCTGCCGGTGCCGGTCAAGGCCAGGGCGGCAGTCAGCGCAGCTTCAGCAGTGCTGGTGGCAATCGCAGTTCCGGTGGCGGCATGGGCAATCCCTTTGGCGGTGGAGGCGGTGGCGTCGATTGGTTTACCGCTGCGGCAGCGAAGGGGAAGAAGTAAGGCTGCTTCGTCTTGGCGAGTTTGGTTGGAGCATGATGGACGCGTCAGCGTTTTGGAGTGCTCCAGCCCTCTGGAGCTTTGCGCAGGCCAGCAGACGTCCGAAAGCGCCGGAGGTCCGGCGCACTCCAGGACGCTATCGCGAGGATTCGGCGTGGACAGATCGGGTCGTGTGCTGATAGCCTCGGGACATGAAAGCGTTCGTCTTTTTCATGAGCGCCTGCTTGTTTGCGGGTGCTGCTTTTGCTGCGGATACGCCGTCTAAGTCGTATGATGCGATCAAAGCCTTCCTCGGCAAGGTTCCGGCGATCGACACGCACGATCATCTGTGGCGCTGGGACGAACTGCCGGGATGGCGGGAGGCGGAGGATGGGACGAAGGTGATGAATCTGGCGTCGATCTGGCAGAACAGCTATTTGAGCTGGTTCAATGCGGTGCCGGGATGGAGGCCGAGGGAAAAGTTCGCCGACTGGTGGCAGCGGGCGAAGCCGGGCTTCGCGGATGTGCGGGCGATGAGCGTGTATCGCCACACGCTGCCGGCGTTGCAGGATTTGTATGGCGTGGATTTTGAAGCGGCGGATGACGCTCAAATTGCGGCGCTGAATGATCGCATCACGGCGAATTATCGCGATCAACGCTGGCTGTATGAGGTGATCACGGAGCGGGCGAACATCGAGGTGATGCTGAACGATCCGTATTGGGAGCCGTTCGACTTTGGATGCCACTACGGCTTCGTGGCGAACGTGCTGCGGCTGAACCCGCTGTTTCGCGGCTTTCATCCGTCGGAGTTCGCGGTGACGAAGGGCGGGCGGAAGGAGAGTCCGTATGATTTTGCGAAGGCGAAGGGCATCAGGGTCGAGAGCTTCGACGATTACCTCGCGTTCGTGGAGCGTGTGTTCGTTCTGGCGAAGGAAGCTGGCATGGTGGGCCTGAAGCACACGCTGGCGTATCAGCGCACGCTGGATTTCGCGAAGGCGACGAAGGAGCAGGCGGTGGAGGCGTTCGGGAAGGAACGCAAGGACCTGAAGCCGGAGCAGGTGAAGGCGTTCGAGGATTTCATGATGTGGCATCTGTGCGAGCTGAGCGCGAAGCATGCGCTGCCGTTTCAGATTCATACGGGGCATGCGCGCATCCAGGGCTCGAATCCGATGCTGCTGGTGGATTTGATCGCGGCGAATCCCCAAACGACCTTCGTGTTGTTTCACGGCGGCTTTCCGTGGGTCGGTGAATCGGGCGCGATCGCGGCGCGGATGCCGAATGTGTATCTCGACTCGGTCTGGCTGCCCACGTTGAGCCAGACGATGGCGAAACGGGCGTTTCACGAGTGGCTGGATGTGCTGCCGAGCACGCGCATCCTGTGGGGTGCGGATTGCAATCACGCCGAGGGCATCTACGGCGCGACGGAGTTCACGCGGCGCGTGCTGGCGGAGGTCTTGGCGGAACGTGTGGATCGTGGCGATCTGCGCATGGAGGACGCGGAGCACATCGGGCGGCAGATTCTGCGTGAGAACGCGCTGCGGGTGTTTCCGGGGCTCAAAGCGAAGCTCTGGCGCGACAAGCAGGCGAAGATGACGCCGCCGTGAAGTCTTGCATCGTTACTTTCCGTCCGACTTGCCGGGAACGCGCGGATCGTGCGCGGGGAAGAAGAGTTTCTTCTCCGGATCAAAGAAGATCGCCTGGCAGGCACCGAAGCCTGAGCTGGGGGCGAGTTTGTGACCGAGGGCTTCGATACGTTTGAGCGTGCCTTCGCCGAAGGCTTTTTCGATCTTCAGCTCGTCGGGATTCCATTGATGGTGGAAGCGCGGCTCGGCAAGCGCCGCGGCGGGCAGCATGCCGTCGTCAATGATGTGGGTGAGCAGCAGCAGCGCTTGGGTGATGATCGTGGGGCCGCCGGCGGCGCCGGTGACAATGACGGGCCTTCCATCTTTGAGCGCGATCGTCGGACTCATGCTGGAGAGCGGACGTTTGCCAGGCGCGATCGCGTTGGCCTCCGCGCCGACGAGCTTGAACGCGTTCGGCACGCCGGGCTGCACGGCGAAGTCGTCCATCTCGTCGTTGAGCAGGACGCCGGTGCCGGGAATGACGACCTTGCTGCCGAAGGCGGTGTTGATGGTCTGGTTGAGCGCGACCCAGTTGCCCTCGGCGTCAGCAGTGCAGAGGAAGGTGGTGTGTTTGCCGAAGATGTCGCCCTCCCAATGCGGCGGCATGCCGTGCGAAGGAACGGCGGTCGCATGATCGAGGTCGATCTTCTTCGCGAGCTCGGCGGCGTAGGCGGGATCGACAAGGCCGCGCGGCACTTTGGCGAAGTCGGGATCGCCGAGCCAGTGGGCGCGGTCGGCGAAGGCGAGCTTCATCGCCTCGGTGATGACATGGACGCGGCTGCTGGCGCGGAAATGCCGCAGCGGGAAGTGTTCGAGGATGTTGAGGATTTGCGCGACGTGGACACCGCCGGAGCTTGGCGGCGGCATGGTGATGAGATCGTAACCGCGATACTTCGAGCGGATCGCCTCGCGTTCGGGCGCCTGGTAATTCGCGAAATCGGCGGCGGTGAGGATGCCGCCGTTCGCCTTCATCCATTCGCCGGCCTTGGCGGCGAATTCACCTTCGTAGAACCATTCGACGCCTTTTTCAGCGACGGCACGATAGGTCGAGGCGAGGTCGGTTTGAACGAGCTTGTCACCCTTCTTGAGCGGCTGGCCGTCTTTGAGGAAGATGGCGGCACTGGAGGGGAACTTCGCGAGTTTGGAGGCGGTGGCGGCCAGCTTGCGCGCATAAACCTCGTCGAGGAGGAAGCCCTCTCCGGCGATCCCGGCGGCTGGCAGCAGCACGTCGGCGAGTTTGAGTTTGCCGTGTTTTTTTTGAGCGGCGGCGCAGGCTTTGAGATAACCGGGCACACCGGAGGCGAGGGCGCCGGTTTTGCTGGCCTCCTCGTCGAGCCTGCCGTTGATCACATACATGTCGCGGCTGGCAGCAGCGCCGGCCATTTCACGACCGTCGATGCACGTCACCGTGCCGTCAGCGGCGCGGATGACAAAGAAGCACCCGCCGCCGATGCCGGAATTGTGCCCGTCCACGACGCCGAGCGTCAAGCCGGCCGCGATGGCGGCGTCGATGGCATTTCCGCCTTTCGCGAAGGCATCCATCCCGGCCTGCGTCGCCAGCGGATGCACCGTGGCGATGGCTTGTTTGGGGAATGACAAGTCCGCTGCGTGAGCGAGGCCGACGCTGGCTAGAAGCAAGACAAGAAGCGCATTCATGCGTCGAGGCTAGCGGCACGACTTCCCGGAGTCGATGGAAAGTTTGTCGCCAGAAATCGGCGGACGCACGCTCAGGAAGCACGTTTCCAGTTCAGCCATGCTCTCCGGTAGGTGAAAGCCATGGCCATGATTCCCGCAAAGAGCAACACCGCCCGGCCCGGCTCAGGCACCACTTGAATGGCGCTGGCATTCGCTGGAAGCATGAAAGTGGCGGTGTCTGCCACGCCAGCTTTCGCCGCTCCGACAGCGATGACGCCACAGAGGAACCAGTAAGTGATGGAGCGGGCTAGCATGATTGATCCGAATCTTATTCAAATTGACAGGGAATGGACAAGGCATTTCCCACACTATTTTTGCATATACCATTCATTTTCAGTACGATGTTCATAGTTTCCTAGGAGATTAAAGGAGGTGGTTGGAGTCTGCCTTCTTGCTTGCGGGCTTACGTTGCCTCCGCCATGACTACGCCCCCTCAAATCAGGCATCTCATTCATCATGTCCAACGTCAGTTCCCCGCGTGTCATCAACATAGGCTTGGCCGGTTTAGGCAATGTGGGGGCGGGAGTGTTCAAGAATTTGCAAAAGAACCGCGCCCTGATCAGTCAGCGCACTGGTGCGGACTTGCGGATCACTCGCGTGGGCGTGCGTGATGTGCGGCGGACGCGGGATGTGGAGGTTCCGGCGGAGCTTCTGACCACGGACTGGAAGGAGCTGGTCAATGACCCGGCGATCCCGGTGATCGTCGAGTTGATCGGCGGCACAACCACGGCTTACGAGATGGTCGCCGCGGCACTGCGGGCTAAAAAGATTGTCGTCACCGGCAACAAGGCATTGCTGGCCGAGCGCGGGAAGGAGCTCTTCGCGCTGGCCGAGGAATGCGGCGTGCCGATCTATTTTGAGGCGGCGGTGGCCGGCGGCATCCCGATCATCCAGGTGTTGCAGGAGGGGCTGGTCGGGAACCACATCCGCTCCATCCACGGCATCATCAACGGCACCTGCAACTACATCCTCACCCGCATGTCGCAGGCCGGGCTCGGCTACGAGGCCGCGCTTCAAGAGGCGCAGGACAAAGGCTACGCCGAGGCCGACCCCACGCTGGATGTCAGTGGCTGGGACGCGGCGCACAAAGCCATCATCCTCGCCTCGCTGAGTTACGGTTTCTGGATTCCGCAGGACAAGGTGTACGTGGAAGGCGTGGACCGTGTGAGCATCACCGACTTCAAATTCGCCGCGCGCCTCGGCTACACGATCAAGCTGCTCTCCGTCATCCGCGCGGATGAGAACGGTCTCGTCGAAGTGCGCACGCAGCCCACGCTGGTGCCGCTGTCGCATGTGCTGGCGAGCGTGAGCGGCGCGTTCAACGCCGTGCTCGTCAACGGCGATGTGGTGGGCGAGACGCTTTTCTACGGCCGAGGCGCGGGCCAGGATCCGACGAGCAGCAGCGTGATCAGCGATCTCTGCGAAGCCGCCGCCGTGCTCATGCACGGCACGCGTCACAGCGGCTTCGTGCCGCACGGTCTCTACGGCAGATCAAAGCCCATCGACGACACGGTGTCGCATTACTACCTGCGTCTGACGGTTGATGACGTGCCTGGAGTGTTGGCTCAGGTCGCCACGGTGCTCGGGGAGCGCGGCATCGGCATCTCCTCGATGATCCAGCCGGAAGACCTCGAAGACACCAGTGGAGAAACGTCGCTCGTGCTCATGATTCACGACGCGCGGTTGGGAGACATGAAATCCGCCATCGCCGCCATCGGCAAACTAGCCTGTGTGCGTGGTGAACCAAGCTGGATGCGCGTGGAAACGCTTCAGGGGTGATTACCAAAAACCCCACTGCTGCGTTTTCATCACATAGAGTCCCAGCGCCAGATTGCCGACGGCGTGCATCAGCACGCACGCGCCGAGGCTTTTCGTCCGCACAGCGAGGAAATACATCAGAGACCCCCACACGAATGCGCCGGGCCAGTCCACAGTATTGTGGACCAGCATCACGGCGGCGGTGACGATCCAGAAAACCTTCCACGCATGCGTGCCAAAGGGGATTTTTTCAAACCGACCGTCTTCAGCGAGCAAGTAGCGCATCAAAAAGCCGCGCCAGAACAACTCCTCCACGAACGGCACCACCAGTACCATGCGCGCAAACCGGAAACCCACGACGAGGCCGAACCACAGGGGCGAATCCCCCGCGATCATCGGGTCAAAGCCTTTCGAGCGCTCCGCTAGCCCGAGCCATTTCCACCATGAGGCCGACTGGATTCCGTCTTGAACCAAGTGTTCGCGCAGCAGCGCGGGAGCGATCCAGCATGCGCAGCCGACGATGCCGAGTGCAAATGCCGGCATCAGCCCACGCCACGGTTTGAAAGTGTGGTGTCTGCGGAACAGAAGCAGCGTCACGGCACAGACCACAGTTTGCAGCGGGTAAACCCAGTGCTCCGGCGCACGCACATGCCAGGGCAGTTCGGGATTTTCCACGCGGATCAGGCCGGGCAGCGCGCCCAGCAGCAGAAACAGCAGCAGTGGCAGCACATGCGCGGCTGTAGGGGATGCGAGCAGTCGCGCGGGCATGGGTGGAGTCGGTTACGGCAGCGCCAGCTCCTTCGCACGTTCTGGTTTCAGCAGCCACTTCGAGCAGCCGCGCAGATAACCACGGTTCCATGCGGCACGGGTGGCCGCGCCGGTCGCCATCATCGCAAGCGTGCGGCTGGAGATGGCCTCCATCATGTTGCTGAACCAGCCGGGGTAGTCCGCCTTGAGCTGCGTGCCGCGTTCGTAGAAAGCCACGATGCGTCCGTCGTAGAAATACGCGACCAGCTCATGCCACGCCTCGTGCCAGGCGCGCTGGCGCTTCTCATGCCGCGCTAGTTCCTTCGCCAGACGCTCCGGCTGATCGAGCAATGACTCGCCGTGTCGTGCGAACATTTCCGCGAGCGATTCCGCCGCGTCCAGCGCCAGGAAGACGCCAGGAGAGAGCATTGGATCGACAAAGCCGAACGCGTCGCCGGTCGAAACCCATCCCGGGCCATGCGCGCGGTCGGAGAGGAGCTGGTAGTTCGTGTAAGTGTAAACGTCGGTGACGCGCCGGCGGTTTTTCGCGAGCGGCGCGAGGATGCCATCGGTCGCGAGCACCTTTTCGAGGCGTTCCTCCCCGTTCGCGCCGAAGTGCGGCAGCGATTTGGGGTTCATCACGATGCCGAAGGACATGCGCTCCGGCAGCGGGATGCGCCAGCTCCAGCCCCACTCGTGAAACGTGATGACGATCTGGCCCTGATCGAACGGATGCTCGATGCCGGTGAAATGTGCGAAGTGCGCGGTGTCCCTGCGCGGACCGGCCTCCGCCTTGATGCCGAGCAGCCTGGCCGATGTGCGCGCCCGGCCGCTCGCATCGACGACGAGCGCGGGCCTGTCACCGTCGTGCCAGCCGCCGGCTTTGAGAGCCGCTGCATCCAGCTCCAGCTCAGGACTGCCGCCAGGCTTCGCCACGAGACCAGCGCGATGCTTCACAAACGTGACGCCCAGTTCCTTCGCGTAATCCTTGAGCACATCATCGAACTCGGGGCGCGGCACGTTGTAGGCATACGGCGGCAGGCGGCCCTCCACCGAGCGGAAATTGAAATGCATCTGCGTGCCGCGGTGATGAAAGAAGCTCGCACCTGGTTTGAACTGCGCGATGGCTGCCACGCGATCCTCGATTCCCATGCGCCGCAGGATTGCCACGATGGCGGGGATCAATGACTCGCCCACCAGCAGGGCGGGGCGCTTCTCGTCATCGAAGACGACGGACTGGATGCCCCGTCCTGCCAGCAGCGCGGCCAGCGCGCTGCCTGCGGGGCCGGCGCCGAGGATGGCGATTCGTGGGGTTCGTTTCATGAGGGGCTTCAGTGGCGGCGGAGCTTGCCGCTGGCGGTCAGCGGCAGCTCGGAGACAAAGGTGTAGAACAGCGGCACTTTGTAGGCGGAGAGGCGCTCCTGGCAAAGTTTTCTCAATTCGCCCGCAGGCGGCGGCGCGCCTGTGTTTTGCGGGATGATCTCCGCAGACGGCATCGCCCCCAGGGCGGGGTGCGCCCGGGCAGAGACACGCACGGCCTTCACGCCCGGATGAGTGAGGAGGATCGCCTCCACCTCCTCTGGGAAGCATTTCAATCCGCCCACATTGATCACGCTGCGCACGCGTCCGCGCAGGAACAAACAGCCGTCGTCATCCATCTCCGCGATGTCGCCGGTCGCGAACCATCCATCGCGCAACACGGCCTCGCGGGGCTGCCACGGCGTCAGATACGCGTCGAAAACGCCAGGCCCGCGCAGCAGCAGCTCGCCGTCATCCAGTTTGATCTCAAATGCGGGCAGCGGCTTTCCGATCGAAGTTGGCTTGTCTTTCGCATGCTCCAAATTCAAAACCGGCAGCCCGGCCTCGATGATTCCCATGCCCTGTGTGAGATGCAGGCCCGTTTTGCCCACGAACAGCGCCGCCACCTCCTCCGTCAGCGCAAACGCCGTGGACACCGCTAGCCGCAGCGAACCCAGCGCCGCCGCCTCCGGCTGGCCGGAGAGCATCGTGTAATGATAGGGCGAGCCGTACATCACCGTCGCGCCGTGTTCGCGCATCATGTCGATCATCACCTTCGGATCGCTCGCCGGTGCGAGGATCGTGGTGGCGCCGTGGTAGAGATAAAGCACGATCGAAACGGCAAAGTGATGTGCCATGGGCAGCACCCACAGCACGCGGTCGTTCGGGCCGATGCGTAACCCCTCGTTCGCCGCCGTGATGCGGCCCAGCAGCGTCTCGTGCGAGATGACAATGCCCTTCGCCGCTCCCGTGGTGCCGCTGCTGAAACGGATGAAGGCCGGATTCAGCGCCGTGAGCGCCACCTCATCAAATGCGGGCGGCGAATCATGCGTGACAGGATCGATCCGCCATTCCTCCGCGTTTTTCGCATGCACGATGGCGTCCAGAGCCGTCGCACTCGCTAGCTGCGCGCGCTCCGTGGCCGTCAGCTCGCCGGGAATCGGCACAAAGCACGCGTCCTGCCTCAGGATCGACAACGCCGCCACGATGTAGTCCGCGCCGCTCGGCGCATCGAGACCGATGCGCGGGCGATCCTTACTCGGCCACGCCGCGTCAGCGCCCATGCGCCGTGCGCAGTCGATCATGCGTGACTCCAGTTCACCAAACGTGAGCCGCTGCTCCGGGCTGATGACGGCGGTGTCCGTGGCGGTGCTGCGCTGGAAGATGAGATCGACGATGTTCACGTTTCCAGACCGCTTAAAACCTTCCGCACCCGTTGTGCAAGCGCTCCGGTGGCCGATTCAGCGCTTGCGGCGGCGATTCCGGCGGCCTGGCCGGTCGCCAGCGCCGTCCCCATCACGCGGATGCCTGCCTGGGCCCGGTGCGTGGCTGAAAGGCAGCGTCCGGCGATGAACACATTGCGCAAATCACGCGCACGCAGGCAGCCCAACGGAATGCCACAGGCTTTCGGCTCGCGTGGATAAAGCAATCGCGGACCACGGGCCGTCTCACGCAGTTCCAGGGGCCACGTCGCGTTGGCGACGGCTTGATCACCACAGCGGCTTTCAAGCATGTCCTCCTCGGTCAAGACGAGCTCGCCGACCCAGCGCCGACTTTCGCGGATGCCAGCACGCGCTGGTAGCGCGGTGACGCGGGCGTTGACGAATTCCTCCAACGCCATGCGAAGGTGCTCGATGATGGCGCATACCGTTTCGCGGCCCTCACGCTCGATCCATGTCAGACTGCGCGGATCATTCGGATCAAACGCGCCTTCGGGTGAATCTCCAGCCAGATCGAGTGTCAAGAATGCGTCGTCCGACATGGTGCCCGCTCTGAAATGTGCTCCCGAAACCGCGGCAGGCAGATTCTTGTCGCGAATCGCCCGTGCGAGACAGCCGGAGACTTTCAGCGGGCCGTCTCCTGCGAAGGCTGCAGGTTCCACGCCACTGATGCCGACGATGTAAGCTGGACGTTGCAGTTCGTCAGAAGGCGTGGATTCCCATGCGTGATCCGTCAACGCAGCGAGCACGGCATCGCCGCTCGCATCGACGATCGCTCGCGGTCTCACACTCCATGACCTGCCGCGACACAGCAGCGATAGTTCAGCGGCACGGTTTTGATGAACGGAGCACGACGCGACTTCGGTGTGTAGCAGCACGTTCAAGTTTTTCTCGTGGGCGCACCAGCGATCATAAAACAACGCCAGCTTATGCGGCTGGTGCAGCAATACATCGACCCTGCCCATGCGGATGGGGCCCTGCGCGATGCCCTGGGCGCGCAATTCGCGTTCGAGTTCGGCTGGAAGACCGGGATTCGCGACCTTGGGCGCCGCGTCGGGTGTCGCGGGCAGCTCATACAAACCGCAGAACGAATGCACGAGTGATGCCGTGCCCGCGCCGCCGAGGAAGCCGTGCCGTTCCACCAGCAACGTGTCCGCGCCCTGACGCGCTGCGGCGAGTGCCGCTGCCACGCCCGCGCTGCCGCCGCCGATGACGAGAACATCCGGATTCATGGCCGCATCATTCACCGAGAAGATCAGAACGCCAGCGCTCCCGCATCAGTTCGGTCTCGGATTCGCTCAAACACGAGTCGAGGTGACTTACGGTCACGGTGAGCTGGTCGCGGCATTCGGAGACAAACAAGCCGCTGCCTGGAGGCGCACACAAAGTCGGCATGTGGACGGCATTCACGATCTCGCCGCCGCAGAACGTGGTCATGCCCTCGCCGAAGTTGCCGGTGTAGGCGTGGTAGAATGACGCGATCTCGCCGCGCTGGCCGAGGCGCACTAGGTCGAGCATCGTCTTGCCGGGCATTCGGCGCATGAGGAGCTGCATGGCATTGAAGGACAGGTGCCGCTTCAGTTTAAGATGCTCCATGTGCTGCCGCATCAGCGCCTTGCTGGCTGTGCCGAGGTCGGCGAGGTCGTTTTCCTTCAAAATGAAGAAAAACATCGCCATGTGGTTTTGAAACACGGCGGCCCTGCCGTTTGCGTCCTTCGGGCGCTGCTGCACCGGCATCGGTACGGCATACGAGAGGCCGTGCTGGCCCCGCGAATGAAACACCGCCTGATGACAACGTGCTGCGAGAGCCGCGTAGAAGAACGTGCGCATCATATCGCCGCCGATCCTGCCGAGCGTGATCTTGATCTTCGCTGTCTCTTCCGGTGAAAACGTCTCCCAGAAGCAGCAGCGGCGTCCGGTGCGCAGTCTGCCCTTGCTTGCTGACACAAACGGCTCCGAGCCTAGTTTGATGAGGTGTCTGCCGCATGCCTCGCTCTCTTGAAACAGCTTCCACCACGGGCGGTTGTCACTCACAGATGGCTGCTGCGGCGAAACGGCCTGCGGATCGTGCCACAGCTCGTCCATGTGCTTGAACAACAGCTCCACGCCCGTGCCGTCCAGCAGCAGATGCGACCAGAGCATGAGGATGGACCACGTTTGATCACCTGTGCGCACCACATCGAGGCGGATGTGCGGCGGGCCGAGGCTCACACGCTGGTGCCCACGCATGCGCAGCGCACGCAAATCTGAGATGGAATCGATTTGCGATGTTTCAGGGCCGGTTACTCCGCGCACACGATGAAACTCGATGGGAATCGCGTCCGCATCACCGCTGCATTCCCAATACGGCACGGCGAGCAGGCCGTCCTTGCGCAGTGTGGCGTGCAGCAGCGGCATGCGCTCCGACAGTTCGCCCGCGAGCCAGCGCAGACGTGCCTCATCGGGCTGGCCGCGCACATCGGCCTGCGTGAGTGCGTCCAGCCCGCGACCGTCCGCCGCGCGGGCGAGGTGATCCAGCGCGATGACAAAGCCATCCGTGCCGGTGACGGGGAATCGGGGGATGACAGGCGCGGTGGTGCTCATGCGGCCTTCTCGTTCACCAGCGTTGCGAGCGCTTTCCCACTGCGGAAATTCGCCCGGCTCAGTTCCTCCGGCTCCACTTTTTTGGCGAAGCGTTCCTCCAGAAACATCACGAGCTGCATCACCCCCATCGAATCCAGCCCTGCCTCGAAGAAATCCGCCTCCGCGCCAAAGTCGGCGGGCAGATCGGGCAGAACTGTTTCACGAACGAGGGAGATCATGGTGCTGGGGGATGTGTCAGGCATGGGCGGGGTGTTTAGACACGAAGCATTCAGATGCAAATGCAACGACTGGGGATGCTGCTGACGTGGCGGCCTATTCCCGCGCCCGCGAGTCGATGCAGATCGTCACCGGCCCGTCGTTGATGAGCGCCACCTTCATGTCTGCTCCGAAGGTGCCACGGGCCACTGTTTTGCCCGTCTCGGCCTCCAGCATCGCCAAAAACTGCTCGTAGAGCGGGATCGCGTGATCAGGGCGGGCCGCGCGGATGAAACTGGGGCGGTTTCCTTTCTTCGTGCTGGCATGCAACGTGAACTGGCTGACCACGAGCAGATCGCCGTCGATGTCCTTCACGCAGAGATTCATCCTTCCTTCAGCATCGCCAAAGACGCGCATCTGCGCCGCCTTCTGCGCCAGCCATGCCGCGTCTTCCTTCGCATCATCACCTTCGATGCCGACGAGAATGAGCAAGCCGGCTCCGATCTGGCCGGTGATCCGGCCATCAATGCTGACGGAGGCGGAGGAGACGCGTTGCAGGACGAGGCGCATGGGTGTGGTGATGGATTTGGTCACCAATGACCGCTCAAGGCGCGCATGCCTCCTCATTTTTGCGCGTTTGTTTCCCTCAGCGTGTCGCTGGCGGTGGCACGCCGGGGCTGCCAGTTCGTGGCGTGTGTTCCCTGGCGGGATGTTTTCAAATCACGCCCGGCAGGGCTGCCGCCGTGTGCGGCGGATCACATGGGTGGTGGCGGCGGCCAGCAGCAGGAGGAGGGAGCCGGGTTCCGGTACGACCGCCGTTTGCAGGCTGAAGGCAGGCGGAGTCACGCCGAAGCCACCGTCGCCCTGTACGTTGTTCACGCCGCCGATGACGGCGGCGTCGGCATCGGCAAGCTGCCAGTCGTAGGAACCTCCGGTGTCCGCAGGATCGGGGATGACCCACGGGCTGCTGCTGTTGCCCGCAAAGTTGGAGTCTGTCACCAGCGCCCACTCGCTGCCCGGCACGATGACTTTTGAATTGTAGGCCCAGAGATAAACTTTTTCGCCCTGGGTGAAAACGTCCAGCGGATCAGCATCTGCGGAGCTGGAGTGGCCGAGCGAATCATGGGTCACGGTGGCCGTGAAAAACTGGTCCGGCACATTCCAGCCTTCCGGATCGCCGTCGTTAGGGTCCGACGGGGTGGGGTCAAAAGTGCGGTCAAAAACCTTCCAGTTGGCCTCCCACTGATCGACATTCTGGTAAGTGGGCATGAAGCCGCCAAAGGTGCCGACTTCGAAAGAGTAAGTGCCATTCAGAGGCTGGCCGTTGCTGTCGAAAAGCAAATCATTGAACACGCTGCTCCAGAAGACCGTGCTGGCGCCTGCGGAGCTGCACATGCAGACCAGCACCAGCCACAGGCTGCGCAGCGTGGTGGAAACGGGTGTGGCTTTCATGCGGGATGCGGGTTTGGGGTGTTCTTGGCGTGCGAGTTGAGGGGGGTAAGGCACGATGAATCTATGTTAATTATAATAAATATAACACAAACACCAAAGAACAAGCAACATTTGAGGCAACAAGCCATTGCCACGCTCCCAGAATGAAATCTCAGGCCAGGCGCGGTTTCACCAGCGTCTCCAGGCGGTTCACACCGCGACGGATGCGCGCCTTGATGGTGCCTAGCGGTTCGTGCAGACGCTCCGCCACCTCGGCCTGCGTGAGGCCGCTGAAGTAGGTGAGCTCGATGGCTTCACGCTGGTCGGCGGTGAGCCGGGAGACGGCGGTGTGCAGGATGGTGTCGCGTTCCTTGTCCTCCAGGTTTTCATGTCCGGAGCGCTCGAACTCGAACTGGTCCTTCTTGTTCTCGGTTTCAAAGTCGTCGTTGAGCTTCGAGCGGCGTTGCTTCGAACGGATGCGGTCGATGGCCCGGTTGCGCGCCAGTGTGGTCAGCCAGGTGAGCGGCTTGCCTTTGCGGGGTTCATAGAGATGGGCCTTGTTCCAGACCTGCACCAGCACCTCCTGCATCACGTCTTCAGTGTCGTGGTGGTCGTTGAGCACGTTTGAAATCGAGGCGAAAATAAGGCCGCTGTACTTCCGGTAGAAGGCTTGAAAGCTGACGGCGTCACGCTCGGCGACTCGCTTCAGCAGGCGAATGTCTTCCTCAAGATTCATGTCTGCTTCTGGAGTGTGTGAGGTCGCAGTCATAATGGAGTTGAAATGCAAGTGGTAGGGCCACTTTTGCGACAAATGGCAATACGTCAAAGATTTGTTTACAAGTGTCTAATTTTAGTACGAAATGTCTAAATTATGACGCTGCCTGGGATGACATGAAGGAAACCCCGCCCTTGCTGGGAGACAGGCATGGAATGGGTATTCCCGCCAAAACACGGGTTCACAGGCTCGTTATCTGACCTCGTCCGTGCCGACGAGCTGACTCGGCACTTCCTTGACGGTGGCACGGTGTTTTTCGACCGCTGACTGAATGCGGGAGATGATGTCTGGATGCTGCCCGGCCACGTCGCGGCTCTCCGAGGGATCTTCCTCGATGTTGTAAAGCATCGGCACCGCGTGGACGGCCGGCTTTTCGGGGCCATAGGATGGCTGGGTGATGAAATGCGCCTTCCACGGGCCGACACGGGCGGCATAGAGGCGCTGGCCGCGGTAGTAGCAGAAGACACTGCGCTCCACCCTGCCGCTGCCGAACAACAAGGGGGAGATGTCCATCCCGTCGATGTCGCGGTCCTGTGGAGCAGCAGCCCCGCCCAGCTTCGCGAAGGTGACGAACAAATCCATCGTGCAGGCCACGTCACGGCAGACGGACGGCTTGATCCTCCCCGGCCACCACACGATGCCGGGTACGCGCATACCGCCCTCCCAGGTGCTGCCTTTGCCTTCGCGCAGCAGTCCGGCGCTGCCGCCGGTCTCCCCCATCGTCAGCCACGGGCCGTTGTCGCTGCTGAAAACCACCACCGTGTTCTCGGCCAGTCCGTTCTCGCGCAAGGTTTCAATCACGCGGCCCACACTCCAGTCGAGTTCCTCCACGACATCGCCATAAAGTCCGCGCGGGCTGCGGCCTTTGAAATTTTTCGACGCGAACAACGGCGTGTGCGGAAACGTGTGCGGGAAGTAGAGGAAGAACGGCTTCGACTTGTCCAGCGTGATGAATTTCACCGCCTCCTCGGTGTAGCGCCGTGTGAGCGTGGTCTGGTCCGCCGGCCGCTCGACCAGCTCCATGCCGCGATACAGCGGCGAATTCCAATACTCGGCCTTCTGGTCGGCCAGGGCGTTCGCCCTCTTCGGATTGCCTGGATTCGGGTTCATGTCGTTCGAGTGCGGCAGGCCGAACTGGAAGTCGAAACCGTGGTTCACCGGCTGATGCCGGGGATCGTTCGCCCACACGCCGAGGTGCCATTTGCCGATGCACGCGGTGCGGTAGCCTTGCGCCTTCAGAAGTTCGGCCAGCGTCACCTCATCCTGCGGCAGCCCGCCGACCGAGTTGTTCCGCAGCACGCGAATCTGGTCGTGGCACATGCCGCTGCGGACCGGATAACGCCCCGTGAGCAGCGCGGCCCGGCTCGGCGTGCAGACCTCCGCCGCGGAATAGAACTGCGTGAAACGCATGCCCTCCGCCGCCATGCGGTCGAGGTTCGGCGTACGGATCGTCGGATGCCCGTAACAGCCGAGATCGCCGTAACCGAGATCATCCGCGTAGATGATGACGATGTTTGGAACAGCGAGGAGTGACGTGCTGAGGGCAATGAGAAGAAGGAGGGCGCGCAACATGGCTGGTCAGAGCCAAACGCGCCCAGCGTGACGGACATTGCCGGCCAATTCAAAACCGCCACGTCATCTGCGTCGCCAGCAGATGTCCGGCATTTTCAGCGGGGCTGTTTTCATGAGCGTAGCTGTATTGCAGCTTGAGCTGCAGGCTGCGGCTGAGGCGATAACCGACGGCGGCGTCGATGCGCAGGATGCGCGACTCCCATGTGGCGTTGCCGCCCGCTCCATCCGGCACGGTGTCAAAAAACTGCTGGTTCCAGCGCAGCGCGGCGAAGAGGCTTTCGGTGATCTTGTACTTCGCCTCGATGAAATAGGAGAGCGAATCGGCGTTGCCGACGTTCGGCACCTCGAAGCGCGAGAGGATGACCTCGCTCCACAGTTGCAGATGGCCGTGCGCGTAGCTGGCGTCGAAGCCAAGCGTGCTCTGCTGGTAGTCATCGCGCTCCGAGCCTGCGGGCAGCCCCGGTGTCGGCTCTCCGATCATGTAAGCGCCCGTGCTGCCGCTGATGCCGAGATTCCACGCGGCGTCAGGGCGGAAACCGAGGCGTCCGCTATAGGTCGGTGCGGAGAATCCGACTTCGTCGGCACGCCAGGCGCTGGGACGTGATGACAGTCCCGCGTTCTTGACCTCGAAGGCATAATCAAACCGTTCCACGCGGCCGAAGATCGACGCCCCGGTGGCATACGACGGCCCCCAGATCACCGGCAGCCATGTCCCTTTCGTGTCCGTGCGGCCGCGCCGCGCGAGAAAGCCGCCCGCCCCCGCCGGCGCGGTGCGATCTGTCATGATGAGCACGTTTTCATACGCCAGCGGAGCGGTGATGAATGGATTGTCCCACGCGAGATGACGCTGCACCCAGTTGCCGAACACGGTGGCGAATTTTCCCGCCTGCACGTTGATCACCGGTGTGTCGAACGGCGTCCAGCGAAGGAGATATTCGTCCAGCCGGCCTTTGCCGCCCGCGTTCAATCCGGGATCGAACCCGCGGTCGAATCGTGCCTGTGCGAACGCATACCAGTGGCTGCCGAGATGCACATCCGCGAAGAGCGACGCACGTGGATTGAAAAACAGTTCGTCATCGGAAAACAGCAGCGCGGGCGGCGCACCGTCGGACAGGTAGCTCTCCAGATCGACACGACCGCTCAAACTCGCATGCACCGGCCAGCCGCGCGGCAGCAGTTCGACGGCCAGCGCCGGAGCGGCGAGCAGGAGCAGGGCAAAGCAGCGTTTCATCTGATAAAAAGCATTGGCATCATGCAACGGAGCCGGTCCCTTCGGCAAGACTCAAACGAAACGCTGGCACCGGCTGGCTGAAACCCTTCAATGGCATCGGTTCCACCGGCTGCGCCTCGAAGGCACCGTTCAAAGCCGCGTGCGTGGCCTCGTCCATCATCAATTCGCCGCGCCCGGCCTTGGAGCACAGACGCGAGGCCAGGTTCACGCGTTCGCCGAGCACGGTGTAGTTCAGACGGTCATCGGAACCCATGCAGCCGGCCACCATCTCGCCCGTGGCGACGCCGATGCCCATTTCAATGCGACGCGACGTCGTTTCGTTCAGCCTGCGCCGCACCGCGAGCATCTCCAGCGCGCAATCGACCGCCAGCCGCGTGTCATCGCCATAGCTTTTCGGCGCGCCGAAAATCGCCATGATCAGATCGCCCACGAACTTGTCCACCACGCCGTGATGCGCGTGAACGACGCGCGTCATGGCCGTCATGTGCTCGTTCATCATCGTGATGACCTCCTGCGGCGGCATGCCTTCGGTGAGTGCGGTGAAACCACGGATGTCGCAGAACAGCACGCTCGCGCGCCGCACCTCGCCGCCGAGCGCCACGCGGCCATGCACCAGTGCGTCCGCCACCTGCGGATCGCTCACCTGCGCCAGCAGCAGCTTGTAGCGCTCCTTTTGCGCGAGATCGGCGGCCATCTCGTTGAAGGAGGATGCCAGGGCGCTGAATTCATCGCGGCCACGCACCTGCACGCGCACGGCGTAATCACCCTCCGAGATGCGTCGTGTTCCGGCGGCCAGCGCTTCGATCGGACGGCTGAAGCCATGCGAAAGATAAAGCGTCAGCGCCAGTCCACCGAGCAACGCCACCACGCCGAATCCAAGAATGCGCATGCGAAGCTGCTGCTGCTCGCGCACCGCCTCCGCCATCGAATACAGGCCCACCTGCGCCGCCGGTGGAAACAACGACCCCGGATTCAACACGCGATGAAACAGCAGATGCGGCACACTGGCGACGCGGATCGTCTCCGCGCTCGTGCCGCTGGCGGTGTTTTTGATCTCACTGGCCACTCGTTTTGCCAGCATCTCATGCAGCGTCGCCGGAATCGTCTGTGAATGGATGCTGCCATCCAGCCAGATGCCGCTGAGCAACGCCTGGCGGCTGGACTCGTGCATCGCACGCTCGCCGTGGTCGCTGAGAGGAAAAGCCATCACCAGCGCGCCGAGCACGTCGTCGGTGGCCTGGTTCACCAGCGGTGTCACGATGCACTCGCCCAGCTTTCCACCGCTGAGCGTGAGGTAGCCGATCTCCTGCCGCCGTTCGCGGCCCTCACTCATGCGTTTGACCAGCCGCTCCAGCAGGCTGTCACGGCCGTCGCCCGTGCCGTGCGGCAGGAAATAGGGCCGTGATTTTCCCGGCACGAGAGCACGGCCCGTCGGATCGATCACCGTGATGGACGGGTTGTCCGCCGCCTCCGTCAGCAGCGCGATCTCCGTGTCCAGATTGTCGTAAAAGAGGTCGGGGTCGTTCTCCATGAGCGCCTCCTCGAGCGCGGAGATGATGCGCACGGACTCCGACACATTTTTGCAACGTTTTGCGATCTCGCCGAGCAGTTGCACGCGGCGCTCGCTGAAAAAGGACAGTTGCAGACGGAACTGGTCCTCGAACTGTCGCTGATACGCCGCCTGCACACGCTGCTGTGTCACATAGAGCGTCGCGCCCGTCACGCCGGCCACGGTCAGCGACATCGCCAGAATCAGCTTCGTGCGGAAGGAGAACGCGGGCATCGCGAAAAGTCGGTTCAGCGGCTGCTGGCGGTGCGGAGGCCGGAAAAATCCACGCGCAGCGTCTTCCCCACCGTCACCGTCACCTCCTGCATGATCGTGGTTTTCTCGCTCAGCCAGGCATTGAGCTGGAACGTGCCCGCGGGCACGCCAGCGAGCCGGTAACGGCCCTCCGCGTCCGTGGTGGCAAAGTGCGGCGTGTCCAGCACGAGGATCACGCCGCGCATGTGCTGGTGGATCTCGCAGTAAAGACGCACCTCGCCCGCCTTGTCGAGGATCAGCGCGGGCGGCGTCTCGTTCTTGCGGAAGCGGCCCAGGTCGAAGCGCTTCGCCTTCGAGTAGGAGAAAACGTTGTGATAATCGCTGTCGTCATTCGGAAAAATCACCTGCGTGCCCGTCTGCACTGCCAGCACGCCCGGCGCGAATTGATAGCCGCTCTGCATCATCACCACCGGCTTCGCGGGCGGCGTTTTTTTCACACCCGGCACTTCGAGATAGACCACGGCCAGTTGTTTCGGCGACTCGGCCACCCGGCCCGCATTCAGCCCGTAATGTGAGGTTGGTGCCGGCCCCATCGGCCTGCCGGTCAGCGTCACGGTGCCTTCGACGACGCCCTGCGCGCAAGCGCCGCTCGTGACTGCCAGCAACAGGGCAAGGATGAAAAATCGGGTCATGAGGCGGCCAGACTAACAGGCCGCGCCGCCTGCGGCCAGAGCGTTTTTGCCACCCCGCCTTCCCCCTTGCGCCCAGGCCGAAAATGCCGACTCTACGCGCCCTTTTTCCGCCATGATCCCAAACGCCTACCGCACCCTCCACTGCAACGCCGTCCGCAAAGAGCACATCGGCCAGAACGTCACGCTCTGTGGCTGGGTGAATTCGGCCCGCGACCACGGCGGCGTCATTTTCATCGACCTGCGCGACCGTGAAGGCCTGACGCAAGTCGTGTTCCGCCCGGAGGAAAACGCCGAAGTCGCCGCGCAGAGCCATCACCTGCGTGACGAGGACGTGTTGCAGATCACCGGCAAAGTCGCCGCGCGTCTCACCGGCACCGAAAACGCCAAGCTCGGCACCGGCGATGTCGAAATTGTCGCCAGCGAGTTCAAAATCCTCAACAAGGCCGACGTGCTGCCCTTCCAGCTCGACCGCGAGCTCTCGAACGAAGACATGCGGATGAAATACCGCTACCTCGACCTGCGCCGCGAGCGCATGAGCCGTAACATCCGCACGCGCCACAAGATCACCAACGCCGCACGCAACCACCTCGACGCCGCAGGCTTCATCGAGGTCGAGACGCCGATCCTCAGCAATCCGACGCCGGAAGGCGCGCGCGACTTCCTCGTGCCCGCACGTCTGAACCCCGGCAAGTTCTACGCGCTGCCGCAGGCTCCGCAGCAGTACAAGCAGCTCATGATGGTGGCCGGTCTGGAGCGCTACTTTCAAATCGCCCGCTGCTTCCGCGATGAAGACCTGCGCGCCGACCGCCAGCCCGAGTTCACGCAGATCGACATCGAAGCCAGCTTCATCCAGCGCGACGACATCGTGAACCTCGTCGAAGGCCTGCTCGTGAGCATGTTCAAAGCCGGCACCGGCCGCGACATCCCGACGCCGTTCCCACGCATGACGTATCAAGAGGCGATGGACCGTTACGGCTCCGACAAGCCGGACACGCGCTATGGCAACGAAATCGTCGATATGGCCGACGTGTTCGCCAACAGTGGCTTCAAGATCTTCCGCAGCACGATTGAAAACGGCGGTGTCGTGCGTGCCATCAACGCGAAAGGTTTCGCCGGCATCACCACCGGCCAGATGATCCGCCTCAACGAGATCGCCACGCAGGCCGGCATGAAAGTGAAGCAGCTCGCCTTCATCAAGGTGGAGCGCGATGCGAACGGCGTGCTCGAATACAAGAGCCCGCTGTGGAAATTTTTCAGCGAGGACGAGCAAAAGGCGCTCATCGCGAAGCTCGATGTCGTGGAAAACGACATCGTGTTCTTCTACGCCGGCACCTGGCAGGAGGCCTGCGACATCCTCGGCCGCGTGCGCGTCGAGATCGCCAATATGCAGGAGCTCACCAAAGACAGCACGGCGCTGAACTTCCTCTGGGTCGTCGATTTCCCGCTGCTCGCCCACGATGCGGAGACGCAGAGCTGGGTGGCCGTGCATCATCCCTTCACCCGCCCGAAAACGGAGGACATCCCGCTCATGGATGCCGGTGAATACGCCAAGGTCCGCGCCGAAGCCTACGATGTCGTCCTCAACGGCTACGAACTCGGCGGCGGCTCGATTCGTATTCACGAAAAGGATCTGCAAGCCAAGCTCTTCAGCGTCCTCGGCATCGGCCCTGAGGAACAGGCCCACAAATTCGGCCACATCCTCGACGCATTCCGCTTCGGCGCACCGCCGCACGGTGGTCTCGCGCTCGGTCTCGACCGCATCGCCATGCTCGTCAGCGGCGAGGACAGCATCCGCGAAGTCATCGCCTTCCCGAAGAACAACAAGGGCAGCGACCTGATGACCGACAGCCCCACCAGCATCGACTTCAAGACGCTCCGCGAGATCTACATCCAGAGCACCTACAAGGAGAAAAAGCCGGAAGCATGAACCTAGCCTCGTGGCCGCGTGGATAAGCCCCACCTGCTTCGCTGGAACAAGAGCCGCTTTCCCCTCTTGCGAAGCCGTCATCCTGCCACCACAATCGGTCGTTGTCCCTCCTTATGCGCCCCTACGCGCTTCCAGCCCTCCTGCTGCTTCTCATGTCGATCCCCAGTTCGCCACAGGCCGCCAGCGTCGAATCTGTCGTCTGGGGAAAAACGGCGGAGGGTGAGGAGGTGAAGCTGTTCACGCTGCGCAACGCGAGCGGCATGGAGGCGAAGATCACGAACTGGGGCGGCTACATCGTGTCGCTGAAGGTTGCGGACAAAAAGGGCCAGTTTGCTGATGTGGTGCTCGGTTTTGATTCGCTCGATGGTTATCTCGCGAAAAACCCGTTCTTCGGCTGCATCACCGGGCGCTACGCGAATCGCATCGGCGGCGCGAAATTCAAGATCGACGGCCAGGAATTTAAGGTAACGCCGAACTCCGGCAAGAATCACATCCACGGCGGCAAAGTCGGCTTCGACAAGAAGCTGTGGACCGCGAAGGAGATCACGGATGGTGTTGAGCTGAGCCACACCAGCGCCGATGGTGAGGAAGGATTCCCCGGCACGCTGAAATGCACGGTGACCTACACGCTCACGAAGGACAACGCCCTGCGGATCGACTACCAGGCGGCCACGGACAAGCCGACCGTGCTGAACCTCACGAACCACGCTTACTTCAACCTCGCCGGAGAAGGCAGCGGCGACATCCTCGGCCACGAACTGACCATCCCGGCGGAGCAGATCACCGCCACCGACGACGATCTCATTCCCACGGGCGAGTTTCTCAGCATCAAGGGCACGCCGCTCGACTTCACCACGCCGCGCACCATCGGCGAACGCATTGGCGCGGACTTCAAACCGCTGATCCAGGGCATTGGCTACGATCACAACTACGTCCTGCCGGGCAGCGGCCTGAAACTGGCCGCCATCGTGAAGGAGCCGGGGAGCGGTCGCGTGATGACGGTGCGCAGCACCGAGCCTGGCGTGCAGCTTTACACCGGCAACCACCTCAAAGGCACCTCCGGCAAGGGCGGTCATATTTATGCAAAACGCAATGGCCTCTGCCTCGAAACGCAGCATTATCCCGACAGTCCGAACAGACCGGAGTTCCCCGGCGTGATCCTGCGCCCGGGCGAGAATTTCCAAAGCACCACGATTTACCAATTTTCCGCCGAGTGAGCGCCACCACCGTATTGACCGACCGGGTCCCCCTGTTTGAAACCCAGCCGCCCGCCTTCGTGCAGGAGCAGGATTTCGCCGCGAGGCAGTATCGCGGCCGCCGCGACAATCAGGAGGACTATTATGCCTTCGCCGATGCTGCCGAGCCGGAGGAGCGCAGCCTGGAGCGCCTGTTGCTCGTCGTGGGCGACGGCCTCGGCGCGCACGCGGGCGGCAGCGTCGCGAGTTACATCGGCGTGAACGCCTTCGTGCGCGCCTACCACGAGCAGGACGGGCCGCCCGCCTGGAAGCTCAAGCACGCGGTGGAGACCGCGAACGAAACGCTGGGCTTCATCACCAGCCGCATGCCTGCCGTGGCGCCGCCGATGGGCACCACGATGCTCGGCGTGCTCGTGATGCCGCAGAGCATGCAGTGGATCAGCGTCGGGGACTCACCGTTGTTTTTATTCCGTGAAGGCGAGCTGAAGCGCATCAACGCCGACCACAGCCTCTCCCCGCTGATCGACGCCCGCGCCGAGCGTGGCGAGATCACGAAGGAGGAGGCCGAGAACCATCCCGACCGCCACACACTCCAGTCGGCTTTGCTCGGCCATCCCATCGCGATGACCGACGCGCCGCCGGAGCCGATGCCTTTGAAAAAAGGTGACATCGTCATCGCCGCCAGCGACGGCATTTTCACGCTCACACACAAGGCGCTCGAAGAGCTGCTCAGCTTCGGCAAGCACACCACGGCGGACAAGATCGCCGACGCCATCATCTTCGCCATTCGTCGCATCAACAACGACCGGCAGGACAACACGACGGTCGGTGTGGTGAAGATTGCATGATTCAGAGGCCGAGTTCGCGCTTCACGATGCCGACGCCCGCGCACATGTTCGCAAGCTTCCTCTTCGCGGCCCAGCGGGCGGTTTGGGACAGGCCGCAGTCAGGCGCGAAGACGAGTTTGTCGGCTGGCGCATGTTTCAAGCAGGCTCGAACGGCGTCGGCGATCTGCTCAGGCGTTTCGATGTGGTAGCTCTTCACGTCGATGATACCGACGGCGACATCGTAGCGCTCGGACATCGGTTTGATGACGTCGAGCTCGGCGTATTCGCGGTTGGCCATCTCGACATGGACTTCATCGCAGTGGAGATCGAGGAAGGCGGGGAACAGCGGCGCGTATTTGCGCCAGCCGACGGGATGGCCTTTGAAATTGCCGAAGCAGAGGTGCGTGCAGATGCGGGCCTTGCCGTAGCCGCTGGCGACGGTGCGGTTGAAGATGTCCACGAAGCGCTTCGTGTCCTCGCGATAGCCGTAGCAGCTCATGCTGGGCTCATCGACGCAGATTTCTTCCGCACCCGCGGCCACGAGGTCGGCGATTTCTTTGTTCACGATGGGCAGCAGCGCCTCGGTGATGGAGTAGCGGTCTTTGTATTGCGCATTTGGCGAAAGACGGCCGCTGAGCGTGTAGGGGCCGGGGACAGAAACTTTGAGGCGTTTACCCGTGTGGGCCGCGAGACGCTGCAAGCGCTGAAATTCCTCCACCGCGCCGAGTCCGCGCGGCGCACGGAGTTCGCCGGTGATCTCGTGCTTGCCACGCTGATCGTGCGCAGGCGGCCCAAAACGGCGCGGGCTGGCCGGTTCGAGCGCGATGCCCTCGATGAAGCCGTAGAAGCTCAAATTGAAGTCGAAACGCGTCTGCTCGCCATCCGTGATGACATCGAGCCCGGCGGCGATTTGATCCTGGACGGCCACCTGCGCCGCGTCGTCCTGCATTTCAGCGATGTCGGCCGTTCCGAAGCTGCCGAGATGCTGCGCGGAGAATTCGAGCCAGCCCGGGAAAGGATAACTGCCGATGACGGAGGTGCGGAGCGGTTGGCTTTTCATGATTCAATGCCACTAACGCGAACGAAGAGCCTTTCGCCACAAGCGAGCCGCAAAGAACAACTGCCAGGCCGGAATGATCAAACAACCGCCACGCACCGCGTGAGAGGTTGCGTTTGCATACCCTCCATTTGCTCGTTAAACCCTAGCGCCTGGAGCTCCCAAGTTGTTTTTCAACTCGCGCTTTGCGCCCAATCGCCCGCCATGTCCGAATCTGCCGCCAACGCACCCGCCTCGCTTGATTTCATCCGCGAAATGATCGCCGCCGATCTGGCGGAAGGACGCAATGGCGGCCAGGTCATCACCCGCTTCCCGCCGGAGCCGAACGGCTACCTCCACATCGGCCATGCGAAGAGCATCTGCCTGAATTTCGGGCTCGCCCAGGAGCATGCGCCGAACGCCCGCTGCCATCTGCGCTTTGACGACACGAACCCGACGAAAGAAGAAGTCGAATACGTCGAGAGCATCAAGGCCGACGTGAAATGGCTCGGCTTTGACTGGGACGGGCACATGTATTTCGCCAGCGACTACTTCGAGAAGCTCTATGAGTTTGCGGAGCAGCTCATCTCCAAAGGTCTCGCCTATGTGGATGACCAGACGCAGGAGGAGATGCGGCTGAACCGCGGCACGCTCACCACGCCGGGCACGCGCAGCAAATTCGCGGAGCGCAGCGTGGAGGAAAATCTCGATATCTTCCGCCGCATGCGGAAGGGCGAGTTCAAGGAAGGCGAGAAAGTTCTCCGTGCGAAGATCGACATGGCCTCGCAGAACATGCACATGCGCGATCCGGCCCTCTACCGCATCCTGCGCGCGCATCACCACCGCACCGGTGACGCGTGGTGCATCTACCCGATGTACGACTACGCGCATCCGCTGAGCGATGCGCTGGAGAGCATCACGCACAGCCTCTGCACGCTGGAGTTCGAGGTGCATCGCCCGCTGTATGAATGGCTCATCAACAACGTCGATGGCCTGCCAGGCAGCCCGTATCAGCGCGAATTCGCCCGCCTGAATCTCAGCTACACGGTGATGAGCAAGCGCAAGCTGCTCCGCCTCGTCAAAGAAGGCCTCGTGGGCGGCTGGGACGATCCGCGCATGCCCACCATCAGCGGCATGCGCCGCCGCGGCATCACATCGGCGGCGATTCGCTCGTTCTGCAAAACGATCGGCCTCACAAAGTTCAACTCGCTCACCGAGATCGCGCTTCTGGAGCACGCCATCCGCGAGGATCTCAACAAGATCGCCCGCCGTGCCTACGGCGTGCTGCGACCCATCAAGGTCGTGATCGAAAACTATCCCGAGGACAAGGTGGAGCACTTCGAGGTCGCGAATCATCCCGAAGACCCCGCCGCAGGCACGCGCCAGGTGCCGCTGTGCCGCGAAATCTTCATTGATGCCGATGACTTCATGGAAACGCCTGCCGACGGCTTCCACCGCCTGAAGCCCGGCGGCGAGGTGCGTCTGAAATTCGCCTTCTGCATCATCTGCAAAGAGGTCGTCAAGGATGCCGCCGGAAAAATCACCGGGTTACGCTGCACCTACGACGAAGCCACGCGCCATGGCGTGAAGCCCGAGGGTCGGCCGAAGCCCAAGGGTATCATCCACTGGGTCAGCGCCCGCCATGCCATCGACGCCACCGTGCGTCTCTACGACCGTCTTTTCACCGTCGAGACGCCGGATGCTGATGCCGGGGAGGACGGCGACTTCACCCGGTTTTTGAATCCAGGTTCGCTCGAAGTCATCGCCGACGCCAAGCTGGAGCCTTCGCTCAAAGAGGCCGCTCCTGGCAGCCACTGGCAGTTCGAGCGCGTGGCGTACTTTTGCGCCGACACGGTCGATTCAAAGCCCGGCGCGCCTGTTTTCAACCGCATTGTCACGTTGAAGGACGGTTGGGCGAAGAAGTAGAAACGGGCCCGGTCTGCTCACATCAGGCGCAGCAGCATCTCGCGCACCTGGGCCTGCCATTTGCCGAGGTAGGCGAGGCGGGCCTGGAGGCATTGCAAATCATCGAGCGCCGTTGCCTCCGCGGAGTCCAGCCTGGTGTCGAGACCGGCAAGGCTGGAGATCAGTCCGCCGCGCTGTTCATCCAGCCTGGAGCCGATTTCCTCCAGTTGTTCACGCAGGCGCATCTCCTCGGGGGCGAGCAGGGCCCTGGCGAGCGCGGAGGTCGCGGACTGGCGGCGGGTGAGAAAGGCGGCGGCGTCCTGCAGGGTGGTGCCGAGCTGGCTGAAGAGGTGCATCATCGCGTCGTCGATGGGCACGGACCGCCAGGGGACTTGATGAAGTTCTAGAAGGTGTTTGAGGCGCTTTTCGGGCGTTTGCAGCGTTTCGTAGGCGGTGTTGATCTCGGCCGCGCGGGCGGCATCACCACCGGGCTGGTCAGGGTGCGCCGCGCGGCTGGCGGCGAGCCAGGCTTTCTGCAAGGCGTCCGAGTCGAGCGCGGCGGCGCGCGGCAGGCCGAGGAGGGTGAAGGCGTTCGACATCAGGAGAAAATCAGGCGGAGAAGCTCTCTCCGCAGGAGCAGGTGACGACGGCGTTGGGATTTTTCACTTTGAAGCCGCCGCTTTGCAGGTCGTCGCTGTAATCCAGTTCGGAACCGGTGACAAAGAGGGCGCTCTTCGGGTCGATGACGACGCGTACGTCGCTGGAGGTGACCATGATGTCGCGATTCGCGGGGCCATCGACGAGGTCCATCTTGTATTGCAAGCCGGAGCAGCCGCCGCCGACGACGGCGACGCGCAGGGCGCCGTTTTCCGCACGGCCCTGCTTTTTGAGCAGGCCGAGGAGACGGTTCGCGGCGTTCGGCAGCACCTTGATGAGTTTTTCATTGCCGATTTTGAAGCTGGGGGCGGCGGCGGTCATTGAGCGGCGGACTCTGAACCCGGAACCCCGGGCTTTGAAAGGCTTTTTTGCGCCTGCGCAGCTTTGTGCTTGCCTCGCAGGCTGATTTTTGAGACGAACATGGAGCAATCCGTTTTTCCTCATGAGCGACACCGCGCCACCGCCGCTGCCTTTGCAACTTTTCACACTGAAGGACGGCCTTGTGTCCAGCGACAGCGGCCAGGAGGCGGTGAACAACTACGCGGCGGACTTCCAGGGCCTGCGGCACTTCGGCCTGAAGATCGGCGAGTGCCTGGAACTCGGCGCACCGTGGATGGGCACGCTGCAGGAGGACGACTTCACCCTGAACTTCGCCTATTTCGACTCAGGAACTGATCCGCAGGATCCCGGAGCGGGCGCCCTCGTCGGCGAGCGGATGCCTTTGTTTGAGCTGCTCACCCGCGTGAACTCGATGGAGGCATAAGATCATGGCTGCGTCGATCACCCCATCCCTCCGTTCCGCGCTTGAGCGCCTGAAGCACGCCGGCTCGGTCAACGGACTGTTGCTGTGCTGGCGGCGGCAGATTTTGATCAACCTGCTGCCCTTCGAGGAATTCCGTGCCGAACGCATCCTGCAGGTGGTGCATGATGCGCGCGCGCACTTCGCCAGCGGCGGCGACCGCGATGTGACGACCTTCTGGCTCGGCTACGAAGGCGTTTTCGTGCTGGCGCTTTTTCAGGGCGAGTGCCTGCTCATCACCCTGCACACCCATGCCGCCGAGGTGGACTTCCTGCGCCGCGCCGGGCTGACCTTTCTGGAAGACACCCAGCTCCTCGTCCAGACGCTCCTCCAGCCCTCGCCGGATGATGATGCCAGCCGCGCGGAAACACAGCCACTGGTGGAACCAGGTGTGGACGGACTGCCCCCGCAGCCGGCCGGACCGACGAAAATCATCCCGCGCAAGGCATGATCCCGTTCAATCTGGGGCGTGGGTGAAAGTTTTGCCGTTCATGCGGCGAAATTTCCACCCCGTTTTTTTTCACCCCCACGTCATCATGTCTGATCCTGCTGTCTCCATCTTCTCACGTCGTCGCTTCATCAATGCCAGCGGCGGAGCGCTTCTCTCCCCGGCGATTCTCACCGCCGCCGGTTCCTTGCGCGCCGCACAGAAGGCGGATTCGAATGAGACGCTGCGCATCGGTCTCATCGGCTGCGGCGGGCGCGGCACGGGCGCGGCGGCGCAGGCGCTCGGCGCTGATTACAACGCGAAGATTGTCGCGATGGCGGACGCTTTCGACACGCAGATTGAAAACAGCATCAAGAACCTCACCACGCAGTTCCCTGACCGCGTGGATGTGAAGCCGGAGAAAAAATTCACCGGCCTCGATGCTTATCAGAAGCTCATCAACAGCGGCGTGGATGTCGTACTGCTCGCCAGCCCGCCCGGATTCCGCCCGCAGCATCTCACCGCCGCGGTGGAGGCCGGAAAGCACATTTTCTGTGAGAAACCGATGGCCGTGGATGCCGCCGGCTATCATGTGGCGCAGGCCGCTGTCGAGAAGGCGAAGCAGAAGAAGCTCAACCTCGTGGCGGGTTTCTGCTGGCGGTACTCCACCAGCCGCATCGAATGCTACAAGCGTCTGCACGACGGCCAGATCGGCGACATCACCAGCATTCTGGCCACTTATTATGCCGGCCCGGTGAAGCCGATGCCCCCCGCCGCAGGCCGCCCCGCAGGCATGGGGGATGTCGAGTGGCAGGTGCGCAACTGGTACAACTTTTCCTGGCTCAGCGGCGACAGCATTGTCGAGCAGGCCGTGCACAGCCTCGACAAAATCTGCTGGGCCATGAAGGACCAGCCGCCCGTGAGCGCGATCGCCACCGGCGGTCGCCAGCGCCCGGCGGAGGACGGCAACATCTTCGACCACTTCCACGTCGCCTATGAATGGGAAGGCGGCATCCTCTGTCACCTCACCAATCGCCAGATCACCGGCTGCCACAACGAGGTCTTCGACAACATCCAGGGCACCAAGGGCCGTCTCATCATCGGCAAAGGCCCGGCTCCCTTCATCGACGGCGAGAAGCGCTGGCGCTGGCGTGGCGAGGAGAAGAACATGTACGACCTGGAGCATCAGGCGCTATTCAACGCCATCCGCAAAGGCGAGGCCGTCAACGACGGTGACCGCATGATGAGCAGCACGCTCATCGCCATCATGGGCCGCGAGGCCGCCTACACGGGACAGAAAATCACCTGGAAGGACGACGCGCCGGCCGCTCCGCCGCCGCCTGCCTCAGGCAAGGGCAAAGACGCGAAGAAGGAAAAGGCGCCGGAACGCGCCTCCCTGGCGATGATGTCCTCCAAACAGGATCTCGCGCCCGACTCCCTCAAGTTTGGTGACAAGTTCACTCCCTCCCCGATGCCACGCCCTGGTGTGACGAAGTTCGTTTGAGAGCGGGGTGATCGCGCCTCCTTCCGTCAGAACACCGGCGAAGGAGCCGGTGTCGTCCGGCAGAAGGAGTCGTCTCTTTTCATCTTCTCAAGGCACGGCGAAACGCACGGTCACACCGGGCAGTCCGGCCGCGATTTTTTCACCGCGTTCCCTGCCCAGCACGCACATCGCTGTCGCCAGCGCGTCGCTGGTGGTGGCGTCAGGAGCGATGACAGAGCAGGCGGCGCGCCCGGTCAGGCCGAGGCCGGTTTTGGGCGAGACAATGTGGGAGTAACGCACACCGTCGATCTCCATGAACTGGTACAAATCGCCGGAGGTGGAGACTCCGCAGTGTTTCAGGCGCGCGGTTTCCATTGTTTCCGCGGCATCAGGCGCCGGTTTGCTGAAGGTTCGCAGTTTGATTTCCCAGGTTTCTTCGCCTGGCGGCGGGTCGCCGATGGCGATGTCGCCGCCGGCCATGACGAGCGCGCGGGTGATGCCGCGCTCGCGCAAAATGCGCAGCCCCTCATCGGCGGCGTGGCCTTTGGCAATACCGCCGAGGTCGAGCAGCATGTCCGGCTTCGTGAGCGTGATGGCGTGCGTCCTGGCATCGAGCCCCACAGCGCGCCAGTCTGTGGCGGCGAGGGCTTTGGCGAGGCGGTCGGCTGGCGGGAGTTTTCTCACACGCTTCGTGCGCCGCCAGAGCCGGGTGAGATTGCCGCAGGTGATGTCAAAGGCGCCGTCCGTGGCGCGGGACACTTCGAGGGAACGTGAGACGAGGGCAAACAGCGCGGGGCTGGCCGTGAAGGGGCTGCTCACGCCGGTGCTGCAAAGCCGCATGAGCTCGCTGTTCGGCTCGTAATCGGAGAAGACCGCGTTGAGTGAGGCCATGTGCGTGAAGGCGGCCTCGGCGGCGGTCTCCGCCTTCTTCTTTGACACCGCATGCAATGAAATGCGGAACGTGGTGGCCATCAGCGGCGCGGAGAAATCAAAGCGCGTCAGATCCTGTGCGGGGAGGATGCAGACGATGCTGAAGAATGCCAAAGAGTGCCGGAGCATGAGAGGGGTTCCCTCATATCACCAATGCGGCGGAAGATGAAGCGCGAATGATCGCCGCCAGCCGCAAACCGGCATGATTCCGGCCCGCATCCTCCGCTTCATGTTGGTTTTCGAAGTCTGGTCATCGACTGCGGGTAGCTGGGGTGTGGCACGGGGGAGGAATGCTTTGACTGTTCAAATGCCTCTGCAAATGTGAAAAAACTTTGGGATTGTGAATAAAATCTTGCCAGCATCTGCACGTCCTGACATTCTTTGGCAATTACCGTGATTCATTCAAAAAATCACATTCAGGGATCGGCAGGCTTGGCACTCCCCTTGCGCCAAAGACAAACCGTCCCTTCCGGTCGAACGCCGGAGCCAACCTCAACCACAGAACCATCATGGACCGCGACGACCATCCTGCCTCGGTAGCCCACCCCTTCATTTCTTCCCGCTCACCCGATTCTGGTCCTGTCTCTAGTTCCTTGCCTCCCGCCCCTTCCAACTCCCGCCGACGCCGTTCCGGCCCCGTCGTCGGCACCAAGACCTTTGTCCTCGACACCAACGTCCTTCTTCACGACCCGGCCTGCATCCACCGCTTTGCCGAGCATCACGTCTGCATCCCGGTGGATGTGCTTGCCGAGCTGGATCGTTTTAAAAACGAGATGACCGAGCGCGGCTCGAACGCCCGCGAAGTCCACCGGGCGCTGATGAAAATCTTCACCGTCAAAGACGCCTCCGTGACCGAGGGCGTCCCCACCGCCGGAGGCGGCAGCATCCGTCTGGCCGTCTATGATCCCGAGGACGCCCGCAAATACGCCAGCGTCCAGGAGTTCGAGCGCATCTTCCACGATCTCGAAAAGGCCGACCACCGCATCCTCGCCTGCACGCTCTGGCTGCGGGAGCAGGTCTCGCCCCCTGTCATCCTCGTCAGCAAAGATCTCAACATGCAGCTCAAGGCCCGCGCCGTCGGCATCGAGTGCGAGGACTACCTGCATGACAAGGTGGAGCCGCGCGAAGTCGCCAACTTCGACATCGCCCGCGTCGAAGTCAGCCAGCACGAGCTGCAGCGCTTCGCCAGCAGCGGCCGTCTCACCCTGCCGGAACACCGCGTCGCCGGCATGGTCATCAATGACTACGCCCTGCTCTCCGCAGGGGAGAAAGCCACCATGCCTGCCAGGTTAGGTGCCAACGCCGAATTCGTCCGTCTCCACCACACCCCGGAATCCATCAAGGTCGGCCAGGGCCGTGCCATCAAGCCCATGAACCTCGGCCAGGCATGTCTGCTGGATGCGCTGCTCGATCCCGACATCAGCCTCGTCACCTGCTACGGGCAGGCCGGCACTGGGAAGACGCTCCTCGCCGTCGCCGCGGGTCTCCAGCAGACCTTTGGCCGCGCTTATCATGGCCTCACCGTCAGCCGGCCGATCGTCGCCATGGGCCAGACTGTCGGCTTCCTGCCGGGATCGTTGCAGGAAAAGATGCGCCCCTGGCTGCAGCCCGTCTATGACGCGCTCGATCTTCTCATGCGGCCCGTCGAAGGCAACCAGCAGGGGCCGGCCCGCAAAAAAAACCGCTTCATGCCCGATCCCCAGCAGGTGCAGGCGCCCGCCGCGCCTTACGATCACCTCATCCAGCAAGGCGTCATCGAAGTCGAGGCACTCTGCTACATCCGCGGTCGCAGCATCCCCGACCGCTTCTTCGTGCTCGACGAAGCCCAGCAGCTCACGCCGCTGGAGGCCAAAACCATCGTCACCCGCATGTCACGCGGCTCGAAGCTCGTCCTCGTCGGAGATCCCGCGCAGATTGACAATCCATATGTCGATTCGCGCAGCAACGGTCTCGTTTACACCCGCCAGCGCATGCGTGGCCAGGCATTTGCCGCCCATGTACCGCTGGTCAAAGGCGAGCGCAGCGCCCTTGCCGAGGCCGCCGCGCGCCTGCTGTGAGTCTCATGAGTTGTGGAAATTTGCGCGCGCAAAAAAATCACACAAATTTTTTGAAACGGAATCGGGCGCGTTTCGTTTAACGAGGCCACGCGCAAGCTTGGGACGCCAAAACCCCGTGCTCTCCGTTCAACCCAAACCACACAGACCACACATCATGAAAGCGATCACCTCGATCCTCTCCATACTCGCCCTCGCCGCCACCCTCAGCGCCGCTGAAGGCGATGCCAAGAAGCCCGCCGCCGGCGCTGACAAGGCCAAGCCCAAGATGAGCCCTGAGGAGTTCTTCAAGAAGAAGGACGCCGACGGCGACGGAAAGATCAGCAAGGACGAGTTCCTCAAGGGTTCCAAGGACACCGCCAAGTCCGAAACTCAGTTCACCGCCCGTGACAAGGACAAGGACGGCAGCATCTCCAAGGAGGAGTTTCTCAAGGCACCCAAGAAAAAGAAGGACGCCGCCCCCAAGTGACTTCAGACATGAAGTGAGGCAGAGTCTCGAAGCCGCGTCCGCCTTCGTGCGAGCGCGGCTTTTTCGTCCTCATTTTTCAGGCGGGCGAGTTCATTCGCGCCCTGTTCATGCCAGAACCGGCGGCAGGCGGGAGTGTGTGCCGTCAGGAACTGACGAGGGTGATGTCGTAGCCGTAGATCTCACGGAAAAGATCACACTTCGAGTCGATGGCGATCTGCTCCACGGTGGTGTCGTCCACGCCCTGGGTCAGCACATTGAGGCGCGGCCCTTCGGGGCGGAGCTGGATGGACTTGATGCGTTGCGCGTGGCTCCGGTCCAGCGCGTCGGCCAGGCGCAGCAGCGCGGCGAGCTTCAGCACGATCATGCGCTCCTCACGCGTGAGGTCGGAGAAATGTGGATGATTCGGCTCGGGATTGTAGCGGCGGTGGTAGCGTGCGAGCAGGGCCACCATCACACGGTCATGGGAGCTGAGGCCGAAAATCTCGGTGTTCAGCAGGATGTAGAGGCTGTGCTTGTGATGCTCGCGCGGGCTGATGAACATGCCGACCTCATGCAGCATGGCGGCGACGCGGAGGATCAACTCGTATTTCGCGTCCAGACCGTGCAGATGCTGCAGCTCGCGGAAGAGCTGGCGGGAGAACCCGGCGACATGCTCGGCATGTTTGCGGTCCGTCTTGTAGCGCAGGCCGGTCTCGCAGGCGGCCTGCATGACCTCCTCCTGGAAGACGGAGGTGCGCGAGCCGGAGGTCATCAGGTCGAGCATCAGTTCGAGCTGGAAATCGCCCTCCGGCACCCAGAGTGACTCGTCGCCGAACCGGCGGGCGAGGGCGAGGTTCGTCTGCAAGGCGGGAACGATGCCCTCCCCGCCCGTGTAGTGAACGTGCAGTTCACGAACGAGCTCGTCAGGGGTCAGCCGCCCCAGTTTGTCGGTGAGGCGTGAGAGGTCGTCCTCCAGCACACGATGCGCGCCATGGCGTGCCCTGCCCAGGCGCGGCGCGACGCTTTGAATCTCCGTGCCGATGGCGACGTGATGGTCGATCTTCACGCCTGAGTAATCCTGCGCGAGATGGTCAACGACGCCGCGGATGTGCTCCTCCAGATGCAGAAGCTGGTGCTGCGACTCCTCGTCCGGCGTGGCGACGGCCTCGCGCGCGCGGAAAATGCCGAGGCGGTAGTTGCTGTAGGCGGCGAGGCGGCCCTGCTGGAAATAAATGGCGCGGGTGTTTCCGGGGCCGATGTGTGACACAAAGGTGTTTCCGTTCGCGAGCGTGGGATTCCTTTTCAGGAGGCGCTGGGCGATCTGATAAACGAGACGCGTCATGTTGCCGTCGTCGATGAGACCGGGCGCGACGCCGCTGTGAACCTGGAGGCGGTTGAGGAATATCTCGTGATTGGACGCCTCGGACAGGATGTTCGAGGTGAACAGGCGCAACTGCGACGCGGGGATGCCGTACTCGCGCATCGTCTGGAGATAATCCCGCAGGATGGCGGCGGCCTGATCGACGGTGGAGCGCGAGATGCTGCGGGTGCGGAAGATGTCACGCGCGACAGGCAGCGGCCGGTCGAGGCTTTCGACACGGTTGAACTGCCCGCTGTCATCCCGGCGCCCGATGACAAGCGAGACCGAGGCCGCGCCGACATAAATGACCGCGTGCTCGGGCGGCGCGGGCGCTGCTGCTGGGGCGGCTTCACTCATGCGCGTGCCTGTTCCTTCTCGTTGCGCAGCCACGCCACCGCACCGGCGGCCACGGCCTGGCCGCCGAGTTTCGCGAGCGAATATTTCACACCTTTGGCGAGCTCGGGGATGGCGTAACGGTCCACTTCCTCCTTCAACAGGCTTAAATAAAGCCCCGGCAGCTCCTCGACGAGTCCGCCGCCGAGCGTGACACGGTCCGGGGCGAGGAGATTGACCACCATGGCCACTCCCATGCCGAGGTAGCGGATGGAATTGCGGAACATGATCATCGCCGCGTCCTCGCCGCCCTTGAAGGCACTGGCGAGCGCCTTGCTGCGGATGCCGCGCAGAGCGCCCTCGGTTTTTTTGTCGAGATCAGGAAGCTGTCCGCGGTAGCAGGCCACGCCGGCCTGTGAGGCGAGCGCGAGCCGGCTGGTGAGATCCTCCAACACGACGGCGCCGAACACCGGGCTGCCGATGTGGGTGCCGGGGAGGAGCAGGTTGCCAAGCTCCATCGCCGAGATGCCGCGGCCCATGACAATCTGGCCGTTGTAAACAAATCCCGCCCCGACGCCCGTGCCGGGAAAGACGCCGAGCAGCGAGCGCGCGCCCCTGCCCGCGCCGAGCACATATTCACCATACGTTCCGGCGTCCACATCGTTGAGCACGGCCACCGCGCATTTGAACTCGTTTTGCAGCAGCTTGCGCAGCGCCACGTTCGTCCAGCCCAGATTCGGCGCGGTGACGAGCACGCCTTTGGCCGGATCCACGAGGCCGGGACAGCCGATGCCGATGCCCTTGAGACCCTTCGGATTCACGCCGGCGTCCTCCATCGCCTCATGGATCGCCTTGACGATTTTCGCGCGCCCTTTGCCGGCCCCCTCGGAGCCGTTGGTCGATTTGCGAGCGGAGCCGAGCACGTTGTAGTCCGCGCCGAGCACGCAGGCCATCATCTTCGTGCCGCCGAGATCGAAGCCGATCCAGAAGGGCACGTTCTTGAGCTTCTTCAGCACCTTGACGGGCCTGGCGGCTGGTTTTGTGTTTTTCTTCGCAGGCATGGATGACCGCAAGACACACGGGCTTGGCAGGATCGGCAAGTGACAAAGTGCCGGGCGGTGGGATCACCTGTTCCAATGTCTCGCGGCAAAGTTCAGATACTGTGTCCAGTCGTAGTCGGTGACGTCGTGTTTGCCTGTGCGGACGTGGTAGCCGATGAAGTCGCCGACAGGAGTGTCGGTGGCCGGCTGTTCATCTGCCACGACGCCTTTTTTGCCGAACAGCGTATAAACAGGGCTGGCGGACTTGCCGGAGAGGAACTCGCCTTTCGGGTCGGCCCAATGATCCTCGGCGGCGCTGGCGATGTAGATGGGGCGCGGCGCGGCGAGGGCGATGAGCATGTGATGGTCGATCGGAGACGCGGCGGCGTTGCCGGCGTAGTTCGCATATTTGGGCGTGAACCAGTGCGGGAAGGACCTGGTGATGATGGCGGTGGTCTCGCCGAAGTCACGGCGCATGAGCGCGGCGCCGCCTTCACCGGAGTTGTTGGAGATGACAATGCCGAAGCGCTGGTCCTGCGCGCCCGTCCACAACGATGTCTTGCCGAGGCGTGAATGCCCGATGACGGCGAGGTGCCCGCCATCGACACGACCGTCGGTTTGCAGGTAGTCGGCGATGCGGCTCAATCCCCAGGCCCAGGCGCCGATGGCGCCCCAGTCGCCGTCTTTCCAGACGGTGTTCGCGCCATCCTTGCTGACGGCGGCACGCAGGCCGTCCTTCCAGCCGTCGGCATGGTCGGGCTCGATGTCGCCATAGTAGGCGGTGGCGACGGCGAAGCCGCGTTTGAGGATCATTTCGAGCGGCCAGCGGCTGCTTTCGGTGCCACGAGTGGCCCCGGTGGCCTTGTGATCGACGATGTGCTTCTCCTTGCTCTCACGCATCCAGCGCGTGCTGAGCGGAATGTCCGTTTCCTTGCTCACGGCATGATTGCCGCCGAAGCTGAGACCGGCAAAGCAGGGCGCGCGCTTCACGTCGTTGGGCGTGTAAAGCATCACGTCCATGCCGGGCCATGCGGGACGGTCTGGAAGCGAGATGTGGATGAATTTGCGCGTGGCAATGCCGCCGAGCGCGTCCGGTTTCGTGGCGGTGACTTCAAACTTCGCCTTGCCGATGTTCGCCGGCGTTTTGCCGAAGACGTGGTCTTCAAAGAGCTTCAGGATCTCAGTGCGTCGTTTGTTCGTCCAAACTTCAGCGGTGGTGAGCTTCAAATCCGGCAGCGAGCCGCCGCCGGCCTTGGATTCGTCGTAATTCACGCCGGGACGCGGTGTTTGGGCAAAGGCGGCGGCGGCAAGGAGGGAAAAAATGGCGGTGCGCATGGCTGGTGAAGGCAGAACGTGATGAGAGGACAGAATTGTGCGTGCCTTGGCTGGCAAGGTGATGTTTCATCTGCGTGGAATTCATGGAAACGACCTCTTTGCCGCCGCCGCCGCCCGCCTCCGTGTCTGAAAGCACGCGGTATCGTTTTTCAAAAACCGGCATCGTCCTGGCGCTTGTCGTGATCACCGCGTGCGCGTTGTTTGTGCTGCGGTTGAACGCGGCGCATCAGCGTGCGATGACGCCGGTGGTCAGGCCAAATCAAGTGCTCGAACTGCTGGCGCGCTATGCGGCGGGCTTGAAGGGATTGATGGAGAGCACGGGCCAGAAGGATGCCGGACTGGCGGCCACGGTGATGCGTGACGTGAATACCGTGGCACGGGGCGGTGCGGACGAGCTGCGGATTTTGCTGGTGAAAGGCTGGTTGAGCGGCACCTAGCCTGCGGAGGCGGAACTGGCTGCGCTGGCAGACAAAGATGAAGGTTTGCGGCAGGATGTGGCCGCGATCGGGCTATTGAAGACGTCGCAGGGAAAAGTGCCCGATGGTGAGTGGCGGCCGTTTCTGAAACGACATGGTTGGATCGCAAAAATGGCGCGAGCGCAGGCCGGAGGATCCCGTGATCCGGCGCGGCAGGAGATCGTGCGGCAGGCCATCGGCACGACGTTGGTGTTGATCGGCGGGACTTCGCTGGGAATGCTCGCCGCTGTCGGCGGGCTGGTGTTGATGATCCTGGCCATCGTGCGCTGGCGGAACGGCAGGCTGCGCATGACTTTGGAAAGGAATGACGGGGGGCAGGGCGGTGTTTTGGTGGAGGGCTTCGCGATTTATCTCGTTCTTTTTCTTTTTCTGCCGCCGCTGGTGAGGGCGCTGCCGTTTCCTCTGCCACGCTGGGCCGCCTATCTGGCCGCGGTGGTGGCGCTGCTCGTCGGGATGTGCTGGCCGCTGCTGCGCGGCATGCACTGGAAGTGCTGGCGCGAGTCCATGGGACTGCACGGTGGCCAGGGCTTGCTGCGGGAGATGGGAGCGGGCATCCTGGGCTGGCTGGCGGCGCTGCCGCTGATCGTGCTGGGGATGGTCGCGGCGTCGTGGATCACCAAGCTGACCGGGCAGTTTCCCGCCCATCCGATTGTGGAGGTGTTTGCCGGCGATGGATGGGCGAAATTCGGCGCGGTGATGCTGGCGGTGGTGTGGGCGCCGGTTTCGGAGGAGCTGATGTTCCGCGGCCTGCTGTTCCCCGGATTGTCCGCATGGCTGCGCTGGGTGCCTGGAATGCTGGTCAGCGCGTTTGTCTTCGCGGTGATCCATCCGCAGGGCTGGGCCGGTGTGCCGGCGATCATGGCGCTGGCGGCCGCATTTTCCCTTCTGCGCCTGTGGCGGCGCAGCCTGGTCGCGCCGATGACCGCCCACGCGCTGAACAACGGCCTCATGTGCGCGGTGATGCTCCTGCTGTGGTAAGCCTGGAAATTTCCCGGACGGGCGGCGCTATGAACTGGTCGTCGTCGTGTCTTTTTTCCGGTGTTCAGCGGTGAGTTCCGGCGGGAATGTCCCTCTCATCATTTGCTCTCCAAGCTCAAAAAGGCACACGAGTCTGCCGGATGAAGGGGCGCGATCTTCGCCATGCCGTCAGCATGGTGGTCTCAGCAGCGGACCTCGAAGTATTCCAGGGCCCATTCGCGCATGTAGCGCACGCGCTCAGGCACGAAGCGGTAGATGACGAGCTCGGGGTTGTCGATGGTGCCGAGAAAGGCGCGCAGGAGCGGATTCGCGGCCCAGATTTCCTCCAGCAACACGCGGTCGGTGACGACCTCGGCATGCGCGGTGATGCGCACCTGGTGATGGTCATCGTCGGTGTAGCAGAGCTCGGCCTTCGGGTTGAGTTCGAGCTCGCGGGTCTTGCCGTAGCGGCGCAGGTTGGCGATATAGACGGTGAATCCATCCGTGCGCACGGGAGAGACGGGACGCAGGCGCGGCTGGTCGCCATCCATGGTGGCGAGCATGGGGAACTTCGCCGCCTTCATCGTGGCGCGTGCGAGCCGGGGCAGTTCGGCGGGATCGACGGTTTGGGGCTGCGGAGGCTGGGGCATGATGAGGATATACGTCGCGGGCGACGGGTGTCTAATAAGCCCGCACATTTGGAGTTCCCAAATGGGACGGAACCGTTAGGATGCGCGCGATTTCCTCCCGATGAAAAACCTGCCCACCGCCTTTCAGCGCACCACCTTGTGGACCGCGATCACCGCGCTTTCCATGACAGTGATTGGCGCCATTGCCGTCGGGTTCATTTATTTGACCGGCACGGTATTGTCCTTCCTTCAACCGATCCTTGTGCCTTTTGCTGTAGCCGGCGTGCTGGCCTACCTGCTGGAGCCGGGTGTAAAGTGGTTCGAAAAACGCGGTTATAGCCGCCAGAAGTCCGTGTCAGCGTTTTTTGTTGTATTTTCGGCGGCACTGCTGGCTCTCACCTTGTGGATTGCCCCAAAGGTAATTCATCAAATTGGTGAGCAAACTAAACGCATACCAGAGCATTCACAAAAGGCCAGAAACGCAGTCTTTGATTTTGCGATACACGTCAAAAAGAAATTCGGTATCGAGTTATTACCTGAGACTCCACTAATTATACAGTGGCTCAATGCAGCTGGAAAGAACGCCGAGGACCTCTTCGGCAAGATCACGTCCAAGATGGCCGGAATTAAGAAGCTCTCTATAAGTGGTCAAAAACAAGGGAATAGCCCCGCTGCCCCCCCCCCTGAACCGAGTCCTGTAAGCAGTCATACCAAAGAGCCAAAAACGGAGGCAGAAGAGGTTGCCGAATCGAACTTTGATTTAGACGTGGAGGCCTTTTTGGAAGGCAAGTGGATGAAGTCGTTGACACCTTATCTGTGGTCATCTGCTAAAACGGGCGTTGGCGGTTTTATAGGTGTGTTGGGCTTCTTGCTCTCATTTGTTATCGTGCCGCTCTACCTCTATTACTTCCTGATCGAGAGCGCGAAGATCAAGGAGGCTTGGTCGGACTATCTGCCGCTGCGGGCCTCCTCCTTCAAAGACGAGGTCGTGAGCTGCCTGACGGAGATCAACGGCTACCTCATCGCCTTTTTCCGCGGCCAGTTGTTCGTGAGCGTCATCAACGGCATCGCCACCGGCATCGGCCTCATGGTACTGGGCCTCGATTTCGGCCTGCTCATCGGCCTGGCGCTCTGCGTGCTGGGCATCATCCCCTACCTCGGCATCGCCATGTGCTGGATCCCCGCGGTGATCATCGCGTCCGTGCAGGGCGGCGGCTCCTTCATCCCGGCCGACCCGTGGTGGGCCATGCCGCTGGCGGTGACGGCGGTGTTTGTGATCGTGCAGCAGATCGACGGCTTTTTCATCACCCCGCGCATCGTGGGCGAGGCCGTGGGCCTGCATCCGATGACGGTGATCGCCTCCGTGCTCGTGTGGGCGCTGCTGCTGGGCGGCCTGCTCGGCGCGATCCTCGCCGTGCCGATGACGGCGAGCGTGAAGGTTCTCTTCCAGCGCTACATCTGGCGGGCCCGCATCGCCCCGCAGACGGTGGGCGGGGCACGACAACAGCATGGGGAGGCCGGGTCTGCCTGAGTCATGCGCAACGTCCTTCTTGTCTTTCTTGGCGGCGGCCTCGGTTCCGTGCTGCGCTATTTCACCATGATCGGCGCGGCACGTCTCCTGCCCAAGGCAGTCTTTCCGTGGGGCGTTTTTGCCACGAACATCCTCGGCAGCTTCACCCTTGGTTTCATCTGCGCATGGCCTGCGATGCGGGAAAAGGGCGGCGGCCCGTGGCTTTTCGCGGCCACTGGTTTGCTGGGCGGCTACACCACCTTTTCCACGCTGGCGAATGACTCGTGGCTGCTGCTGGTGAACCAGCATTCCTGGCTGGCGGTGTGCAATGCCGCCGGCAGTGTCATTCTCGGTGTCATCGCTGCCGCTTTGGGCTGGTGGGCGGGCAGCAGATGCGTCTGAACCTCATGCCTGCTTTTCTTCGGCGATCGCGTCAGATGCCTCCGCGTCCTCCTCGCGTGCCGAGCCGACTTTGAGGGAAGTTTTGATCCCGTGCTTCGCCGCCGCTGTGTTGAGCAGGGAGCGGATCGCGCTCAAGGTCATGCCGTTTTTGCCGATCACATGCCGTACGTCATCCGGGGCGAGCCGCACGCGGTAGGTGACGGCTCCGTTCACATTGGTGCCGATGGCGATGGTCGCCTGCTGCGGGTGGTCGATCAGGTTCGCCACCACATACGAAAGGAACTCGCGGAGGGCTTCCGGCGCGTCCATGGCGGTTTACGCCGGGACGGCGGCGTTCTTGATGATGCTGGCCACCGTTTCAGAGGGCTTGGCGCCCTGGGCGATCCACGCGTTCACGCGCTCCAGATTCACGGTCGCGCCTTTGAGGCCCTTTTGCGGGTCATAGGTGCCGAGGATCTCGAGGAAACGGCCTTCCTTCGGGAAACGCTTGTCGGCGGCGACAATGCGGAACACCGGGCGGTGCTTGGCACCTTCTTTGCGGAGACGGAGGACAACGGCCATGATTCTTCGGATACGGGGTGGGGTCAGGAATTGGGGACGCGCA
>JAEUHJ010000223.1 GCA_016795375.1 Verrucomicrobiaceae bacterium
GAGCGTCGTCCGCTGGCGGTTTCATGGTTGCAGGCGGCCGCGCTGCTTGGCATCACGGGCAAGGTCATCAAGGTCGGCTTCCCCACGACGGAAGGATTTGCCCGCGACAGCCTCATGCGGCCCGCGCAGTTGAGTTTTCTCGAAGGGCTTGCCCAGGAGATGCTCGGGCAGGCGATGAAGTTCGAACTTGTGCTCGACGCGGGCCTGAAAGCACCTGCGTTTTCGGAGATCGGACTTGGATTGACGGATGAACCGCCTGCGGCGGTGAAACCAAAGCCTGAACCGAAAGTGGAGGCCAGGTCTGCGCCGAAGGAGGAGCCGAAGAAGGCTCCGGTCGCGGAAGAACCGCCCGCTCCGAAGCCCGACGATGATTATTACAAAGATCCGCTGGTTCAGGCCGCGTTGGTGAAGTTCAAGGCGAAGTTCGTGGCTGCGGGTTGAGTCTTTTTGTGCGTTGTTCACGCTTTCAGCGCGACGAGGCGCGACGAGGGAGCCTTTTGGCACGCTCAAGCGAGAACAACATACCCAAGCATGGAGCGCGGCCGGCCGATTCGTATGAGGAAAAGCTCGCGTTTTTTCCGCGACCCGCCTTGGATGGCGGTCTTCATCGCCATGACCTCCGAACCGACCGGCCACCCTCGCGGCATCTACACGTTGTTCTTCACGGAAATGTGGGAACGCTTCAGCTATTATGGCATGCGGGCGTTGCTGGTGCTGTACATGGTGGCAGAGGTGAAGAACGGAGGCATGGGACTCACCGATGAGATGGCGGCGGCGATCTACGGGCTTTATACCGCGCTGGTTTACATGGTGGCGCTGCCGGGAGGATGGGCGGGGGACCGGTTGATGGGTGCGAAGTCGGCGGTGTGGTGGGGCGGTGTCACGATCGCCCTCGGTCATGTGGTGCTGGGCATTCACCGCACCGAGGCATTTTTCATCGGGCTGGTCATCGTGGCGCTCGGGTCGGGGCTTTTGAAGTCGAACATGAGCGCTCTGGTGGGCCAGCTATATCCTGAGGGCGGGGCGCGTCGCGATTCAGGTTTCACGCTGTTTTACATGGGTATCAATCTGGGCGCGCTTTTCGGCCAGTTGATCTGCGGGTGGCTGGGGGAGGAAATCGGCTGGCGCTGGGGGTTTTCAGCCGCGGCCGCAGGCATGTTCCTCGGCCTGGTGCAGTTCAAGATCACGCACCGGCATGTGGCGCACATCGGGGCGCGTCTGGAGCATGAGGGACAGAATCTGCGACGCGATTGGCTGTTGTTCTGGGGGGGGCTGGCCGTCGTGGCGGTGCTGACTGCGCTGTGCGTGAGCGGGATCGTGCCGCTCAACGCGCAAAGGCTCGCGCAGTGGACGGCGTGGATCATCGGTGGTGTCGCATTGCTCTACTTCCTCTGGGCCTTTCTGCTGGCGGGATTGACGGCTGTCGAGTCGAAGCGGCTGGTCGTCATCGTGCTGCTGTTTTGCGCCTCGGCGTTGTTTTGGGCGGGGTTTGAGCAGGTGGGGTCGTCATTCAGCCTCTTTGCGGAGCGCTTCACCGTCCGGCAATTCGGCTCATGGGAGGTGCCTGCGAGCTGGATTCAGGCGCTGAATCCGCTGTGTGTGATCGCGCTGGCTCCCGTGGTGGCCGGTTTGTGGGCGTGGCTGGCAAAACGTGACCGGTCGCCTTCGCTGACGATGAAAGTCTCGTGGTCGCTGCTGATGCTGGCGCTGGGATTTGCCGTGGCAGCGTGGGCGGCGCGGCGTGCGTTGGTCACCGGTCCGGTCTGGCCGACGTGGCTGATGTTGGTGGTGTTGATTCACACGCTCGGGGAGCTTTTCCTGAGTCCGGTGGGACTGAGCGCCGTGACAAAACTCTCCCCGCCGCGCCTGACCGGGCAGATGATGGGTGTCTGGTTTCTCGGCAGCGCCCTGGGGAACATCCTGGCCGGATTGCTGGCCGGTGAGGTGACGGGGGATGCCACGGCACAGATGCCCGCGCGATTCATGGATGTGGTGGTCACATCGGGCGTCTCGGGCCTGGTACTGTTGCTGCTGGCAAAGCCGGTCACGAAGCTGATGGCGGGGATCAAATGAGGATCGAGGCGCAAAAAAAGCGCGCCGGGTGATCCGGCGCGCCCTTTGGAATTCCGCGGTACAGGTCAGTGGTTGAAGTAATACTCCTTGGAGTTCAGGAGCGCCCAGAAGAGGTCTTCGAAGACGAGCTGGCGGCCGCCAGGGTCGGCGGCGATGGCCTGCTGGGTGGCGGACCATTCCTTGTCGTTCGGCATGCGGCCGAAGACGCGGAGGAAGAGGTCCTCGACAATTTCGCGGTCGCTTTTCTTCTCCTGCACCATCCTGGCGACGACCCGGCCCTGCTTGATGCGGTCATTGACGGCGTCACCGTTCATCAGATGCAGCGCCTGGGAGAGCGTGGGTTCCATCTTCACTTCGCAGGAGCAGACGGATTCGCGCTTGGCGCGGCCGAAGGTGGTGAGGAAATAGTTCGTCACGGCACCGTCGGCGATCTGCACGGCGCGGGCGCCGAGGGGCAGCCCTTGGAACTTGTTCGGCGTCTCGGTGATTTGCGAGATGGAGTCGAGAAGGATCTCGGCGCGCACACGGCGGACCTGGGCGTGGGAGAAGTTCTTTTTGTCGCCGGCGTTGGTCTCGTTGACCTTTGTGGTGCGCTGGTAGGTCTGGGAGGTGCAGATGTCGCGCACGAACTTGCGCATGTCATACTTGTAGTCGGTGAGGTGCTGCGCCAGGGCGGTGAGCAGCTCAGGATTGGACGGCGGGTTGGAGACACGGACGTCATCGACCGGCTCGACGACACCGACGCCGGTGAAGTGGGCCCAGATGATGTTGGCGATGTTGCGAGCAAAGAAAGGATTGCGCGGGGATGCCATCCAGTCGGCCAGGATCTTGCGGCGGTCTTCGCCCGGCTTCATCTCAGGCGTTTCGCCGCCGAGGAACTTCGGTTTCATGACGGCCTGAGTCAGGAAATGGCGGGATTCGCCGCCCTTGCTGTTGTACACGATGACCTCGGCAGGGTCATCGGTTTGCTTGCGGCCGATCTGGGAGAAGAATGCCTTGAAGCCGTAGTAGTCGTCCATCGTCCAGCGGTCGAAGGGATGGTTGTGGCACTGGGCGCATTGGATGCGCATGCCCATGAAGACCTGCGCCACGTTTTCGGTGAGCTTGAGCTGGTCGAGCTCGGTCTGGTAGAAATTCACCGCCGGGCTGCTGACAGTGCCGCCGGTGGCGGAGAGCAGCTCGACGACGATTTCGTTGATGGGGACGTTCTTGCCGATGCGTTCGGAGAGCCAGTTGTAGTAGAGCAGCGCGTTCTTGTAGAAGGGTGGCTGGTTGTTGTTGATGGAGGAGCGGATCTGCAGCAACTCGGCCCATTTCATGACCCATAGCTCGGTGAACTCCTTGCGCTCCAGCAGCTTGTCCACGAGCGCGCCGCGCTTGTCTGGATTTTTATCGGCGATGAAGCCGCGGATGTCATTGGCCTCGGGATACACACCGGCGATGTCGATGAAGACGCGGCGCACAAATTCCTCGTCCGAGCAGGTGCCGGAGGGCAGGATGCGCAGCTTGTGGAGGTTCTCATTGACGAGCTGGTCGATGTAGTTCGTCTCGGCGAGCTTCGGGCGCTCGTATTGGAGCTGGCCGGGAATGACGAGCACCTGGGCGGTGACGGAGTAAACGTCAAAGCGGGCCAGCATGAAGGCCGCGCCGCGATCACCGGAGGTGACGAGACCGTCTTTGCTGATGGTCGCGGTGGGGTCATTGTTCGACATGAACAGGGCGAGGTTTGTCACATCACGGTCGCTGCCATCGGAGTAAGTGGCGCGCACGGTGATCTGTTGCGTGGCATTTTTGCCCTCCATGACGATCTGCGAGGGATAAACTTCGATGCCGGTGCATTTGGCCACGTCCGGTTTGTCGTCCTGCGCGCCTGCGGCGATCCATTCAAGCAGCGCCTTGTTGTAAACAGAGTCAGGCTCAAAGCACTGGTTGCCGGAGTGCGGCACGGCACCGACGGCTTTTTCGATGAGCGTGCTCTCCTCGGGAATGGCGAGGTTGATGCGGCGTCCGGGCATCTCGCGGGTGATGCGGGTGAAGTCACCGGCCGGATCCATGCCGAAGAGAGAGGTGCGGAAGCCGTCCTTGCCGCGGGCGGCGCCGTGGCAGCCGCCTTGATTGCAACCACCGCGCATGAACACCGGCATGCAGTCCAGGCGGAAGGAGACCGCACGGTCTTTCGTGCCGTCCTTGACGCTCACGGGCGCCTTCACGGTCATGCTGCCGAGCGTGGCGACGACTTCCGTGGCTCCCGCATCTGCGACGGGCTTCAAGGTGAGTCCGTCGAGCGCGGCGATCTTCGGATCGGCCACGCGGAGGCCGCAGGCGTCAGTGACGTCCTTGGTCGTGGCATCACGGAAGGTGGCGAGCACGACGACACGGTGGAAATCACGTTTTGTCTCCAGGGCATAGCGTTCAGGAAAGATCTGCAGGTTCTTCAAAGAAGGCAGCTTCTTTTGCAGCTCGGCCATGGTCTTGCGCTGCTCCGGTGTCTTGTATTGCAGGGTCAGTCCCTGCGGCCACTTCGCGCCTTCGCTGATCCAGCGCTTCAGCACGCCGATCTCGTTCGCGGCGAGCGGGGCGCCTTTCGGGGGCATGATGTCGTCGTGGTCCTTCGGCAGGACGACGCGCTTGATGAGTTCGCTCTCATCAGGTTTGCCAGCGACGAGGGCGGGGCCGCTGTCGCCGCCTTTGAGGAGTGCTGCGGCGGTGTCCATGAGCAGCTTGCCTTTGATCTTGGCCGGGTTGTGGCATTCGAGGCACTTGTTCTCAAAGATCGGCTGCACATCGCGGATGAAGTCGATGCCTGACGCAGGAGCTGCGGCCGCCGCCGGGGCAGCAGGAGTGGCGGCGGGCGCCACGGGCGCAGGGTTGGCCCGGGCAGCAAAATGCGCGGAGGTGATGACAAGATAGAGGAGAGAAGCTCGCAGGGGGCTTTTCATGGAGTAAGGGGTGTTGGGAGAGCCTACGCCGGAGGAGGGCGCTATTTATCAAACATGCGAGAGATGTCCCGCACCTCAGTTTTCCAGCGCGGCCAGCCGCTGGCCCACGGGCGGGTGTGAATAATGCAGCCAGACGGTCAGCGGATGCGGATTCGGATGCGAAAGGTGGTCCACCGAGAGTTTTTTCAGCCCCTCGATGAGCGGCTGTCCGCCACAGGCCGTTTTGGCAAAGGCATCCGCCTCAAGTTCATGCTTCCGGCTCGACGCGCTGCTCACCAGGCCGAGCAACAGGCTGGCGGGCGAATAGAGGATGCTGAACAGCACCAGGCCGAGTCCCAGCGGCATGCCGGCCACGCCGAAGGCGGTGAAAAACGCGGGCGATTGCAGCGCCGCGTGCAGCAGGAAAAACAGCAGCCCCGTCTCCAGCAGTCCGAGCGCGAGCTGCTTCGGCACATGACGGCATTTGTGATGCCCGATCTCATGCGCGAGAATCGCCTCCAGTTCGGCCTGCGAGTGTTTTTCAACCAGCGTGTCATACAAGGCGATGCGTTTGTTCTTGCCGAAGCCGGAGAGAAACGCGTTCGCCTTGCTGCTGCGGCGCGAGCCGTCCACCACCGACACATCGACGACGGGAAATTTCAAGCGGGCGGCCAGGGCGAGCAGCGCCTCGCGCAGCGTGCCGTTTTCGAGCGGTTTGAACTTCAAAAAAAGCGGCATCAGCAGCCTGGGCGCCACCCAGGCCATCACGATGCTGAAACCGGCCACCGTCAGCCACGCGTAGAGCGCCGCGAGCTTCTGTGTCTGGAAAAACCACAGCACCAGCGCCAGCAGCGGCCCGCCCAGCAGCGCGCTCAGCACCAGCCCCTTGACGCGGTCCGAGATGAACGTGCCCGCCGTCATCCGGTTGAAGCCGAACTCAGCCTCCACCTTGAACGTGTCCCACACATCGAAAGGCAACGAGAGTACATTTTGCGCGAGGATCAGCAGCCCGATCACCGCCACACCTGTTTGGATCCCGCCCCAGCCCCACGCCGTGCTCCAGCGCTGCAACCAGTCGAACCCGCCGCCCCACCAGAATGCTATCAGCGCCGCCAGCGACACCGCGCTGCGCAGTAAGTCCACCCGCGATGACGCGGCGGCATACTCCGCCGCCTTTTGCACCGTTTCCCCGGAGAAAATGGCCTTCAGCCGTTCCGGCAGCGCATGGCGGAACTGCGCCAGATTGAGAAACGTGGCGACCAGCTCGACGTGAAACACGCCGAGCACGCCGACGAGCGCGGCGATGAACCAGGGATTGGAGAAAGTCATGAAACGCGGGCGAGGGAAGGGGATGGGAAGGGTTGCTCTCCAGTGACACATCACCCGCGACAGGCAAAAGCAATTTCAGTCTTTGCATTCCCGCCGCAGGAGCAAAATTTCCGGCAACCATCGGTCAGGAACGGTATTTCAGATCATGCCATGTTCCGAATCCTGATCCTGCTGTCCTCCCTTTGGGCCATATCATCTGTTCACGCCCAGCCTGGCGGCCGCTTGCGTGAGTTGTTCACGAAACGACAGGAACCCTCCGCTCCTTCTGGTAAACAGGAGATGAGCTACGGCGATGATCCGCTGCAAAAGCTCGACTACTGGAAGCCTGCGGCTCCGGGCTCGCCGCTCGTCATCTACGTTCATGGCGGGGGTTGGAAGCGTGGTAGCAAGGAGCTCTCCGCCGGGGAGAAGGCCGCGCACTACCTGCAGCAGGGCTACGCCTTCGCCTCGCTCGGCTACCGGCTTGTTCCCAACTGCAAGGTCGAGGATCAGGCGCAGGATGTCGCTGATGCCATCGCCTATCTCATCAAGAACGCGGAGAAACTCGGCTTTGATGGCAGACGTGTCGCCCTGATGGGCCACAGCGCCGGCGCGCATCTCGTGGCGCTCGTCGGCACGGACATGCGTTACCTTAAAAGGGCCGAACTGGGTGCCAAATCCCTGCGTGGCGTGATTCCGCTCGATGGCGCTTGCTACGATGTGCCGCGCCAGATCGCCGAAGGCGGGGAACTCATGCACGACACTTACATCGCGGCTTTCGGCACTGATCCGGGGCGGCAGAGGGCTCTTTCTCCGACGTTCCACGCCGCCGCGCCGAACGCGCCTTCATTCCTCATCCTGCATGTGCAGCGTGTGGACGGCGCCGCGCAATCCAAGGCGCTCGGGGAGGCCCTGCGCAAAGCGGAGACACCCGCCGTCGTCAAAGGCTTCGATGGACGCGGCCTCGTCGGCCACGCGGAAATCAACCGCAGGATGGGCGATCCCGCCTATGCCGCCACGCCGGTCGTGGATGAGTGGCTCAAGGGCGTCTTCGCGAAATGACGCGCCTCACGCCTCGCCATCCGCCGCGTGTTCGTGGATGTGCGTGGCTTGGTGGTCGAGATACGCGGCGAAGATGTCCTCCAGCTCCATCACGCTGCCGATGGTGCCGAAGCGCTGGCGCAGCCATTTGCCGCCGGGGATCGACTTCGTGTAGTTCATGAGCCGGTTGCGCATGGCGCGCATCGTCTGCAGCTGCTGCATGTGCGCGTTGCGCTCCAGTGCCATCTGGCAATGGCGGCGCATGAAGTTGAAGCGGTCTTGCACGCTGGCCGGCTCGGCGTGCATGCCGGTGGAGAGGTAATGCTTCGCTTCCTTGAAAACCCACGGGTTCGCCATCGCCGCGCGGCCGATCATGATGCCCTTCACGTTGGTTTGCGCGCGGCGCACCTCCACATCCTGGCCGCTGGCGATGTCGCCATTGCCGATGACCGGAATCTTCACCGCGTCGGCCACCTGGCCGATCACGTCCCAGTCGGCCAGGCCGGTGTAGCCTTGTGCGCGTGTGCGGCCATGCACGGCAATCGCCCGCATGCCGCAATCTTCGAGAATCCTCGCCACCTCGACGGCATTCACATGATTCGCATCCCAGCCGATGCGCATCTTCGCCGTCACCGGAATAGGCACCGCTTTCGCAACCTCCCGCGCCACGCTGGCGAGCAATGGGCAGTCCTTGAGCAGTGATGAGCCGCCGTTCTTTGCCACCACCTTGTTCACCGGGCAGCCGAAGTTGATGTCGATGAAGTCCGGCTGTTTCCAGTCGATGATTTTCCGCGCCGCCTCGCCCATGCGCACGCCGTCGGAGCCGAAAAGCTGCACCCCGACCGGGCGTTGCCCGTCATCGAACTCTGTGTAGTGCCGCGTGCGGTCGTCACGCTGCAGGATGCCCTCCGCGCTGACGAACTCCGTCACCATCACATCAGCGCCCTGTTCCTTGCACAGACGGCGGAAGATCACGTCCGTCACCCCGGCCATGGGGGCCAGGTAGAGGGGGAAGCGGTCGTTGTTGAGCCAGGGAAGCATCTTCAAGAAATCGATTCAGAGGGACATGAAACGCGAATCAGCGCGAATTTCCACGAATGGCCTCGAATTCAGGCCTGCGGGCTCTTATTCGTGAACATTCGCGGTCATTGGTGGCCATTCGCGTTAAAAGCAAAAGAGAATGGATCATAGCCGCACTGGCGCAGCGCGGCAAGCCGTGTCAGATTTTGTGATGGCAAGACGCCGCCGCCTTCACAAACCACTGCTCCCCGGTCTTTGGACCGGGGTGGCGGCGTTGATCTTGATCGGCAGCATCGGCGGCCTGTTCTGGGTGTTTGGCACAGCCACGCGTCTCACCCGGATGCCGACGCCAGCGCCGGTGGCAAAGGGGAAGTAGTGCAAGCGTCTCGCTCGCGGTTTGGGAGCAGCCATCGGGGCGATGGTGCTACACCGCCGGCCTCACCACCACGATCTCGCCGAGCAACTGCTCCTGCTCGACTTGCAGGTGGTTGAGTTTGATCAGCTCCAGCATCGCCAGGAAGGTCACGATCATCTCGCCGCGGCTGGCGACGGCGCTGAAGAGCTCCTCGAACTTCACGCGGCCGCCCACGGGCACGATTTCGAGCAGGTGCTCGATCTTGTCGGCCACCGTGAAGCGGTCGTTGACGATCTCGCGGAAGTCGCTGGCGTTCTCGAAGCGCTTCAGGATGCGCTGGAAGGCGCGGATGAGGTCGAAGATGCCCACCTGGCCGATGCCGACGACGGGTGCCTCCAGATCGGGCAGCTCCGGCGTCGTGACAAAGAGTTCGTCGCCCTTCACCTCCTGCACGCCGAGGAACTGGGCGGCCTCCTTGAACTTCTTGTATTCGACGAGCTGGCGGATCAGCTCCCAGCGCGGATCGCCTTCCTCGGCGTCCTCTTCAGGTGGTTGCACGTCCTTGGGCAGCAGCTCGCGGCTCTTGATGTACATCAGGTTGGCCGCCATCACGATGAACTCGCTCGCCAGCTCGATGTTCAGCGCCTTGAACGTGTCGATGTATTCGAGGTATTGCTTCGTGATGCGCTCCAGCGACACGCTGTAGATGTCGATCTCCTCCTTTTTGATGAGGTAGAGCAGCAGGTCCAGCGGGCCTTCAAAAATCTCAAGTCTGACTTTGTAGTCGGTGTCTTCCACCCGCCGAGATAGACCGGAGAATCCGCCGCCGCAACCCGGGAGCGCGAGTATTCCGCACTGTCGCCTATTTCCGCCGCAGTCGCACGGCACGCACGTCCGCCAGCTCCTGTTTGAGCGCTCCCTCTGGCCGCATGAGGAGCTTTTGCACGCCGGCTTTGAGCTTGAAGGAGCCTGCGGATTGCTCGGCGAAGGTTTCGTAACCGCCGGTGGCTTTCACGGTGGCTTGCAGGCTCGCGGTCTCGGCTTCAACGACATAGGAATCACCAGCGGAGGCTTCATCGGCGGCGAGCGTGACGAGGACTTCGTAGTCGCCATCAGCAGGGATTTGGATCGTCCATTCGGCGACGTCGGTTTCGATGCGCCAGGGCGCGAGTACATCGAGCGAGGGGCGATAAGCGAGCTTCTGGCCGTAGGTCTTCGCGGCGCTGGCGGACAGGTGCAAAACGCCGCCAGCATCGGCTTGGATGGCGTTTTCGGCACCGAGATCGACCTGCATGAGCGTGTCCGCCGTCCACAGCATCTTGCGGTCCTTTGTTTGCTCACGCACGGCGGTGATTTGCGCGACGGTGACGGGCGCGGCTTCGTTTTCCCACGCGTTGCGGATGTAGCTGAGCACATCGGCGAGCTTCGAGTCATCGAGCAGCGGGTTCATTCCTTGTCCCGGCATGGCGAGGTTCCACTTCTGGCCGTTCACCTCGATCTCGCCATACAATCCGTGCAACGCGATGCGGATGAGCCGCTCCGGCTCGCCCGTGACCCACTCGCTGCCTGCGAGCGGCGGCGCGACATTCGCCACGCCAAAGCCCGTGGGCTGATGACACAGGCCGCAAACGCTTTGGTAAACCGCCGCGCCGCGTTCGATCTGCTGTTTCGCGGTTTCGCTGAGCAGTTGCTTGCGTTTAGAAAGCATCGCATTCTCCGCACCAGGCCAGTTCAAGGCCATGCGCAGTCTTTGAAGCCGCTCACGCGCCGCGATGTCGCGATTCGCGGCCATTTCGTCCAAAAACGCCGGTTTGGCCTTCAACGTCACTTTGGCCTGCGAGGTGAGAAAACCATCCAACAAGGCCTCACGCTGCCAAATCGCCGTTTCGGCCATTTTCGCGAAAAGCACCTCCGCCTTGCCATCCAAGCACGCGAGCTGCGAGAGCAATTTCAGCGTCTCCACGCGATGCGCGGTGCTTTGATGCCATTTCAGCAGCAGCTCCAACAATGCGATCTCCTTGCCGTGAATCGACGTCATGGCCGCGATGCGGCTCAAATCGTCTTCGTGACGCGTCAGATGCCCCGCGATGGCCGGAAGCGGCTTCGGTGAGAGCAACGCGTGAAGTCGCACGCTGGCATCCGCTTCATCTGTGAGCACGATTTCAGCTCCAAGCCGGGCTGCGGTGGCTCGCACACGAGGATCAGCATCCTTCGCAGCTTTTTGAAGATGCGCCGACGTGAGCTTGCCCATGCCTTCGAGCGTCCAAAGCGCATGCAGACGATGCAGCGGCGTCTCGAAGCGATTCGGATCGCCAATGTCCTCGCCGCGTTCGACGAGCAAGCGCTGTGCCGTGTTTCGCTGCCAGCCATTTGGATGTCCGAGCATCTTTACCAAGTCTCCATCACTCCCTTTCTCCCGCTTCATCCCATTCTCATGCACGATGCGCCAGATGCGGCCGTGATCGTTGCCTTCGTAAAGTTTGCGCTGCTCGATCTGCTTCGTGAGCCAGGGGACGATGAAGATGACGTGCTCGATGATGCCGTGATACATGTCGGCGAGATAAAGAGCGCCGTCGGGGCCGACGCGGGCATTCACGGGGCGGAAGCGTTCGTCGGTGCTGGCGATGAGTTCCTGCTCGGGCGGAAAGAAGCGTGTGGCGTGCGGGTGCGTGCCGCCATCGAGCTTCAAGGTGCCGACGAGATGACCGGCGGAGTCGGGCACGAAGACGTTGCCATACATCTCGGGCGGGAATTGGTCTCCATCGTAAAAGCAGGTGCCGGAGACGATGGTGTAGGTGCGCAGGCGTCCGTCATCGCGGAGTTCGAGCGCACCGAGCGTGACGGCGGGCGTGACGCGGATGGGAAAACATTCCGCGGCATCTTTGGCGACGTTCACATTCACGCCGAAGCCGCCGCGACCGCCGCGCTGCGCGAGTTTGGCGAGGTTTGGGTGTCTCATCAATGCCTCGGCAGGCAGGAGGTCCATGTTCATGGCGCTGTTTTCGTAGCAGGAGATGAAGCGGCCCGTTTCATCGAAGCTCACGCCGAACTGGCCGCGATGCAGCGTGGGCTCGTCGATGAGCCTGCCGTCTTTCCATTGGTAGCGATGCGGCCAGTCGGCGCAGTGCAGCCAGTTGTCGATGCCGCGACGCAAACCGTTCGCCGTGTGCTGCGGATTGCCGCCGACGCCCATCGTGCCGACTTGCGTGCGTTCGTCGCAGCGCAGATCGCCGTCTTTGTCGGCGCAGAACCACAGCTTCGGCGGCTCTTGCAGCAAGATGCCGCCTTTCACGAAGGCGAAGCTGCGGGGCATGACAAGCTTGTCGAGGAAGACGGTGCTCTTGTCGGCCTTGCCGTCGCCATTTTCATCGGTGAGCACGACGACGCGGCAGATGGGATCGCCCTCGCCGCTGCCCTGCACGTCGCGCATGTAGCCCTGATACTCGACCACCCAGATGCGCCCCTCGGGATCGAACTCAAAGAAGATCGGGCACTGCACCAGCGGCTCGCACGCGACGAGTTCGGCGCGGTAGCCGGGTGCGAGCTTGAAGGTCTTCGCCTCGTCCTGCGCTGAAAGCACCGGGGCGGGGGGGACATGGATGCGTTTGAGGAGTTGCTCCCCCTTTTCCCAGTCCGCCAGGCCGGTGAGCGCGGATGGGGGACGCGCGCGGGGCCGGTCTGCGGGAATGGTGTGGGTTTGGGCCGGGAGAATTTGGGTGAAAAGGAGGACGGGCAGCAGGAAGCGGGGCGGCATCGCACGACTACGTGGCCGCGTGCGGGAATCTTCCTGACCAACGTGGACTCATGGCGCGACGAATTGGCTCACATGACCCGGCATAGGGGCATATTTTTGACAGTGAACGGCAGCGTTCGCTCTCAATTGAAACGGGGGGCGGGTTGTTGAGATTATTAAATCGCTCCTGGCTGACAGGTGGTGGTGGGAGGAGAACCGTTCCCTGGCAGCTACGGGTGGCGAGGCGGGGTGCCGGGGACGTGGAGGCCGCTGGGGACGCTCTGCGGGACGGATTTGTCGTAGTCGTCGCTGTTGAGGGTTTCGAGAAAGATGTCGGCTGACATTGCCCATGATGTTGGCTGACATCGGCCCTTATGTTGGGTCACATTGCCCAGGATATGAGGTCATCTCATGGGCACCATGACCTCATTTTTGAGAAACGATGGTTGAATCCGCCCCTTGTTGAGACTGGGGGCGGGGTCGTTGAGATTTCAGGCTGTCACTGGATGGCTGGCGATGCTGGCATGCTGCGCTCCCGTTTCCGCTCGGGAGAGGCGACGATTCGTCGCCAAGGCAGTTTTGTTTGGGCTACGCATCGTCGCCCCCCCCTCAAAGATCTGGCGCTTCGATGCAATCCCCGGTGATGAAGGCGGCGTGTTCGTCCGGCGGCAGGGGCAGGCCGGGCGGGGTGATCTTCTCCCCAGACTTTTCCTTTTCGGCGCAGGCGTGGTTGAGGGTCAGGAGATGGGTGAGGATGTCGTCGTTCTTGCCCATGCCGTAGGCGGCGCGCACGGCGGCGCGCACGGCGGCGCGCACGGCGGCGTCGAGCGCGGCGTGGGCCTCGCGCAGCGGATTGGCGCCGGGTTCCTCCAGGCTGCGGTAGAGATCGCGCAGGGACCAGTCGAGCTTCGCCATCGTCTCCCGCCGCAATTGCCGCAGCGCCACCGCCCGCATCTGCTTCTTCGTCGGCTCCTGCGCTTACGTCATTCGATTTTGGCGGGAACTCCTCTGTGATCCAGGAAGCCCCAAACGTCGTTGAACAAGAAGTGATCAAATGTCCGAATATGATCTTTCAGGATCGGCTCGGTCCGCATGTTGGGACGAATGTCGAAGTAATAGACGCCATCCAATGGATTGAGCTTCACGGTGTAGCCTTTGAAGTGATCGGGAAGAAACGTGGCGCTGATGCCATAGTCGCGGGGTGAGGCCCCCTTCCTTTGCACATCGTTCAAGAAGATCGCCACATGCGGCACATGAGAAGATGTGAGCCGGTTGAAGAGAAACTTGTCCATAAACACCTTGTCGAGCCGGTCCTTGCTGCTGGTCTTCACGGAGCCAATCGCTTTAACCAGCTCACCTTGCTTGATGATGAGATCATGCTGGTAGTTCATCTCAAAAGCCACGGCTCCGTCAACAGTTACGGGAACCTTGATGACGCCTGTGGTGCAAGGAATTTGGGCGCGGAGCAACGTCAGACGAATCAGGCGCTCAAACAAGTCACCGTTGATCTTGCGGGCGGTGTTTGATTTACCGGCCGGCAGGCCGTCCAAGGCGATGCCTATGCACTGCTGGAGCGTGTAGATGGTCCGGTTCAGCGTCATGCGATTGGCTGCCGAAGCTGCCACTGATGCACGCGCCGCGGAAAGCAACGGGAGGAAGTGCTTGAATGCCTTTCCGGCATCCGCAGGCAAATACATCAGGTTGGAATTAACCGGACGACTGACGTTAAAGCTTCCGTCGCCTTTGAACTGCCAGAAGTTGTACTGAGGCTCATTCCGCGAAACAATCACCGCCTGCAATCCAGTGGCGGAAAACTCGAGGAAGGCGGTCGCAAAATCGACGAAGTCTTCCAGCTTCGTGAAGCGTTCTTTGTCTGTGACATGGGCGACAAGGCTCTTGAGTGTCATCGAATGCTCTCCCTCCGCTGAGCGGTCCGCCGATCATGTTCGATCCATTCCAGCACTGACTTCTTGATCCCGCGTTCCAGCCGTTGAATCGCCCACTCATTGTGCTGAGGCGAGTTGTCACAGCCTAACCATTTGCGCCCGAGCTGGTCTGCAACGACGAGCGTCGTCCCGGAACCTGAGAAGGGATCAAGCACGAGGTCGCCGGGATTGCTGGAGGCAAGCACCAGCTTTCTGAGAAGTTCTTCCGGTTTCTGGGTGGGATGCGGAGTCTTCTCGCCCATGCCATTGCAGGTTGTGGGAATTTCAATGACATCCTTCGGTTTCGCTCCGCCAGGATGGGGCGTCCAGTCGTCGCGCTCCTTCGATGACTGGCCTTTGCCATACTGGCTTGATTCCGCTTGTGGATGCTCAGGATACTTGAGCGTGTGGGCACCATACGGAATGCGCACATCGTCCATGTTGGCGGTGAACTGCCTGCTCTTGCGAAAGTGCAGGATGCTCTCGTGAGACCGGCCCCAGTCCTTGCCCAAGTTCGCTTTGTTCTTGTAGTGCCAGACGAGCCACCGGCAACCGCTGAACAAATGCGCCACCGCCACTTTGACATCGGCAAGGATTTCGGAGAAGCCGCACACATACAAGGTGCCGGTGGGTTTGAGCACACGGGCTGCTTCTGTGATCCATTCCCGTGACCAGCTCACATAGGCGTGCATCGTCCCGAAGTCATCCCACTCGGCCTTCTTGATGTTGTAAGGTGGATCGGCAAACACCAAATCAACGGAACTGGGTTCCAAAGATTTAAGCCAGGCAATGGCATCGCCAAAGAACAATCGCCCGCCTGAAGACTCGTAATGGAGTTGCGCCACGCAGTTCGGTGAACCGATGCCGTGCATGACTCCACGAGGTGCAAGTGTCAGCAGTTCTGGTGCTTCAACGATGGCTTTCTTGATTGGCATTTTGGATGTTTCGAGACTTTCGTCCATCATGCTGCGAGCGCCAATTCCTGCCAAGATGAACTTTGCTCATTTTCGTTTCGGGCGAGTGGGTGGTCGGCGGCGTTGCGGGTGACGGTGACGCGGTTGTTCTCGAACAGCGGCTTGACCTGGTGCTTGAAGATGAAGCCGAGGGAGAGCCAGCGCTTCGGCAGCTCGGAGACGCGGACGCGATCGACGGGATCGAAGAGCTGCTCGTTGAAGTCGTAGATCCACAGCTCGTCGAAGTTGCACAGGATGGCGAAGGGCGGGCGCTTCGGGACGATGTGGCTCCAGTAATAGAAGAGCTGGTCGTAGTGCTTCTCCAGCTTCTCGCCGCGGGACTTCATCTCGATGAGCACGCGGCCGGGCCAGAGGAGGTCGGCGAACTTCACACCGCCCTTGAGCTTCGGTGCGGAGGCGAGGTCGTCGCCGGAGAACAACGAGAGCTGCGATGAGCCAGGCTTCTTCGCCACGCGATACTCGAAGGTGGCCCCGGCTTCCTTGGCCCCGACGTGGCCGAGAGCCCTGAACAGGCGGTCGAGGAAGGTCTGGGCCTCGCTCTTTTCATCGCCCTGCAAGGTTTTGACGAAGTCGAGGAAGGGAGGGAGGAGCGACTGGGCTTCGGCGGAGGTCATGCGGCGCCCCTTTTAAGAGGAGGGCAGGCGCGGGGTCAAGCGGTGTGTCGTCGGCGACGACTCGTCACCACTCCGCATCAGGATCGTGAGGCTGATTATCTGGTGCCGGACACCGGCAGGCCGCTGGGGACGCGCTGAGGCATGGACTTGTCGTAGTCATCGCTGTTGAGCGCGTCGAGGAAGGCACGGAGGGGTTCGTGATCCTCGGGCAGCATGTTCATCTTCCGCAGCAACGGATCGAGTTGGGGCAGGGTGGATGAGTCGCCGCCTTCGATGGTTTCGGCGGCGTGGTCCATGAGGCGGTCGTAGAAGAGAAGGACGTCGTCGAGTGTGGGGTGGCCGCCGTGGTGCATGTAGGGGGCGGTGTGCTTGAGGTTGCGCAGGGTGGGGGTGCGGAAGTCGTGGCGGCTCGTGCTGCTGTCGGTGACGCCGATGGCGTGGAGCTTGTAGTCGCTGAGCATGGGGCCGTTGTGGCAGAGGGAGCAGCCGGCCTTGTGGAAGACCTCCATGCCGTGCTGTTGGGCGGGTGTCAGCGCGGTTTTGTCGCCGCGCATGAAGCGGTCGAAGGGTGAATCGGGCGTGATGAGGGTGCGTTCATAGGCGGCGATGGCGCTGGTGACTGCGTTGGCGGTGATCTGGCCGTCGAAACGCTGGACGTATTCGGGAATGGCCTGCATACGACCGATCATGGCGGGAACTGCCTCGGCTTCGCCGCACACGTCGCCGCGCATCTCCTCGCGCTGGCGGATGGGGGCGAGGGCCTGGGCTTCGAGGCTTTGTGCGCGGTTGTCCCAGAACATCGGCGACTTGGAAGGGGCGAAGGGTTTGCCGGATTCGATGCCGTTGAAGGCGACGTTGAGGATGGAGGGGGTGTTGCGCGTCAGCGGGGGGATGCCCGCGTTCTTCGCGAGCCTGCGCTGTGGTCCGATACCGATGGCATGAACGCCGAGGGGCGTGGGACGTGCATCCGCCCAGCCAAAACGTGGGTGATGGCAGGTCGCGCAGGCGACATCACGCGTGGCGGAGAGGATGGGGTCGAAAAAGAGCAGGCGGCCGAGCGCGACCTTTGCCGGGGTGTCGGCGGGCAGGGCGGCGGAGCGGGGCAGGGCCTCGATCTTGGTGTCTGGCAGCGGCTCGCCGGAGAGGGCGACTGATTGGCCGCAAAGAGACGCAAAAAGGGCAAAAAGTCTGATGGGATTCGGCAGGGACATCTTCTTTGTGTTTTTTGTGGCCAAGCATCATCAACGGACATTGGCGGCGGGATCATCCAGGCGGTGTCCGGCATGACGCAGAAATTCCCGCAGATCCTGTCCGGCCTGCCGCGTGCGCGGATGCGAGGCTGCGCGATAGGTTTTGAGCCGGAACTCCAGGAATTCGCGCTGCCACGGCGGGTGGGGCTCAAACATGGTGAGCACTTCGAGCTGATGCACGGAAGCGAGAAGCGGGAGGATTTCGACCAGGGTGTTCAGACGGGCGGGGTCGGCGAGACCGCCCGGAAAGGGCTGGCGCAGGAGTTCCATGAAGGCTGGCGCGAGGTCGTGATTGGCGGCCACCAGGGGCGGGACTAGGGACAGGGCCGTCTGCACCGAAGGCAGGCGCACCCAGACCTGCTGGCGCAAGGCTTTGAAGCCGTCGAGCAGGTGGGACGCGGCATCGTCGTGGGATTCGTGGCGGAAGGCGGACAAGGCGGCGGCGAAACGGGCGTCCGCAGGCCAGTCGGCGTGGACGGCTGCGAGCAGCGGTGGCATGGCTTCGGCTGTGCCGGCCCGGGCGGTTGACTCCAGCAGCATCAACTGCTCGAAGGGACTGGACGCGGCGCCGGTCCAGGAGGTGAGGACGCCTGCATGATCGCCCCTGGCAAAGGCTGCGAGCGACCCGGCACGGCGCTGGTCATCGCCTTCGAGATGGTCCGGGATCGAAAAGGCGGAGCCGTCGGCGGCGAGCATGCGCAGGCGTTCGTAGGTGATTCGATCGCGATCGATTTGAGAAGCGAGGTGCGCCGGGACATCAGTCTTCGTCGTGATCGCCATGGAGAGCACCTGGGTGGTCTCGAACTGGTTGTCCTTGGAGAGCGCACGCGCAAAACCGTACTCCAGCAGGTTGCGGTCATCGGTATTGATGTGCGAGTGCGTTGTCTGCGACAGGTTGCGGGCAAACTCAGGCGAGGCGAGATGATGCGCGAGGACACCTTCGACGGAGTTTGAGAGCCAGACGCGTCGCAGCGCCTCGGCATACGGTGGTTGCGTGATGCGGGCGCGCAACTGCTCCAGCGTATAAGCAGGCGGCGACAGATGACCGATGAACAGGAGGTCATTGGGGCCGGAGATCCAGGTCTCCACATGGGGAAACACGGCGGTGAGCGTGGCATAGACCTGGCGGATGGCCTGCGCATCGACTTCGTAGCCCTGCACCCATTGAGCGAACAGGCCGCGCTCTTTGAGCCTGGCTCTGGCCGCCGCGTAAAACTCCCGCGTGAACAAGGTGGACACACCGGCACGATAAGGATTGGAAGGTTCGGAGATGATCAGGTCGTAGCCGCTTCCGGAAGCGAGCAGAGCCTCGCGTGCATCGCCGGCGATGAGATGAACATTCGCCTTCGCCAGCACATTCCGGTTCACGGGTGCGAAGTGATCACGCGCGAATTTTGCCATGCCCGTTTCCAGTTCCACCACATCCACCCGCTCCATGCCCGGCACCTCCGCGACCCAGCCGGCGGTGGTTCCGGTGCCGAGTCCGACGATGAAGGCGTGGTGCGGCGCTGGATGCAGCATCGCAGGAACGAGGCCCTGCATCACCTGCGTGTCGGCATCGCCAAAGGCGGAGCCGTCGGATTTGCCGTTTACATAAAGGCACCAGCCGTCATCGCTGGCGACAGCGGCCACGCTGGCTTCGCGTCCTTCAAATTCATGCGCGATCTTCCAGCGGGCGGCATTCAGCCATCCGCGCAGGCCATTGATGGAAGTCGGCAGCGCTTCGACACGGCCGTAGCCGATGGGTTTGTGCCGCCATGCAGCCGAGGGGCCTGTCGTCATGAAGATCAGACAGCCCGCGACGAGCCATAGCAGAGCGAGGACAGGCCAGACGCGACGTGGGGTTGATTTCGCTCCAAGCACCGCGGCACCCAAACTCAAGGCGAGTGTCAGAAGCATCACCCAGCGCCACGCACCGGGTGCGGTGAGCCAGGGAAGCAGGAGAAAGCCTCCGGCCAATGAACCTGTGATGGCACCGAGAGTGTTCGCGGCATAGGCGAGGCCGACATGACGGCCCGCATCGCGATTTCCCGTGCCCAGCAGGCCCACCAGTAGCGGAAACTGCACGCCCGCGAGAATGGACGGCCCGAGCACGAGCAGGCTGGAGATCAACGTCCAGCCAACGATCTGGCCGGACAAACCGAGGGCGCGCAGTTGATTCACATCAACGGCGAAGACGGCGACGCGGTCCCCCAGCGCCCACGGCAGCGCCAGGAACAGCGCCTGCCATGCCGCGACTCGTGCAAGAGCAGCAAGCGTCACAGCGCCTGCGCGTGAGGCCCAGGCCACGCGATACAACAATCCGCCAAGTCCGATGCCTGCAAGCGCGAGCGCGAGGATCAGACCGAAGCCATACACGGAGCTGCCGAGCAACGGCGCGAGAAGGCGGAACCAGGCGAGCTCGCTGAGGAAAAACGTGAAACCCGTGATGCCTGCGGCGAGATAGATGAAGCGCGTCGTCAGATTGGTCGATGTTTCGGGCTGCGATGGTGCTGGTTTCAACGGCCGCGCCGGCTCTGCTTCACGCGCCACCCACCATGCAGCGGCGCCGATGAGGAGATTCACGAAGGCTGCGGTCACCACCGTGGCACGGATGCCCCAGTGTTCCAGCAGCCAGAACGTGCCCAGCAGCACACCTGCGAGCGCGCCGAGAGTGTTCACGCCATAGAGCACGCCGAGGCTGCCACGCTGCGGGTCTTGATCCGTCTCGACCCACTTGAACGCCGCAGGCAGGCTGCCGCCCATGAGCAGGCAGGGCGGGGCGAGCACGAGGGTGGCAAGGAGCAACTGCAACAGCGTCGCTGTGACTTGGCCCAGCGCGGCAATGCCGCCGGTGCTGAGATACAGTGAACGCACCAGCCGGAGCAACAAGGGGGTGAGCAAGGCCGCGACGCCCACGCCGAGCTCGATGAGCGCATAGAGCCGCAGCGGATTGGCTGACGCCTCGGCTTTGCGGCCAAACAAGGCGCTGCCCGCGCCCATCGCCCCCATGAAAATGGCCAGCACCGCGGCGGTGGCAGGCGTGGCACCGCCGAAGACGAGTCGAAACTCCCGCAGCCACGCCATTTG
>JAEUHJ010000138.1 GCA_016795375.1 Verrucomicrobiaceae bacterium
GGCGCTTCCCCTCCGCCGCGACATCGTAGCTGCCACCTGTGTAAGCCGCGAGAAGCAACTCACGTGCCGCCCGCAGGCACTCCTGCGCGACGACCTCGTCATCGAAACGGACGATCACTTTGTAGAGCCCCTCCACGCAGGTCTCGCGGGCCTTGCCAAAGCCCAGTGGATGCCCCGCCATGGTCTGAAGCTCCAGCGTCACATGCTCCAGGATGTGCGCCGGATAAGTGCCACGGTCGAGACGCTGAAAAAAGCCGCCGCGTTCGCCCACGCTGCACCGGTGCTCGATCATGCCCGGCAGCCAGGCCTTCAGCCGCTCGTTAAAGCCGGGCACCTCGTCCGATCCGGTGTCCTTCAGGCTGCCGAGATCCACCCACGCCTCCATCACCGGGTAGTTCGCCCAGATGTTCGGGCCGCGGAGGATATGGATTTCACGAATGTCGAGGTCAGGCATGCGGCGCGGATGTTACGCGCCCCGTTCCGGCAGGCAAGGCGGCTGATGATGCCTGATTTCAGATAAAATCTTGCCTTCACGGCCAGAACGCCTTGAATCGCACCCATGCCGGTTCCCCTCGAAGATTTGTTCAATGACGTCATCGCAAAAAGCATGCGCGGAATCGCGCTCACAGACGCGGAGCTGGCGGGGAAAGCCGGCGTCAGCGCCGAAGCCATCGCCGCAATCAAATCTGGCACGGTTGACGAAGCGTCACTCCTCAAGCTGGCCCCGCATCTCAAACTCCACGGCCCGTCTCTCGTCACGATGGCTCATAAAGCATGGACGCCTGCTGATGTGAAACTGTCCGGCCTGGCGCAATTCAACACGCCGTATCATGACATGACGGTGAATGCGTATCTCGTTTGGGATGCGCGAACCAAAAATGCCGTCGCTTTCGACACCGGAGCCGATGCGTCGCCTATGATCGAGTTCATCGAGAAGAACGGCCTGAACCTCAGTCTGATCTTTCTCACCCACACACACCCGGATCACATCCTCGACCTCAAAAAACTCTCCGCCAATGGTGCTGTCACCGCCTTCGTGCATGAGCGCGAATCGTGCGATGGCGCGCAAACCTTCACTCTGAGTGAGACTGAGTGCTGGGAGAGCGGCGGACTGAAAATCGAGCCACGCAGCACATGGGGGCACTCGAAAGGCGGCATCACCTATGTCGTGAGCGGACTTGAACGACCGGTTGCCATCGTGGGAGATGCCCTGTTCGCCTCCAGCATGGGCGGCGGCATGGTTTCGTATGCCGACGCGCTCGCCACGAACCGCAAAGAAATCTTCACGCTGCCAGACAACACCGTGATCTGCCCCGGCCACGGCCCGCTGACGACTGTCGGCGAGGAAAAGGCGAGCAATCCGTTTTATCCTGAGTTCAAGTAAACACACATACACACAACCATGTCTCAAACCGTTGCTTTCGTCGGAGTCGGCAAAATGGGGGCCAACATGGCCCGTCGTCTCAAGGATTGCGGTTACAGCGTCACCGCCGTGCTCGATGTGAATGCGCAGGCCGCCACTGACCTCGCCCAAGAACTCGGCTGCAATGCCTGCACGAAGCTCGCCGACATCACGGCGGCTGCGGACGTGATCTTCACGGTTGTGACCAACGACGCGTCGATGCGTACCATCTTCCTTGGCAGCGGTGATAATTTGCTGACCAATGCCGCGGATAAAATCTTCATCAACTGCGCCACGCTCTCGCCCGCGATCCATCGCGAAGTTTATGCCGCGGCGCAGAAGGTCGGTGCGCACAGCCTGGAGGCCTGCATGGCATCGAGCATCAGCCATGCGCGTGACGGGAAGCTCTACCTCATGCTCGCGGGTGATGAGGCCGTGTATGCGAGAGTCAGCCCGATGATCGAGCAGATGAGCGTGAACCGCCGCTTCATCGGTGGTCCGGGCCGTGCCGCGGAGGTGAAGGCGCTGGTGAACATGGTGATGAACATCAACACCGCCGGTCTCGCCGAAGGTCTCGGCCTCGCCGCCGCGCTCGGTCACGACTTGAACATGATCCGCGAGGTGTTCAGCCAGACAGGTGCCAATTCACGCGTGCTGGAGACCGACAGCGCCGACATGGTCGCCCGTGAGCACGATTGCTGGTTCTCCGCCGAACACGCGGCAAAGGACAGCGGCATCGCCGCCGATGTGGCGAAGACCGTGGGATTGAGTTTGCCGCTCAACGACGCCACGAAGGCCCAATACGACAAGATGGTCGCCCTCGGCCTCGGTGGACTCGACAAGAGCGGCATCGCCGAACTGACGTTCAAGGGCAGGCATGCCTGATACGCAGTCATCCTGCGTTCCGGCGTCTTGTCATCATTGTCACCACGAGAATGAAGAAGCACATGACGACAGAGAACAGCGGAAACTGCAGCGCGGCGGGCAGGCTGTAAACCAGCACCAGCGCGGGAATCCACACCAGCCAGTTCGTGACGAGCACGGTGGGGCAGGTGCGCAGCCAGAACTCGCGGTCCAGCGTGGGCCGCGTGCGCGACCATGAGCCGCCCATCTCCACCCAGCGCAGGGCGACGACATAAGTCGGCACAAACCACAGCGGACTCATGACGAACTGGTCGAAGGCCACTTTTTTCACCAGCGTGGCCGCGTCATCGCCCTGGCCGAAGATCATGCCCTGCAGACGATAAAACAGGTCGATCTCCATGCCGCGATAACCCCAGAAAAGCATGAGCAGCATGAGACGCCGCGCCCTTCCCTCCGCTGGAAGCACTCCCTGCGCCCATTGGATGAAGGTGGGCAGCAAAGCAGCGGCGAAGATGGTCGATGCGCAGGAAAAACCGAAGGACCAGCGCGTCTTCAACGCACTCATGAACTCCCAAAAGCCAGCCAGCGCCGGAACCTGGTAGTAGCTGGCCACCAGCGCGGCGGCGATCGTGTTCAGCACCACGCAGGACACACGATTCTGCCGGAACACTGCCATGATCATGGCAGATATTCCATGAGAAGAACTGGCGGCGGCGGTCATGATTCAAGCGATGCGCCGCCAGGTCACTGGTCGTCGCCGAAGTACTTTTTCCGCAGCTCGTTGCCGGCCCCCTGCTCGGAGAGTTTGAGGAGCGCCTGGTTGAGGCGCTCGCGCAGATCGCTGTCCTGCTGGAGGGCGAAGGCGTAATTTTGGCGCTCGAACACCGGGCCGACCATCTGCAATTTTTCATCGTTGAGCTTGCCCGCCTCGTATTGGAGCACCGGCGCGTCATAGACGACCGCGTCCACCGCGCCGCTCTTGAGCGCCACGACGCATTCCGCCGGAGCGGCCAGGGGTGTCACCCTGGCGCCTCGGGCGTTGAGCCACGCCTCCGTGGTGCTGCCCTTGACGGTGGCCACCTTGCGACCGGGAAGATCGCCGGGGCCGTTGATGTCGCCCTTGAGGGTGTTGATGGTCAGCGTGGTGGTGAAGGAGGCGGTCAGCAGCGAGACCAGCACGATGCTCAGCAGCATCCACACGATGGCCACGACGCGCCCGCCGACGCCGACGGGTCCCTTGTTGTCCGCGCCTCCGACGAGCAGCGTGCTCAGCGTCCACCAGAACGACTCCCAGATGCCGGCCTTGTAATCCTCCGGCCACTGCTCGCTGTTGACCTTGTGCTCATAGCGCCAGACGAGGTGGGAGATGATGAACATCGCCGCCATGAGCAGCAAGAACGCGCCGATGAGCTCCAGATTGAAGAGGTTGCCCAGCAACGAGAATATGTTGTCTGCAAAACTGGCGCTGGCACCGGAAACGAGCACCTGGAGGCCGGATTCGTAAAAAGGCTGCGAGAAGTCGATGATCGCCTCGCGCTTCGCAGTGACGCTGATGGCTCCGACCCCGACATCCGCAGATTTGGCATTCAGCGCGTCAATCATCTCCTGTGCCGTGCCCACCACCGTGATGTCGTATTCCATGCCTGTCTCGCGGGCCAGTTGCTCCCAAAGCTCGGCAGCATAACCGGAGCGGCGGCCATCTTTCTCGAAGGAGAAGGGCTCCAGGTTGCGGGTTACGACACGCAGCCTCGTGCCGGACACCTGTGCCGCGGCCTGCGGCGTGAACGCGATGAAAACAGCGGCGGAGAAAAGCAGAAGAAGATGGCGCATGACGTGTGATTCTGACGTGTGCGCGTGGCGAGTCAAACAGTCCCTCTTTTTGCCCGCTTGCGGCGACGGGAAGTCCGTCCATCCATGAAAGCATGACAGCCGACCTGTTTGAGCAAATCACCGCGCATGGAGCCGCCGTGAACCTTTCGTCACGCGCCAAATTCAGCCTCACCGGCTCCGACCGCGTGCGCTACTTGAACGGCCAGGTGACGAATGACGTGCGCCGCGCGAAGACGGATGAAATGCTCTACGCCTGCGTGACAGACGCCAAAGGCCGCATCGCAGCCGATGTGTTCATCCATGCGACGGCGGAGGCGCTGCTGCTCGATGCGGAACCTGGTCTGCGCGAGACGCTTGGCATGCGCCTGGGGCGCTACATCGTCGCGGATGACGTGGAACTGGCTGATGTGACGGAGGAATGGCAGCTCTGGCATGTGTGGGGTGAGGATGTCACCAACGGCCTGCGCTCGAATCGTTTCGGTCTGCTTGGCTTTGATGTGTGGCTGCCATCCACGGCTGCGGAGCCCGTCTTTGATGCAAAGCCCTTGTTGAGCGAGGCCGATCTCGAAACATGGCGTATTTTGCATAAAATCCCGCGCTGGCCGAATGAGTTGAGTGCGGAAACCTTTCCGCCAGAGGCCGGGATCGAGACTCGCGCGGTGGACTTCGCCAAAGGCTGCTACATCGGCCAGGAGGTGCTCTCACGCATCAAGACGACCGGGAAGATGCCGCGAAACCTCGTGTGCTGGGAGACTCCGGATGAGATCGCCGCCGGCACGGTGCTTCACAATTCGCACAACAAGGCCGTCGGCACCGTCACGAGCGTGGCGAGGCATCCCGCGAACGGCAGATTCACCGTCATGGCGATGGTGAAGGCAGGGACAGACGACATCGCGGAGCGCGACGCGTGAGATCGGTTCACCGGCCGCAGGTCAAAGCTTCTGCCGCACCAGCAGCCTGCCGTTCGCGATTGGAGTGCCCCCCCCAGAAGTTGATCCATGTGTTATGAGAGTCCGAGGTGAGCCAAGCGCGCCGACAGACACCATGAAACGCAAGAGACACGCCGCAGAGGAGATCATCAAAAAGCTCCGTGAGTCAGCCGGTTTGATCGCCGGAGGCAAAACCGCCGAGGAAGCCGCGAGGCACATCGGCGTGAGCGTGCCGACCTACCACCGATGGAGGGAGCAATACGGCGGCGCCGACCAGAACACCGCCAAGCGCCTCAAAGAGCTTGAGAAGGAGAATTCAAGGCTCAAAACACCCGTGGCCGACCAAGCCCTGGACAACGCGATGCTCAAGGAGTTGGTGGAGGGAGCCGAACGGAGTGAGACAGACAAAGGCGCGGCCTTTGCCCGCAGGTAGCCAGCCGCAGGCTGCTCGTAGGGCGAGCACAGCGAGGC
>JAEUHJ010000139.1 GCA_016795375.1 Verrucomicrobiaceae bacterium
CGGCACGCAAGGTATTCGCCGACCGCAGGGTCTATCTCCTCGGCGAGATCATCCATAATCAGGAGGTCAACCGCCAGCTCTCCGAGATGGGCGTGGTCAGCATCCCGGTGAGTGAGCACGAGTCCGCCGTGGCAAAGCTGACAAACGAGGACGTCGTCATCGTGCCAGCCTTCGGCGCCGAGACGCGGCTGATGAAACTCATCTCCGAGCGCGGCTGCCTCGTCGTCGATACCACCTGTGGTGACGTGATGAGCGTGTGGAAGCGCGTGCGGCAGTACGCAAAATCAGGCTTCACCTCCATCATCCACGGCAAGGCGTCCCATGAAGAGACCCGCGCCACATCCTCGCGTGCGATGGGTGACGACGGCATGGGCAACTACCTCGTCGTGCTCACACTGGCCGATGTCGATTACGTCTGCGACTACATCCGCAGCGGCGGCGACAGGGAGGCGTTCATGAAGCGGTTCCCGCCGGCCGCGCGCTCCACCGGCTTTGATCCCGACCTGCATCTCATCCGCGTCGGCGTGGCCAATCAGACCACGATGCTCAAATCGGAGACCGAGGAGGTGCAGCGCCGCTTGAGGCAGGCGATCCTGGATCGCGACGCTGAAGAGAAGGGTGAGATGAACTTCCAGGTCTTCGACACCATCTGCGGCGCCACGCAGGAGCGGCAGGACTCCCTTTTCGGCCTGCTGCGCCAGCCGCTCGATGTCCTGCTCGTTGTCGGTGGCTACAACAGCTCCAACACCACGCATCTCGTCGAAATCGGCGAGCAGCAGCTTCCCACCTTCTTCATCCGCACCGCCGGCTGCCTCAAATCGCTGGAGCAGATCGTGCATTTCGACCTGCATTTGAAAGCGGAGAAGGAAAGCTACTCCACCAAGCTCGCCAGCAGCGATCCTGTGACCGTCGGCATCACCGCCGGCGCCTCCTGTCCGAACAACCTCATCGAGGACACCGTCCTGCGCGTCTTCCAACTGCGCGGCCTCGATGAAACCGCCATCCGCGCTGCTTTGAACTGACTCATGGACACACCCACCTTTGAAACCCGTGAGGAAGTGATGTTCTTCGACACCGACTGCGGTGGTGTCGTCCACAACATCGCCTACCTGCGCATGATCGAGACCAACCGCACGCGTCTCGCGGGCCAGCTCGGCATGAAATTGCGCGAGATGTCGCAGACGCAGCTTTTTCCCGTCGTCGTGCGCACCGAGATCGACTACCGGAAGCCCGCGAAGCTCGGCGATGAAATCCTCATCCACGGCCGCCTCGAAAGCGTCGAACGCGCGCGTTTCTGGTGCGCCTTCGAGCTGCGTCGTGCCGCCGATGGCGTTCTGCTCATCACCTGCCGTCAGTCCCTCGCGCTCGTGCAGATGCCCGAAGGCCGCCCGCGGCGCCTGCCCGACGACTGGCAGGTGAAATATGCGCATCTGACGCCGTCAAAACAGCCTGCATGAGCCGCTCTGCTGCCGCGGCGCGTTGACCAGCCCGTCGATTTTGCCAAAGAGCCGTCGCATCTGCTCCAGACTGCGAACAGAGACGGCATCCGGTTTATCTGGGGTTCTTCCAGGGAATGCTGTTGGAACGGTTGTTTTTCCATGCTTCATGTCGGATGACTCCCCATGCCGTTCCGCATCTGCAAAACCCTCGACATCGAAAACGGGCACATGCTCTCGAAGCATCCCGACAAGTGCCGCTTTCCTCACGGACACACGCGGAAGGTCGAGTTCGTCATCGAGGCGGACGAGCTGGATGACAGCCAGATGGTCTGCGACTTCAAAATCATCAAGGAGGCGGTGGGGGAATGGCTGGACACCTTTGACCATGCCCTGTGCATGAACACGGCGGATTCCGCCTACGCTGACTTCAAGGCGCGATATGGGGAGCGTGTCATCGGCTTCGAAAATCAGGATCCCACCACTGAAGTCATGGCCTGGACCATCTTTGATCACGCCGTGGCGGCTCTGGCCGGCTACGCGGCACGGCAGGACGCCCGCTATTCGTTGCGTCCGCATGTCCGTCTGGTTTCGGTGCGCGTGTGGGAGACGGCCAGCTCCTGGGCGGAATACAGTGCCTGATGCGCGAATGGAACGACCGTGGCGCTGCGTTCATAGGAGGCCAATCTCATGTTTCTTATCCGATATCTCTTTCTGGGCGCGGCCTTGGTCGCGCATGCCGCCGCCGGTGATCTGCCCTTCACACAAGTGCCGGCGGAATTCGCCGGGCAGTTCTCGCCGGGGAAGTCGCCGCTGGAGTTCAAGAGTGGCAGACAGGTGAAAAATGCGGCGGATTGGCGGGAGCGTCGTGCGGAAATCCTGGCTGACTGGCATCAAATCATGGGTGCATGGCCGGAAGTGATCGGGAAACCGAAGATCGAGGTGCTGGAGACGACGAAGCGCGACGACGGTGTCACGCAGCGGAAGGTGCGGGTGGAGATCGCCCCCGGCCAGACAGGTGATGGCTACCTGCTGCTGCCGTCGAATGAAGGGAGGCGCCCTGCGGTGTTCGTGCCGTTTTACGACCCGGAGACGAGCGCCGGGATCAGCGGCAAGCTCATGCGCGACTTTGCCTGGCAGCTCGCACGGCGTGGATTTGTGACGCTGAGCATCGGATCGCCCGGCGGGGATGCGCGCAAGCCGGTGCTGGCCGCTGGGACGCAATGCCAGCCGTTGTCCTACCTCGGTTACATCTGCGCGAACATGTGGAACGCGCTGGCCTCATTGCCGGAGGTGGATGCGGCGCGCATCGGCGTCGTGGGGCATTCGTATGGCGGGAAGTGGTCGCTCTTTGGCTCCTGCTTGTGGGAGAAGTACGCCTGCGCGGTGTGGAGTGACCCCGGCATCGTTTTTGACGAGACACGCGGCAGCATCAACTACCAGGAGCCGTGGTACCTCGGCCTCGATCCCGCGATGACGCGCAAGCCGGGCCTGATCAGCGCGGAAAGTCCGCGCACGGGCGCTTACAAGACGCTGGTCGAAAAAGGCCACGACCTGCAGGAGTTGCATGCGCTGATGGCCCCGCGCCCGTTTCTGGTCTCAGGCGGCGCGGAGGATCCGCCGAAGCGCTGGAGAGCGCTGAACCATGCCATCGCGGTGAACGCATTGCTGGGCTTCAACGACCGGGTGGCGATGACGAACCGCAAGGAGCACAGCCCCGATGTGGAGTCGAACGAGCAGATTTACCGTTTCTTCGAATACTGGCTCAAGCCTTGAGTCGCGTCAGCCGCAGGTGAGGCAGATTTCCCGGCGGTTGGCGGCCAGTTGCGTGGCGAACACGGGCGCGGGGGCGAAGCGGCGCACGGCGTCGATGAATTCGTGGGCGCGGTCTTCGAGGGCGGGGGTGTTGAGCTTGAGTGTGAGGATGAGGCGGCGCGCCTGGATGGCGTCTTGAATGCGGGCGAGGTGAGGGAGCACGTCGGGCGGGGCGAGATTGATGTCGCAGAGGAGGACGGCAGGCTCGTGAGGCAGGGCGGTGAGGTTCAGGCGGCCTGCGGCGGTGCGCCAGTGCTCGAAGCGGACGTTTTGCGCTTTGGCGAGTTGGAGGACGCGGGAATCCATGTCGCCCGTATCGACCCCGAGGACGTGCATGCCGCGTTGCAGGAGAGCGGAGGTGGCGCCGCCGGGTGCGCAGCCGAGATCGAGGGCGGTTTCACCGCGCAAGTCGAGTTTGTCCCAGCCGCGCCAGGCGAGGGCTTGTTCGAGTTTGAGCCAGGCGCGTGAGGGGACGGCCTCCGGCAAGGTGATGCGCGGCAGGCCGCCGGGATGCGTGTGTGAGGCGGGCTGATGCTCGTGATGGCCGAGGAAGATGGGTTCCGCGTCAGTTTCGCCGACAATGACATCAAGGATCAAATCTCCAGGAGCGTAAGGCAGCCTTGTTTCCCATTGGACGCCGGTTTGTTGGAGTGCGTGTCTGATGTCAGCTTCGAGGGCATCGCTGCGCCGCCATTCTTCGGTGGGAACGCCATCCTCGGGGGTGATTCGCGGAAAGGCGTGGAGGCGGAGCGGTTTTTGGGCATCCAGTTTGCGGACGTGATCGGTGATTTCGGAGACCGAATGGCAAAGTCCGAGGGAGATGCCGCTGACCCTGGCAAAGTGACTGAGCGTGTGCGGCGGGGTGAAGCCGGGCTGGCGCACTTTCCAGGTGATGAGCTGCGGCTTCATGAACGCGGGGGTGAGACCGCCGTTGAAATGAGCGGCGATGTCACGCTTCAGCGTGGCTTCGGAACCCGCGCGGCAGGTTGTGAAGCGGAAGGGGGCGTTCATGCGGGGAAAAAGAAGGGCGGAGCCGTGGCTCCGCCCTCCGTGGTGGCTTGTGAGGTCAAATTTTATTCGACGCCCTTCCAGGCGCCGAAGTTCGCGCCTTCGGTGATCCACTTCTTGATGAGGTCGATGTTGGCGGGGGTGACGCGGTCGCCCTTGCCTTCCGGGGGCATGGCGAGTTCGTCGGAATCCGGCAGAACCATGGTCTTCACCAGCCAGCTCGCGTCGGGTTTGCCTGCCACGACGTTTTCATCCGGGTATTCTTTGCCGCCTTTGATGATGAGGGCCGCGCCGTCGAGGCGCAGGCCGCCTTTGGGCTTCTTCTTCTTGCCGTTCTCCTCGTGCTCCTTTTGGTGACACTTGAAACAGTTATCCTTGAGGATGGGGAGGATCTGCTTTTCAAAGTCCACCTTGCCGGCATCCTGGGCGCGGCTGGTGGTGACGGAGGCACTGAGGGCGAGCACGGCGGCAAGGGCGAAGACGAGTGTGTTTTTCATTGGTTGGAGTGAAACGGGAGGCGGGCGAAGATGTTCACGAGGATTTTTCGCGGTCAAGCCGCAACCCGGCGTTCATCGAAGCCGATTCATAAAAATGAAGCAAGATAAATATTTCGGTAGCCTTAAATAAAATCGTCTGGCAGAATTTGCCGTAATTGCCATGAGCCGTGCCGCCGCTGTCGCCTCCCGCCCTCCTCGTGTCCGCTCCACGGACGAGAAGGTGAGTCCATGGAACGATGTGCATGGCATCCTGCTCCTGCTGATCTCCGCGCTGATGCTGCTGGCGCTGGTGTCGTATGACCCGCGTGACATGCCCTCGTGGTCGTTTTTGGCCCTGTCGGAGGCCACCGGCGGTGAGACGATCAATTTTGTGGGGCGCGCCGGGGCGCTGCTGGCAGGACACATGCTGTGGTTGATGGGCTACGCGGCTTATGTGCTGCCTTTCAGCATGACGTGGTTCGGCGTGAGCAAGCTGCACTCCAAATTGAAACTTAGTTCCTCCGCTTGGCTGGGCGTGGCGGTCATGATCATCAGCGGGGCGGCCCTGTTTGAAGTCCAGAGCCTGCTCCTCGATCGTGATCATGTCACCCCGCTCGGTGGCTCCGGCGGGCTGGGTTATGTGGTCGGTGGTGTCATCCTCAAGCAATTGCTGGGCAAGGTGGGGGCCACATTGGTGCTCGGCGGCGTTTATCTGTGCGGGCTGTTCCTGGTGACGGGAACGCATCCGTTGATCGCGCTGCGTCATCTGCGTGAGGAACTGGCCCGCTGGCAGCAGGAGCGTGAGGCGCAGCGCCTCGCGGAGGAAAAACTGGCTGAAGAGGCCGCGAACACGGTTCCGGGCACGCTCACGCCGGTTCCCGCAGACCTGCGGAGGAAGAAAAGAGGCGGCGTGGAGATGCGTGGTGACTCACCGGCCCAAACCGCGACGAATCTCGAGCTGCCGCTTAAATTCGACCCGCCGCCGCCCAAGATCATCGACGCCTCCGTGCCACGTGCGCATGATGATAATGCCAACAAGCCGAAACTGGCCGAGGTCTGGGAAAAAAAGCGGGCGCAGAAGATCGAGCAGGCCCCCCACGGATCGCTGGGAAACCTCACGGTGCGCTTCAAGGATTACAAACTGCCGCCGATGGACCTGCTGCGCTGGTCTGACGACGGCCAGCACGCCCCCACGGACAAATCCGAGCTGCTCGCCATCCAGGCCACCATCGTCAAGGCGCTGTCCTCCTTCGGCATCAGCGTCGAACCTGGCGACATCACCCGCGGCCCCGCCATCACCCGCTACGAGGTGCGCCCGGTTGACGGCCTGCGCGTGAGCCGCATCGCGAACCTCGACGCCGACATCGCCCGCGCCACCCGCGCCGAGCGCATCAACATCCTCGCGCCGATCCCCGGCAAGGACACCGTCGGCATCGAGCTGGCGAACAAGGACAAGATCGTCGTGCCCCTGCGCGAGCTGCTGGAGGACGACACCTTCGTCAATGGCAAAGCCAAGCTCCCCGTCGCCCTCGGCAAGGACGTGTATGGCAAGACCATCATCGGCGACCTCGCCGCCATGCCGCACCTGCTCGTCGCCGGCGCCACCGGCTCCGGCAAATCCGTCTGCATCAACAGCATCATCACCAGCCTCCTCTGCCGCTTCGCGCCGGACGAGCTGCGTTTCATCATGATCGACCCGAAGGTCGTGGAAATGCAGAACTACGAGGAACTGCCGCACCTGGCCCTGCCCGTCGTCACCGATCCGAAGAAAGCCCTGCTCGCCTTGCGCTGGGTGGTGAAGGAGATGGAAAACCGCTACCAGATCTTCGCGCAGGAAGGCTGCCGCAACTTCGAGGCATTCAACAACCGCAACCGCAAGCGCAAGGCAGAGGCCGATGCCGCCCGTGCCGCGCGCAACGCAGCAGCCCCCGTCAAAGCCGGGACCGATGACGCCCGCGTCTCCGCCGCCTTCGCCAAGGAAGCCGCGGCAACGCCAAAAACCGCCGAAGTCGGCACCGTGGACGGCGATCCTGAGCTGCGCGACGCCAGCGGCACCTGGCTGGGTGATGCACAGCCACCCCCGCCGCCGAAGCAGGAGGTCGTCATTCCCGACACGATGCCTTACATCGTTGTTATCGTCGATGAGCTGGCCGATTTGATGCAGACCGCGCCCGCCGACATCGAAGTGGCCATCGCCCGCATCACACAGATGGCGCGTGCCGCCGGCATTCACCTCATCGTCGCCACGCAGACGCCGCGCGCGGACGTGATCACAGGCGTCATCAAGGCGAACATCCCGACGCGTATCGCCTTTCAGGTCTCCTCGGCGCTCGACAGCCGCGTCATTCTCGACCGCAAAGGCGCGGAGAACCTCGTCGGCAAAGGCGACATGCTCTACGTTCCGCCCGGCGGCGCGCAGCCCGTGCGCAGCCAGGGCGCGCTGGTCACCGACGATGAAATCCACGCGCTCGTCGAACACTGCGTCGCCCAGGGCAAGCCGGTCTTCGATGTCAAGGTCGATGATGAAAGCGGCGCCTTCGGCGGTGATGATGATGGGGACGGCGACGGCGTCAGCGCTGACGAGCTCGAGTGCCTGGAAAAGTGCCTCGAAGTCATCCGCCAGGAGAAAAAGGCCAGCACCAGCCTGCTCCAGCGCCGCCTGCGCCTTGGTTATGGCCGCGCCGCCCGCATGATCGACCTCCTCGAAGACCGTGGCATCATCGGTCCCGGTGAAGGCGCGAAGCCGCGCGAGATTCTCGTGCAGATGGATTGAGCAAAACTCGATCCTCGACATCCTGGCACCACTTCACCGGACGGACTGGATGCGAATGCGGCGAGCCATGCCTGCTTTTTTGGGTGCCTGACAAACTGTCAGGCAGTTGCACCCTGATGACGCTGCCGGAAACTCGACAGCCCGGCGGCACGAATGAAAGAAGTCGCGTAGCGCGCAGGATGAAGCACAGAGAGGCTGGTGTGGTGCTGATCGGTTAATCCCGAACTCCGATGTTGCGGTGGAGTCCAGGAAGACAGAGCCCGTCTCGCAAGGTCACTCATCCTTTTTGAGCGCGGACGAATGTCCCGGATGTCAGCCGGGCGATCTGAACTGTGAGCCTTCATCTTTTCACAAATCCTCAAGACGCGAGGTATGGATTGAGGCCGGGGCGGGTGTGCTGTATGGGGCATGTCCCCTCCGCCGCCCATGCCTGAATCCTTCCCCCAACGTCCCTTGATGCTGCGCACCGTCGTGCTCACGGTGCTGGGGACGCTGGTGGCGTGGTATTTGTTGGCGGTGGCGAGTTTCGCCTTCTCCAAACAGGGGTTCAACAACCGCTTCAGCGAGGTGGCCATCCAGCACCACTGGTGGTACCTGGTGTGGAGCAATGTGGTGGTGCTCAAAGGTTACCTGCTGGTGGCGGCGGGTTATGTCGCGGTGATTTATCCGCTGATCCGGCTGTGGGCGCGGTTCCAGACCTTCGGGCGTCGCGGGATCGTGTGGCGTGTGCTGCTGCTGTGCGCTTTGATGTACGGCTTTTTCATTTTCCGGCTGATGCTGGAGAAGCCCTACTTCGGGGATTACAGCTACCTGCTGGGCTGGTATGACGCGTTGGGAGCCTGGTGCGGCGTGTGGGCGCAGGATGTGCTGCACGCGCTGGTCGCGCAGGTGTTTCCGCTGCTGGCGCTGAGCGCGGCGGCGGGATTTTATCTTTTCGAGCTGCGCCGGTGGTTTGCGCGGGCCGCGCGGCCGCTGATCTTCAGCGTCGCGGCCGTGGCGGGCCTGCTGGGGCTGCTGGCGGTCAGTGGTCATGGCGTGAACCGCGTGCCGGATGCGGCGGAGCTGGCCGGAGGGCGGAAGCGGCCGAAGAACATCGTGATCCTCGGCTCCGACTCGCTGCGGGCGGATCATCTCTCCTGCAACGGCTACCACCGGCCGACTTCGCCGAACATCGACCGCATCGCAGCCAAAGGGGTGAACTTTGACCGCTGCCTGACGCCGATCGCCTCCACGCTGGAGTCGCTGACGTCGATGTTTTCGTCGCAGTATCCGCACACGCACGGGGTGCGGCACATGTTCCCGAACCGGGGGATGGTGGACCGTGCGAACCGGGAGGCACCATCGCTGGGCGCGGCGTTGCAGCGCCTGGGCTACGACACGGCGGTGATCGGCGACTGGTGCGCGTGCGGCTTCAACGAGCTGCCGATGGGCTTCAAGGACATCATCGTCTCCGACTTCGACAACTTCCGCGTGTACATGAGCGAGGCGGTGTTCCTGCATCACCAGATCCTGCCGCTTTTCTTCGACAATCATGTGGGGCACATGCTGTTCCCGAGGCTGAAATCCTTCGCCAGCTACATGACGCCGGAGGTGGTGACCGACCAGGTGATCGAACGGCTGGAGCAGCGCGCGGCGGACGGGCGGCCCTTCCTGCTCCTCGGCTACTACTCCTGCACGCACCTGCCCTACAAGACGCCCACGCATTACGCGAAGCTGTGGACGGACCCGAAATACGACGGCCCGCACAAGCATGAGCTGGCGCTGAACGTGGACCAGTTCATCGGCGAGACGGACATCAACGAGAAGTGGAGCAAGCTGCCGCAAAAGGAGGTGGAGCAGATCACCGCGCTGTATGACGGCTGCGTGCGCATGTTTGACGACTCGGTGGGCCGTGTGGTGGCGGCGTTGGAGAAGCAGGGGCTGCTGGAGGACACGATCATCCTGATCACCGGCGACCACGGGGATGATCTTTTCGAGCCGAACTGCACCTTCGGCCACGGCACGACCTTCAACGGCGGCGACCAGGCGAATCATGTGCCGGCGATCTTCCACATCCCGGGCATGGAGAAGCCGCTGCGCCATTCCCGCGTCGTGCGCACGATTGATTTCGCGCCCACGCTGCTCGACCTCGTCGGCGCGCCTGCGGAGCCACGCTTTGAGGGCACCAGCCTGGCCCCGGTCATTCGCGGGGAGAAGGAAAAGCTCGACCTGGCCTTCTTCGGAGAGAGCAGCTATCTCTTCTTCAGGCGGAAGATTCCGGGCGAGCAGCCGCTGTTCATCCCGCCGATGGACGAGACCACGTTCATCGACCCGGACTTCGACTTCCATTTCGTTCTCAAGGACAAGTTCCAGGATGCCGTACTGAAGACGAAGGAGCACTGCGTGCGCACGGAGCGTTTCAAATATGTCCGCACGCCGGGTGTGAGCCATTCCATCGAGCGGCTTTTCGACCTGCGTGATGATCCGCACTGCGAGCGCGATGTGAAGCGGCTTTATCCCGATGTGAAGGCGCGTCTCTCCGCAGCGCTGGACCAATGGCTCACGACGCGAGTGCAAAGCACCACGCAGGAGATTTACGGCATCCTCGGCGAGGACACGCAGAAGCCTTTGGAGCAGTGAGGGCCGGGCTTCAATGAAAGCTGGCCGAAAAAGAGAAAAGAATGAAAAGAGAAGGGGCTGACTCGGCCTTTTTCGTCTTTTTTCACTTTTTCGGCCAATCCACCTCTGCCGTCTCAATGGCAGCCGCAACCGCTGCCGCAGGAGCCGCCACCGCTTTTCGGCGCGGGGACGCCACCACCCATGATGCCCGTGCCGCCCACCGGCACCCGGCGCACCGGCTGGCCGCTGTCCGGATGCTGCGTCAGCGCGGCGTCCTTCATGCTCTGGCGGATTTCGAAGCGTTTCGGCGGATCGCCTTCAAACTGCGGGATGGTCTCGTAAACGTAGGTGGGCATGGCGGGGGAGTTTTAAGTTCCAAGTTCAAGGTTTCAAGTTTCAAACAGGGGCAAGGCGGGAAATCAAAACGGCGTCCCGGTGAGGGGACGCCGTGTGGGGGGGAATGAAAGAGGCAGTTCTTACGCGGCCTGCTCGTCGATCTTGACGACCTTGTAACCGCCAATGGCCTTGAAGTAGAGCAGCAGGAGCAGGTAGATGGCGGCCATGGTGGCGGGGAGATACGAGTCGAACTTGAGCGTTTTGCGGTCCCCAATCCGGTCGGCGGCAACGACGGCCTTTTGACTTTCGGTGGCGGCCTCCTTGGCATCCTTTGCCGCGGCGAGCTTGGTGCCGTCAAAGCCATAGGTGGCGGTGGATTTGATGTTGAGGAAGGTGCTGGGCTGGGCGGCTTTGTATTCTTCAAAGACAGCGGCGTTTTTCGTCTTCAGCTCCTCACCGGCAAAGCGATCCTTCAGATAGCCGAGGCCGGAGCCGCCGATAGTTCCCACGGACAGCATGCCGATGCCACCCATGATGGAGATGGCCACGGCACCGCTGCGCGGATAACGGTCGGAGGCGACCGCCAGCATGGTGGGCCAGAAGAAAGTCTTGCCCACAGCGTAGATGCCCAGAGCGACGAGGGCTGTGGTGAAGGTGTTCATCGTGGAGGCCAGGGTGAGGCCGGCGCAGGCGAGGACCGAGCAGACGAACAGCAGGCCCACGGGGGAGAGTTTAAGCGTGTTCTCGATCCAGTGACCGCAGAAGCGGAGGCCAAACATGATGGCCGAGGTCCAGAGGAACAGGTATTTGCCTTGTTCCGAGGTGAACAGGTTGCCGGTGATGAACTGGATCCACTGGTCGGTGCCCAATTCCACCGAGCCGATGATGGCGTGAGTGAGGAACAAGATGAACAGCAGGAAGGAGCCGAGGGAAAAACGCGTGAGAACGCCGACAGCGACCACGACGAGTCCACCGACGACATAACCGACGATCTTGGCGGTGTCGGGCTCCACGCTGAAGAGCTTGAGGAAGTCCGCGAAAAAGAGCGAGAGGAGAGCGCCGACGATGAGAGCGCCGAGGATGCCCACATCTTTGAGCATCTGGCCGAGGCTGGCTCCTTTCTCAGCAGCTTCCGAGCGTGGAAATTTCTGTCCCATGAACATGAGGCCGTAAATGGCGGTCGGGATGAGATAGAGCGCCAGCTGCGATTTCCAGCCAAGCCCCATCTTGTCGTCCAGCACCCAGCCGAGCGCTGTGCCAAGGATCATGCCGGCGGGCCAGCTTGCATGGAGGAGATTGAGGTAGTGGGTGCGGTTTTCCGGGAACAGCGTGGCGACCAGGGGGTTCGCCACGGCTTCGAGCGTGCCGTTGGCAAAGGCAAAGATGAACATGCCGCCAAAAAGATAATTATAAGCGAGTGTTTGCGCGGCAACCCCACCATCACCCGGCACAGCGGCGAATGTCACGACTGCCGATATGATGTGAAGCAAGAATGCAGTGATCACGAGTTTGCCGTAGCCGACTTTATCGCAGATCACACCGCCGATGATGATGCCGAAGCAAAAACCGGACAACCCGGCGGCACCGATGGCCCCGAGCTGCGCCCCAGTGAAGCCGAACTCCTTGCCCCAGTTGTCAAAGATGCCGCCACGGATGGCGAAGCCGACGCCGGCCGCGAGGATGGCCATGAAGCCGGCCCAAAGGAGTCTCATTCGATTGTTTTCGCTCATAGAGGATGGGGAGGGTGGTTGGTGGGTGGGATTGCGGGAAAGGGCGTGTTTTAGGTGCCTCCCTTCGCTGCGACAAGGAAAAAATGCTCGCACAGATGAGAACTGGCCACGCGGGGGCGGAAGGCCGGTGCGCGCGGCTCTCAGCGCTCTTTCCGCGGCTTTCTTATCTCCATGTGCCATCGAGCAGGCGGATTGAGGCGGTTCTGCCAGGGGGTGCCGGGGGCTTGGGACCGTGCGGTGGCTTCATGCCGCCGCACCGGGAGATCGTCCGGCGGTGCGGAATCTTCTTCCGGCGGCATCGGGAATCCATTCCACCGCACGGTAGAATCATTCCACCGTGCCGGGAAATCGTCCGGCGGTGTGGATTTTTTCGTCCGGCGGTGCCGGGGAATCATTCCACCGTGTCGGAAAAGTGTCCGGCGGTGCGGTTTTTTCGTCCGGCGGTGCCGGGGAATCATTCCACCGTGCCGGAAAAGTGTCCGGCGGCGCGGTTTTTTCGTTCCACCGTGCCGGGAAACCGCCCCGAGCCGCGCCGCGCCGCTCAGAAGCCCGGCTTGACTTCCTCGCCGTGGCCGAGGGCGACGGGTTTGTAGCCGCCTTTGGTGCGGAAGTAGAGCAGCATGAGCAGGTAACAGACGAGCATGAAGGCGGGGAGGATGGCGATGTTGGTGAAGGCACCGCGTTTGCTGTCGGCCTGCACGGCATTGAGCTCATGGGTGGCGGCGGGGGACAGCGCCTTGATCTTCTCTTGGTCGAGGCCGGGGGTGCTGCCGAAGATGCTGGGCTTGGCCGCGCCTTCCACCTGGGCGAGGAGGGCGGTGTGACCGCTGGCTAGGCGGGCGTGCATGTCCTTGTCCTGCTGGTAGCCGATGAAGGGGCTGCCGAGCACGCCGAGGAAGAGCACGCCGACGGCGGAGACGCCGTTGAGGGTGAGGGCACCGCCTTTCGGGAACTGCTCGGAGGTGAGGCCGAGCGTGGTGCTCCAGAGGAAGGTCTTGCCGAAGGCATAGACGGTGGAGGCTGCGACGATGGTCCAGCCGACGCTTTTGGAGAGGAACACTAGGCCAACGATGGCGACGGCGGAACCGAGTACGAGCAGGCCGACGGGCGAGAAGCGATGCACGATGGGCCCGGCGTAGAAGCGCAGGATGGTCATGATGGTCGAAACATAGACGAATACCCAGGCGGCGAAGGTGACATTGCCCTCCGCGGAGGCGAAGGGGCCGTTGAGCTTCAGCAGTTCCGGCATCCAGCCATCGGTGCCCAGCTCCGTGGTGGCCAGGGGGCCGATGATGATGAGCACGAGGATGAAGAGCCAGTTTCCTGCGGAGAGGGTGTAAATCCCCGCCAGCAGGCCGACGAGCGCACCGGCGATGAGGGAGGACTGGAGGGATGCCTCCTTGCCGGCCATCTGCATGATGGCGAAGTACATGAGAAATCCGATGATGAAGAAGCCGACGGCGCCGACTTCCCGCAGCATGTCACGGTAGCTCACGCCGGCGGCGACTCGTTCATTGACGGGGAATTTGCAGGGCAAAATGAGCAGTGCGTAGGCCACCACCGGGATGAAGCTGAGGGCGAAGCGGAACTTCCACACGGCGTCAAAGAACAGCCGCGTGTCGGGGAACAGTGCGCAGAACAGCGCACCCAGCGCCAACCCCGCAGGCCAACCGGCGTGCAGGATGTTCAGCCACTTCGCCTTTTCTTTGCTGAATACCGTGGCGACGACGGGATTGATGAAGGACTCGACGGTGCCGTTCGCGACGGCCACGAGCAGCGTGCTCCAGTAGAAGGACTCGTAACCGGTGGCGTTCAGCGTGAGCACGAGCGAGACGAGATGGCAGGCGATGGCGAAGAGGGCGACGGTCTTGTAGCCAATCCAGTCGATGACGAGGCTGAAGAAGATGATGCTGATGGCGAAGGGCCACATGCCGGCGCCGTTGATGTTGCCCTTTTGCGCCTCGGAGAGGTTGAAGCCGTCCTGGAGCAGGCCGATGGAGTTCGCCCGCACGCCGAAGACGAAGGAGGTGGCGACGAGGGCGATGAAGCAGGCCCAAAAGAGTTTCATGTCGGCTTTGCCGGAGGTGGACTGGCTCATAAGTGATGGATTGGGGATGGGTGCTGGCGCGAGGCGGGGCGATTCAAGCAAATCACCACCCGCAGCGCAATGTCTTCTTCCCGCCGGGCGGCCGACCTGCGCCTTGACGCCGCGCAGGCGGGGCCGCATGTTGGCTTGCCGCCGGATGCATCGCTCCGGCGGTTGTTTTCCGACCTTCATGCCTCTGCTGTCCTCATCGCTGAAATCGCGCCTGTGCCAGGCGGTGTTTTGTCTCCAAGTCGCGGCCCTGCCGCTTCCGGCCCAGACGCAGGTGGTTTTGAAGGCGCAGCCGGTGGTGGATGAGCCGAAGGCGGAGACGAAGCCAGCCGAGCCGGTGAAGCAGGATCTGAAGGCGTCCTGGCAGACGCAGAAGGAGGCGCGGGCGCTGACGCTGAGCGTGCCTGCGCCGCGCGGGCAGATCGTGGACCGCCACGGCATCCCCTTCGCGCAAAACCGCGCGGCGAACTACCTGGCGCTGGTGATGCCCTACATGGACGGGGCCAGCGAGGCGCAGATCACGTCTTTCGCGAAGTCCACCATCGACAATGTGAACCGCGTGCTGGGCAAGACGTGGTCGCTGAGTGATGAGAAAGTGCTCCTTCATTACAAGCACCGCCGCTGGCTGCCGCTGGTGTTTTCGGTGGAGGAGGGGCTGAACGTGGAGATCACGCCGGACATGGAGGCGAAGCTCGGCCCGCTGCTGGGCAAGAGCGTGGTCATCCAGCCGGCCTACATGCGCCATTACCCGCAGGGCGCCACGGCCTGCCACATCATCGGCTACACGGGCAAGACGCGGCCGCTGCCGACGGGGCCGATCGTGGACGGCGATCCGGTCTTTGAGGAGATGGAGGGCCGCGAGGGCATCGAAACAGCCTTTGACAGCGACCTCAAAGGCCAGCCGGGCATCGTGAACGTGCTCTTCAGCCCGGATGGCAAACGCCTGGCCGAGGATGTGCGCCGCACGCCGAGTCCGGGACGCAATGTGGTGCTGTCGATCGACTACAACTTTCAAAAGTATGCCGAGAACGCGCTGAGGAGGCACACCACCGGCGGCGCGATGGTGATCATGGATGTGACCAACGGAGACATCCTGGCGATGGCGTCCAATCCGGGCTTCGACCTCAATGAGTTCGTGCCGGGCATCCACGCGAAACGTTATGCCGAGCTAACCAAGGATCCGCATCTGCCGCTCTTTCCACGCTCCTTCCGCGGGGAGTATCCGCCGGCCTCGACCTTCAAGATCGTCACCGCTCTCGGCGCGCTGGACAGCGGGAAAGTGGACGAGCGGACGTACTTTGAATGCGATTCGGCGATGGAGATCGGCAACCGCGTCTTCCACAACTGGAACAAGGAAGGGGAGGGCAGCATGACGGTCGTCACCGCCATCAAGCGCTCCTGCAACACCTGGTTCTACCGCGCGGCGTTGGAGGCGGGCGCGCCGTCCATCTCCAACATGGCGCTGCGCCTCGGCTTTGGCGAACGCACGGGCATTCCGCTGAAGGCGGAGGGGGCCGGTTTTGTGCAGACGGATGCCTGGACGCTGCAAAACCTCGGCAGCAAGATGCAGTCCGGCGACCTGGCGAACATGGCCATCGGCCAGGGCCGGGTACTGGCCACGCCGCTGCAGGTCTGCCAGAGCATGGCGGGACTGGGTGACGGGATGCGCATCCCGCAGCCGCGCCTCGTCCTGCAAATCCAGGACATGGCCGACCGCGTCATGATGGCCTACGAGCCGAAGGATCGCAGGCGCATCGACCTCAACCCCGTCCACCGCCAGGCGGTGATCAACGGCATGGTGGCCGTGGTCAATGGCGGCGGCGGCACCGGCCGCGCCGCCGGGATCAAGCACGCTCAGATCGCCGGCAAGACCGGCACCGCGCAGTGGAAGGTGGCGAAGGATCAGAACCTCGCATGGTTCACCGGCTTCCTGCCCGCCGGGAAGCCGATGTTCGCCTTTGCCGTCGTGTATGAGGGGGAGCCGGGGGAGGATGTCAGCGGTGGCAAGAAAGCCGCGCCCATCGTGCGGGAGGTCTTCACCAACATCTTTGAAAAGGCGCCGGCGGATGATCCGATGCTCCTGGCCATGAAGGACGCGCCGAAGGCATCGGTCGTGGAGGAGGAGACCGTCGAGACGCCGGTGGACACGCCCTCCATCCGTCCCGCCCAGCCGGTGCCGCAGCAGAAAAAAGGCATCGGCGGGTTCTTCCGCCGCCTGTTCGGCCGGGACTAGCGTCCCCGCCAGCCTGCGCATAGTGATCCAAAGCCACTGATGAACATCCAGATCGCCACTGTTTGTGACTACGCCGCCGATTACCAGGGGAAGCTGTGCATCCAGGGCGCGTTCGACACGCTGTGCGCGCAAAATTTCCCCGTGGTGCATCCGCAGTGCTCCATCGCCATCCGCGTGGTCTTCCAGCCGGATGACACCGGGAAGCACGAGTTTGTGATCCGCTGCGTCGATCCCGAAGGGAGGGAGTGTCTGCCGCCGACACCGCCGATCCACCTGGAGGTGAAGTTTCCCTCCCAGTTCATCCCGTTCGTGTCGCGGAACGTCGTGTATTCGATGCAGCATCTGAAGTTCGAGCGCCAGGGGCTGCACCGCTGGCTGGTGCAGCATCACAACAACACCGTGGCCAGCATCCCGCTGCGGGTGACGCTGTTTGACGACCGCCGCGCCACCAGCGGCCCCGCAGGCTAGCCGCCGGATCCAATGACCACCTCCAAGCCCCAGACCCAGGCCGGAACCGGCACGCCCGCAGGCACGCCGGTGCGGCAGTTGTCCGTGTTCCTGCACAACCGTGTCGGCGCGCTCATGGCGCTGGTGAAGCTGCTGGCCGAGCACCGCGTCGAAGTCCTCGGCCTGTCCTTGCAGGACACCACCGAGCTGGCGCTGGTGCGCATGGTGCCGAGTGATCCGGAGACGGCGGAGATGCTCTTCATCGAAAAAGGCATCCCGCATGCCGTGTGTCCCGTCACCGTCGTCGAACTGCGCGAGACGGAGCACACGCTGGTGCATGCGCTCTCCGCCCTTCTGTCAGCGGAGATCAACATCGACTTCAGCTACGGGCTCTTCGTGCGGCCCACGCAGCATCCCTTGTTCGTGCTGCACCTCGACTCGGCCGATCTGGGCGCCGAGGTGCTCTCCAGCGCCGGCTTCAAGGTGCTGACGCAGGAGGATCTGAGCCGCTAGGCTGCGCTGGCATGAACTGCGGGGCGAGCTGGGTGATGAAGGCCCGCGCGTCCTCCACGGCGCCGAGTTCGATGAAGGGATCCTCCTGTCCCACACGCTGCTCCGGCAGCGGCACGAAGATGGAGGCCATCGCCCAGCGGTGCTGGACGTTGCGGAAGACGGAGTCGAAGTAGGAGAGGAACACATGCTCGTAGTGATCCGGGCAGGTGGTGCCGTCCGAGCCGATGTACCAGTAGAAATTCACCGCCCGGCTGCGGATGCGCGTGCCGGGCTGCGGTTCGGCGTCGCGGAAGATGCGCACCATCATCACGGTGATCTCGCGCCCGTCCGCCAGCCGCAGCGTGACCGGTGTGCGGTCCGTCACCGTCCAGCCTTGGCTCGGCAGGCAGACCTCCGGACGGTGCAGGCTGCGCTTTTCGAAGCCGCTGAGGATCACCGTGCTCATGATCTGCCTGCCGGTGGAGGATGAGTAGAGGTTGCGCACGAGTTTCACGCCGGGATCGAGGAGGTTTTTCTCGCTCGCGGTCATGTCATACTCGCGCCCCTGGTAATCACCGAGGCTCAGCGGCAGATGGAGCCGCACTCCTGGCTCGGCCACTTGAAAACTGATGTCCGTGCCAGCGCAGATGCCCAGAGTCGCCAGCGGCAGCAGGATGGCCGCCGCCAGTTGGGCCAGCGGACTGCGTGCGGCGTGCGTGATCGTGCCGCCGCCAGCCGGGGAGGCGCCGGCGACGCGGCGTTGCAAATTCCGCTTCATCTCGCGCCCTTCGAACAACCAGCACAGCGCGAACATGCCCGCCAGCGCCACGCCGAACACCGCGAAACCCGCGAACATGTGGTAGAGCGACATTTCCTGGTGTTCTCCCAGACGCCGTCCAACGGCAAACTCGGAGCCGAACATCAGCGTTCCCGCCACCAGAAGCAGCAGGCGCACCACATTTCCCGCCACCGCCAGCGGGATCGCGCACGCGAACAAGATGAAACGTGAGCGCGGCTGCCGCAGCGCCAGATACCCCAGCAGTGCCGAGATCATCATCAGCGCGAAGAGGGAGTTGATGCCGCTGCACTTCGCATCCACGTCCAGGCTGAAGGCGCTGCCGATTTCGATGCCGCGTGCAGTGTCAGGAGCGGATTGCAACGCGGACCCCTCACTCACCGCTGGCACGCCCGCCATTCGAAGCAGTGATGCCGCCACTGCTGCTGTGCGCGGACGCAATGGCGAGGCCAGTGAGTCCTCCAACGGCTGCATCGGCCATGAGAAAAACAAAAACAACCACGCAAAGAACAGCGCGCGCATCCATGCCATCCCGGCCACCAGCAGGATCATGCCCGCCAGCACGAACTGCACCGCCAGAAAGCCGGGGTAGCCTGTGTTCGCCTTGTAACCCAGCCAGAAAAAGAACAAGCCCGCCATCAGCGGCAGCAAGCCCCGCCAGTCCCCCTGCAAAGGCAGGCCGCGCAGCAGGTCACGCCGCAGCCACACCAGCCAGCCCACCAGGACGGGCACCGCCAGGCAGAACTGCCAGTCCGCTTTCAGGCTCACCCAGCGCACCCATCCTGTCAGGATGCTCTGACGCCTGACGAAATCCCACTGCTGGTAAGGCCATGCCAGGAACAGCGCCAGCAACACCGCCGCCAGACTCCAGAGCGCCACGAGCCGCGGCATCCCGTCATGATTTTTACCGGCGGGCGCCGCCTGTGCCCCGGCGGGCAGGTCGGAGGCATGGGTGGATTCTGTTGGCATGGGCTGGTTGACTGACAAAGGCTGGCCTTGTTTGTTGCATCTGGCAACTTTCATCGAGTAACGTCACCGCCCCGCCTTCATGCCCGACTTGTTCTCACCCTACGACCCCAGCGACCCGCAACCGGCCATGGAAAACGCCAGACCAGCGGCAGAAAAAACGCCGGCTTCCGCCGCCAGGGAAGAGCTGCCTCTGCACCGGGAAGCCGCCTCTGTGCCGAACCTGCGCCGTTCACATCTGACCCGGCGGCACCTGCTCATCTCGCTCGCCTCCTCCATCGTGGTCGGCGCGTTCGTCTTGTATGCGGCCAGGACTTATACGGAGCAACAGCTCGGCGCACAGTCACGGCCGCAGCCGGTGGTGACACCTCCGGTGGTCGCACCCATCGCTGATGACCGCGCGGCGGAGCAGATCGCGGCGCTGCAAAAACAGGTCGATGTCATGCGCCGGGAGCAGCTTCTGTTGCAGCAGAACACCCGCGAATCGCTGGAAGGCATCTCCGCCTCGCTGAAAAGCGCCAGGCCCGCCGCCCTGGCCCCTCAGGCGGCGGCAACCAGCACCGGGCAGCCAGGTGTGCCACGCATCGCCGACATGAAACCGGACATCTCCCCCACGCAGGAGGAGTTCATCCTGCTCAAGGAGCGCAACCGCCTCGCCCAATATGCTGACGAAGCCATCGCCACCGGAGAGCGCAAGCCTCTGGAGGTGCTCGTCGAGTACATGCGTGATCCTGACGCGAAACACCTGCATGAGGCCGCGAAGGCCGAGTACTTGCGCGCCGTGCGCTCCGTCCAGTTCATCCAGCGGGAGGATCCCGGCTACCGCCTGCCTGTGGCAGGGCTGTTCAAGGATCCCAACATCCGCGACGAGGCCGACGTGAAGCCCGACGCGCTGCTCAAACTCCTCGCCGACCACCAGCAGCCCTGGGAGGTGCGCCTGCGCGTCTGCTTCCTCCTCCTCGGCAGCGAACTCCCGGAGACGAATGCCAGGCTCATCCAGGCGATCAAGGAAGATCCCTCGCTCGACGTCGCCAAGCACGCCCAGTTCTCCCTCGAGCAGCGCATCAAGCGCCGCTTCCGCATCTTCGACATCCCGGCGATCGAGGCGTGGGCCGGATCGCAAAAGAAATAATGGCGATGTAGCCGCCAATGACCGGCAAGCAAATCATGAAAACCCTCTTCCTCACCAACGAATACCCGCCTCACATCTACGGCGGCGCCGGCGTCCACGTCGAATACCTCTCCCGCGAGCTTGCGAAGCTCATCCAGGTCGATGTCCGCTGTTTTGGCGACCAGGACAGCCACGACGGCAATCTCCAGGTCAAAGGCTTCGGCCTCGACACCACCGGCTGGGACAGCCCGCTCAATTTGAAATCCGTGTTCGGCGCCTTGCAGCGCTGCCTCGACTTCAACACCGCCGGCATCGACGCGTCACTCGTCCATCTGCACACCTGGTATGCGCATTTCGGCGGCATCCTCACCAAGCTCAACTACGGCGTGCCCATGGTGCTCACGGTTCATTCGTTGGAGCCGCTGCGTCCGTGGAAGCGCGAGCAGCTCGGCCATGGTTACGATTTCACCGTCTGGCTCGAAAACACCGCGCTCCGCATGGCCGACGCCGTCATCGCCGTGTCGGAGGAGACCAAGGCCGACCTGCTGCGCCTCTTTGAGCTCGATCCGCACAAGATTCACGTCATTCACAACGGCATCGACCTCGATGAATACCGGAAAATCGAGGCACCTGACGTGCTGAGGAAACACGGCGTCGATCCCGGCAGGCCGTATGTGCTCTTTGTCGGGCGCATCACGCGGCAGAAGGGCATCATCCATCTCGTACGCGCCATCCAGCACCTCGATCCCGGCTTCCAGGTCGTCCTCTGCGCCGGAGCGCCTGACACGACGGAGATCAAGCAGGAGATGGAGGCCGCCGTCGCCGCTGTGAGCCAGAACCGCCCCGGCGTCGTGTGGATTCAGTCCATGCTGCCCGTGCAGGAAAAGATCGCCATGTACTCGCATGCGGATGTCTTCTGCTGCCCGTCGATCTACGAGCCTTTCGGCATCATCAACCTCGAAGCCATGGCCTGTGAGACCGCCGTCGTCGCCAGCGCCGTCGGCGGCATCAAAGAAGTCGTCGTCGAAGGCGAGACCGGCTTCCTCATCCCGCTCGAACAGCAGACGGAAAGCCCCTTCGAGGCCGTGCATCCCGAGAAATTCGCCCGTGATCTCGCCGCCGCCATCAACAAGCTCATGGCCGATCCCGTCCTGCGTGACCGCATGTCCAAAGCCGGCCGCCAGCGTGCCGAGGACCACTTCAGTTGGAAGTCCATCGCCCGCAAGACCCTCGCGCTTTACAAGACGCTCGCAGTTTGATCGCGGCGGCGGTGGTGCGCCGCACAGACCAACGCTTTCTCATTGCGAGCCGGGCATTCCTGCGTGCTTGTCGGCACATGACGCCTGGTGCCTTTTCCCTCCACGAACGCGACATCTGGGTTTTCGGCGGCGCGGGATATCTCGGCCGCGCGGTGGTCGCGCAGCTCGTGCAGATGCAGGCGCGGGTGCTGTGCGTGGATCTTGGCGGCCGCGCCGCAGAAGCGGTGAAAGACATGAATTTGAGTGGCATCGTGACGCCCGCGTCGCTCGATGCCGCCGACATTGTGGATGTGGAAAATTTCGTCAGCGATCAAATCGCGGTGCGTGGCGTGCCGCATGGCCTGGTGGTGATGACCTACGCCTCCACGGCGAAGCGCTTCGATGATCTCACGGCGGAGGATTTTGATCACGCGAACCACGGCAACCTCACTGCCTCCTTCGCGCTCGCCCGCGCCGTCGGCGGGCGCATGGCTGGGCGGGGCAGGGGGAGTGTCGTGTTGTTTTCGAGCATGTATGGCAGCGTCTCGCCCGATCCATCGCTCTATGCGGAGCCGATGACTCCGAATCCCGTCGAGTATGGCGTCGGCAAGGCGGGCATCCAGCAGATGGCGCGTTATCTCGCCGTGCACTACGGGCCGCGCCAGGTGCGCGTGAACGCCGTCTCGCCCGGTCCCTTCCCGAATCCAGCGGTGCAACGCGACAATCCAGGCTTCATCGACCGCCTCGCGAAAAAAGTGCCGCTCGGTCGTGTCGGCCAGGCTCCGGAGATAGCGGGCGCGGTGACGTTTTTGCTTTCGGACGCTGCTTCCTTCATCACCGGCCAGAATCTCGCCGTCGATGGCGGCTGGACGGTGTGGTGAGGCGTCACACCGTCTCTCCGCGCACGAGCTGCGGCATCAGGCGGGCCGCCTTCGGCGGCAGGACGCCTGTCTCCGCGAGCTGGCGCGCCGCCTTCGACACGTTGCGTGCGAACTGCGCCGGATCCGCCGCGTAGCGCGTTACCGCCGGCACCGTGTGCTGGAGAAAGGACTCGTCGTCGCGTGACACGACCGCCATGTCCTGCGGGATGCGCCTGCCGCCGCGCTGGAGGTGCATCATCACCGTCAGCGCATGCACGCCGCGTGCCACGACGCAGGCCGTGGGCGGGTTTGCCGTGCGCAGCATCTTGTCCAGCATCGCGCACACATGCGCCGCCGTGCCGTCATGCCGCAGCACCTGGAATTTCGGCGGCTCGCCGCCCTGCATCGCCTCGACCAGGCCGTTCTCGCTTTCGATGTCGCCGCCGAACTCCCCCTCCGGGCGGATCAGCACGATGTGCTTGTGTCCTTTGCGCCGCAGCATGGCTCCGGCATGACGGCACAACGCGCGGTAATCCGTGTCGAAGGAAGGCAGCGCGATGCCACGCGGGCTGGATCCCACCACCAGGCATGGCAGCCGTTTGCGCAGAAACCATGTCTGCATCGGCTCCAGGGAGCTGAGCAGGATCCACGCCGCCGCAGGCGTCCGCGCCGTGAGTGATTCGAGCGCGCGTGCGGGCTTCGCGGTGAAGCAGGCGGGCGTCACATGCATCTCCAGCGAGAATCCGGCGCGTGAGAGCTGGTCGCGCAGCTCGTCGATCATCACCACCGCCGTGGGTGACATGGCCGTCAGCGGGCGTGAGGAGAGCACCGCGATCACTCGCGGCTGCGCGGCTCTGGGGGTGGTTTTCTTCAAATGGATGCGCCGCCGCTGCCGTTCACTCACCTCCAGATGGCCTTCGCGTTGCAGCTCCGCCAGCGCGGCGCGCAGCGTGTGGCGGCTGACCTGGAGCTTGGCGCACATCTCGCGCTCTCCCGGCAGATGCCCCTGCCAGTGGCCTGCCTGCATGGATTCCAGCAGGCTCTGCGCCGTGAGGCTCACCAGCGAGACGCGCTGCGGGGGTTTCGGGGCGGTGGGATGCGTGTTTTCCATCTGGTTCGCGGAACGTGCCAGCAGCATGGCGTGGGCGCGGCCCGTTTGAAAAGGAAATTTGCCGGATCATTCCGAAATCCCTCCGCTCCACGTCACTCCCTGCTCTCATGCGCCGCCTCATTGTCATCCTGCTTCTCACAGTGTCTGCTTTCAGCGCCGAAAGCATCATCACGCTCAATGTCGAACCCACCAAGGAGCACCCGCGCAACTCCGAAGGCTCCTTCGCCACGCTGAAATCCGGCCGCGTCATCTTCATCTACTCGCAGTTCTACGGCGGCGCGGCCGATGAGAGCGCCGCGCGCCTCGTCAAAATCCACTCCGACGATCAAGGGCGCACCTGGAGTGCCCCCGTCACCGTCGTGGAAAACACCGCCGGCAACAACGTCATGAGCGTCTCCCTGCTGCGCCTCGCCAGCGGCAAACTGGCGATGTTTTACTGCATCAAGAACAGTTGGATCGATTGTCGGCCTCACATGCGCCTCTCCAGCGACGAGGGCGAGACCTGGACCGAGCCAAAGCTCATCCAGCAGGCCCCCGGTTATTTCGTGCTCAACAACGACCGCGTCATCCAGACCAGCAAGGGACGTCTCATCGTCCCGCTCGCCTTCCACCGCTCACGCGGCAGTGATCCGCACAGCAGCAAATCGTGGGACGCCCGCGCCATCACCACCTGGCTCTATTCGGATGATGAAGGTGCCACTTGGGCGGAATCCTCAAGCTGGTGGGCCATTCCCGTGCGCAGTGGCAGCGGTTTGCAGGAGCCGGGTGTCGTCGAGCTCGCGGATGGCTCCATTCTCTCCTGGTCCCGCACCGATCAAGGCACGCAATACGGCTTCCGCTCCACCGACGCGGCCAAAACCTTCTCCGCGTCTGAACCCACGGAGATGAAATCGCCCAACGGTCCCGCCAGCATCAAGCGCCTGCCCGGCAGCAGCGACCTCCTCGCCATCTACAACGACCACTCCGGCCGCTTTCCCTTCCCGCCAAAGAAGCGCAATCCCTTCGTCGCCGCCATCTCCAGCGACGGCGGCAAGACCTGGCCCCAGCGCAAGCTCATCGAAAGCGATCCCGACGGCCTCTACCACTACACCGCCATCCATTTCATTGGCGATGCCATGCTCATCGGCTACTGCGCCGGTGACAGCAAAGTCGGCGCCTTGAACCGCCTGCGCATCCGCCGCATCACGCTCGACTGGCTCCAGCAACCATGAACCGCCGCCACTTCATCACCCGCGGCACCGCCGCGCTCACCGCGCCCGTCATGGCAGCACACGCAGCGGCTGCGAAAACGAAAACCGTCTGGGGCATCGCCGAGCTTTGGCAATGGCTTTACCATAAGCAGCAAAGCAGCGGGCACGACTCCGCAGACTGCCTCCAGGCGCATCTCGACCACGGCATCCGCCATGTCATCTGGGCGCTGGGGCGCAGCACGCTCGACTACCACAGCGCACTGCCCACTTCCACGCTGTATGCGGGCGATTCGCGCCCGCAGACGAAGGTGATCGGCGACTCATTCCTCCGCGAGTGCTCGCTGCGTGCCGCGTTGGCCTTTGCGGCGAAGAACGACATGGTCATCTACGCCCGTCTCGGCATGAACCGCCACTACAGCGGCCAGGCCGGCGGCGGCATGTGCTCGCAATACATCGCCGCGCATCCCGAATGGATGGAGAGGCATCGCAGCGGCCAGGTGGATGGCACCAAGGTCAGCTTCGCCGTGCCGGAGTATCGCGCCGAGCGCATCGCCGTGCTGCTGGAGGCCGCGCAGCTCGGCGCGCACGGCTTGTGCCTCGACTTCTGCCGTCAGCCGCCCATCGCCCGCTATCATCCGCAAATCCTCGATCCTTGGCTCAAGACGGGCCGCGATGATCCACGCAAGATGACCGTCGGCTCACCCGAGTTTCTCGCCTGGGCGCAGCATCGCGCGGCCTTTGTAAACATCTTCATGCGTGACCTCCGCACCCAGCTCCGTGAGTTGGAGAAAACCACGAAACGCAGGGTGTCGGTGATGGTTCGCATTCCCGAGGCCACGCTCGAATTGAATCTGATGGAAGGCATCGATCTGCGCACCTGGCTCAAAGATGGCTGGGTGGATGAGATCGCCCTCGATCCGCTGTGGGTCTGGGACTTCGACTATCCCGACACCGCGCGGCCCTATGTCGAGCTGGCGCGTGCTCATGGCGTGAAGATTCACGGCGGCGTGAACACCGTCACCGGCAAAGGCGTCACGGCCAACGCGCGCGCCTTCCTCGAAAGAACCGCGCGCAACTACGATGAAGGCACAGACGGCATCGCCCTCTTCCAGACCGACGCCGTGCTGCTCGACCCCGCCCTCAAAGCCTTGCTCGCTCCGCTCTTCCCCCACCTCGGCGATGCCGCCGCCACCACCGAAAAACTCGCCGCTGCGCGGAAGAAACAGACGGCGATGAATGACAGCGAGCGTCACTACGGCCTGGATAATCACAGCCTGCTCCACCAGCTCGGCAGGGCGCCGCGCTACAGTCTGGATACGATTTGAAGCCACTCCGCACCACGATGACGCGCAACCTTCTCTTCTCTTTTATCCCCGAGTATTGCGCCGCCGCCTACCACCGGCACTCTCACGCTCGACTCCCCGAGAGATCACCTTCGAATGACGTTGTGAAGGCTGTTCAGCCACACGGCGACTCTTATAAGCCAGAATCCAGACCATGAAGAATGCAGATCAATCCGCCACACCCCGCGCGCCGTGCGCTGAGATAAGTTTGAGGACGAAGCCGGCAGCCATCCGCCGTGGACGCGGTTTGGCCTGGTGTTGTTTCGCGGGTGTTGTTTTGAGCGTGTTCGTGAACGCCGCGCCCTGCCTTGCGGCGCGCGTCATCGCCGTTTCACCGGCTGGGAGCGATCAAGCCGCAGGCACCGAGAGCGCACCGTTCCTGACCTTGGGCAAGGCGATCTCCGCATCCGCCGCTTGGGACACGGTCCGCATCGCCCCTGGCGAATACGACTGCGGAGGATTTTCAGGCGAGGTCAATCACCCGCTGGCAATCACGGGAAGCGGCATGGACAAGACCGTTCTCAAAAACTTCGGTGTCCTGAAGTTCACCCAGACGCTCCGTGTGAAAGACCTGGCGTTCACAGACTCGCCCGGCCCGGTCCTCGTGCCTTTCACCGCCGAGGGGGCGAAGCTGGAGAACGTGCTCATTGAGAACTGCGCCTTCATCAACGTGAGTCGTGGCATCGACACCGACGATGTGTGCCGCGGCATCATCACGGGTTTCACGGTCCGCCTATGCGACTTCAAAAACATGAAGGGCGCGAAGGTGCTCGGCATCGCCATCACCTCCGGTGTGATCTCCAAAGCCGCGATCACGGACAACACCTTTCAGAACCTCGAATCGGCGGCCAAAATCTGCACAGCCATCGCCGTCGGCGGCAACAAGACGCGCGGCACGACCAGGGACATCATCATCTCGGGCAACCGCATGGAAGGCATTGTCGGACCGGTGAAAACAGCCACCGCGCCCGGAGCGGAGACACACGGGATCCTCGCCTACGGGGAACAGATTCAAATTCTCAAGAACACCATCAAAGGCGTGAATGCGGGCGGAGACCACGAGGCGATCTATCTGAAAGCCAGCAACAGCCTGATCGCGGAGAACGTCCTGGAAGAGTGTTCTTCGGATCAAGGCGACATCGGCATCAAAGGCGCGGAGGAAACGCACGACAACGTCATCAGGGACAACCGCATCTTCGGACAAGGCCGAGGACTCGGCATCTACGCCCACGGAAGCGTCACGGTGAAAGGGAACGGAGTGAAGAAACCAAACGGCGAATTCGGCATCCGCATCTACGCCTACCAAAAGCCCGTCGTGATCGAAGGCAATTACGTCGAAGCCCGCGAAAACAGCGTGCGCATCAGCGACGCGGCGGACGCCGTGATCATCGGGAACAGGCTGGTCTCCCTCAACCGCGAGGCAATCGATCTGACCGGCTCCTGCAAAGTGAAACAGATGGAAAACAACAAGACGCACAAGGGCCCCAATCCACCGGCAGACTGGCAGCGCCTGAAATGAAGATCGTCACGCAGCCGGGTGGGAAGGCGGTGAAGGTCTTCATCGCCGAGAGTTCCGCGTTCCCGAGAAGTTCGCGAAGCTGTGGGGCAAGTGATTGTGCGAAAGGAATTTCACCGCACTCGTTGTTGTTGCTGCCTGGCCCGCCACGGCCTAACCTTGAAACTCATCCTCTCATTCATCACCGCAGCCCGTGTTCACCCAGCTCTGCATCGCCTTCCGATGAAAATTCTCACCCTCTCCGCCCTCCTCGCGCTCAGCGCCCTGCCTGACCTCGCCGCCGCTGCGGCGCAGGAAGAAATCACCACGCTGGCGGAGCTTCGCGCCGAGCGCACGAAGATTGCCGCACGCCCGCGCCGCCTCATCGCCAACAACGACGGCTGTGACGCCATCTATTTCCCGAAGGACAAGGAGCCGACCGCGAAGAACTTCATCGACTGGCGCACCGCCGTGCTCGCCGGATCGCAGGTGGGCACGGTGTCGTATTGCTCCATCAGCTCCGGCTTCGGCTTCTTCACGCACAATACCAAGGCGGGCGAGGTGCTCACGCGGCAGCCGGTGGATTACGGCCTGCGGCCCGATGCGAAGAACATCACCGCCGATCTCATCCGCCAGGGCACCGACACGCTGCGCGCGGTGACGGACTTCGCCCACGCGAACGGCCTCGAGTCATTCTGGTCCATGCGCATGAATGACACGCACGACCTGGAGCAGCGCCCGGAGAAGCCCTATCTCCTCTTCCCGCCGTGGAAGGTGCGGCACCCCGACATGCTCGTGGGCGATCACATCCAGCGCACGCCCTACGGCCGCTGGAGTTCCGTCGATTACGCACGCGCCGAGGTGCGTGATCTCGCTTTCCGCTTCATCGAGGAAGTCTGTCGCGACTACGATGTGGATGGCGTGGAGCTCGATTTCTTCCGCCACCTCTGCTACTTCAAAAGCACGGCACATGGCGGCAAGGCGAGCGCCGAGGAAGTCGCCGCCATGACCGGCCTCATGCGCCGCATCCGCACGATGACCGAGGAGATCGGCCTCAAGCGCCAGCGTCCCATCCTCGTCACCATGCGCCTGCCCGACTCCACCGGCTACGCGCTGGACATGGGCTTCGATCTCGAAACCTGGCTCAAGGAAGGCCTCATGGACATCCTCATCACCACTGACTACTTCCGGCTGAATCCGTGGGATTACAGCATCGCCCTCGGCCACCGCCACGGCGTGAAAGTGTATCCCGCGCTCACCGATCCGCGGGTGAAAGGCGAGTCGCGATTCCTGCGCACCAGCGACTCCGCCTACCGCGCCCGCGCCGCGAACGCCTGGGCCTCCGGCGCCGACGGCCTCTATCTCTTCAACCTCTACGACATCGACCGTGCATCCCCCCTGTGGCGCGAGCTGGGCGACCCCGCCGCGCTCGCCTTCACCGACAAAGAATACTTCGTCTCCGATCTCGACGGCAAACCCACCGTCTGGCTGGCAAAGGGCGACAAACATCAAACCATCCCCGTGCTCACGCCCACCGCACCCGTGCCACTGAACGCGAAGCAGACCTTCCGCACGCACATCACCCTCGCCGACGACTTCGCGGCCGCCGCGAAGGCCGGCAAGCAAGCCACCGCCGCGCTGCACATCGAGCTGCCCGGCCTTAACGAGGCCACACGCATCACCGCCGCGCTCAATGGCAAAGATTTGCCCGCCGGCAAGCTCAGCGAAGGCTGGCTCGACTGGCCGCTCACCCCGGAGCAGTTGCGCAAAGGCGTGAACGACATCGCCGTGACGCTGCAACCCGCCGCAGCCACCGCCGAGCCCGCCTGGCGGCTCATCTATGACGGCAGCCGCAAGCCCGCCCGTCCCTGGCAGCGTGATGCTGGCTCGACGAAGATTCACGAAGAAATCCGGGACGGCGCCCTGCTCCTCGCCGACCGCGGCACCGCCAGCGGCGACTACTGTTATTACCGCAGCGCCTGGGGCGCGGACCCGGAGAGCGAGAGCACCATCGAGGCCCGCGTGAAAGTGGTCAGCGGCTCCAGCTTCCTCATCTTCTCCAACGGCGTCAGCGGCGAGCGCCTCGAGCTCACCCCCACCGGCATCGGCCTGCATCACCATAGCAAGCTGCGCCACGCCATGAACACGACCGACGCCTTCCACACCTACCGCATCGTGATCCAAGGCACCGGTCTGCAAGTCCACGTGGACGGCGCATTGTGCCTCGACGCCCCCGCCGCCCTCACGCCCCGCAACGACACCCTCCGCAACGAGTTCGCCTTCGGCGCCGCCAACAGCACCGGGCAGGGCGAGGCTCTCTGGCGCGAGGTCAAATACAAGACCAAGGGCGCCACCCAGCCCCTGCACGACATCGTCGTGAGCATCGGTTATGGGAAGGAGTGAGGCCGTGCCGTAGCACGAGTTTTCCAACCCGTGCGCTTGGTGGCTTGGGGGCTTGGGGGCTTGAAAGGGGGGGGCGCACCGTCCTCTCTGCGGGGTTTGGGGGGACTCGATGACCGCACACGGAGTGTGCGGACCACTTTGGGCTGTATCCCGCGTGCGGCGGTGGCTTTCCCGGCCATTCCACCTGCGGCCCGTAGTGCGGGTTTTCAATTCGCCACTTCAACGGGTTGGAAAACCCGTCCGACGTTGCCGCGCCCCACCAGCGAGGCGAGGAAGCTGCGTCAGTGAGACTCCGCTTCGCTCAACGCGGCGCTGACGCCCAGGATGGTGCGTTTGCCATCGGTGCCGTCATCACGAGCAAGATTTTCCGCACCGAGGCAAAGGAACGAAGTCGCCGCTTACGGCCTGCTCGCGCTCCTTGATCTCGGTCCGTATCCAGATGCGCTGCCTTCTGCGCGCTGAGGGACCTCCACGCGAGCACCTGCAGGAAGCGCGGACTTTTGCCCGCGCCACACCGGGCTGCACCCGAGTCCGGTATCGCTGCGGCAGAGATGTGTCCCCGCTGGTCTTGCGGCTGAACCAGCGGCTCCGCGCAGGTTCGGCAGGCGTGCGGGCGTTGATGCAGGGGACAGGAGCACCGCCTCCCTGTTTTATCCCAGATTTCCCACCCACCTCCCATGCGCCCCTCCAAAGTCCTCGCCAAACTCCGCTCCGGTCAGGTCGCACGCATCTGCGCCACCGGCTCCCCCATCGCCTTCTTCCCGGCCATGGCCGCTCATTTCCACTATGATGGCATCTGGGTGGATGCAGAACACCGCGCCTGGGAGCCGCGCGAGATCGAAACCACGCTCGGCCGTCATCACGCCGCTGACATCGATTGTGTGTGGCGCTCCATCACGAAGGAGAAAAACAGCCTCTACCGCCTTCTCGAAGATGGTGCTGCCGGATTGATGATCCCGCACGTCGCCACGGCTGACGAAGCGCGGGCGATCGTCCAGGCCATGAAGTTCCCGCCGCTCGGTGATCGCGGTTTCTGCGGTGGCGGACGCGATGCCGATTACTGGATCGGCAAACCCGCCGACTACACCGACGCAGCGAATCGAGAGACTTTCCTCGTCGTGCAAATCGAAACACCGCAGGCTCTCGAAAACGCCGACGCCATCGCCGCCGTGCCCGGCGTGGAGGTGATCTTCCTCGGCCCCGGAGACATGTCCCTGCGCCTCGGCTGCACGCCCGGCGTGAATGATCCCGTCATGCTCGACGTGCAAAAGAAAATCGCCGCCGCCGCGAAGAAACACGGCAAAGCCTGGGGCCGCCCCGTCGGCTCCGCAGCCGATGCGAAGACCATCATTGGCCTCGGTGCGCAGTTTGTCGTGCTCGGTAGCGAGTTTGGCGGCATTCATGATCACCTGGCCGCCTGCTCGGCGGACTTTGACTCCATCCTCCGCGAGACCACCGCCGCGCCCGCCATGCCCGAAGGCAAAACTTACTGATGAAACACCTCCTCCTGCTTCTCCTCTGCTCCTGCGCCATCGCCGCCGAGCCACCACCACCGCGTCATGGCTCCCTCCTGCTCGCGGTCAATGACGACGGCTTCAGCGCCTTTCACAACGGGCGCTACCAGTCTGCGGATGATCTGCGCAGGGCCATGCTCGCCTTCAAAGACACGCAGGTCGCCATCATGGAATGGTGCGTCATCGCCGGCAGCCGCGCCAATTACCCCTCGAAAGTCACCGAACTCATCGGCTCGGGCATGACGGAGTTCCCGCGTCGTGGTGACGAGCTCGCCCACACCACCCTCAAGCGCATGGCCGACGCTGGAGAGCACACTCTGAAAATCGTCGCCGATGCCTGCCACGAGGCCGGACTCGCCTGCTACGCCTCCCTGCGCATGAATGGCGACTATGCCGAGAGCCTGTCGGGCGGCAGTTTCGCCAGATATGCCAACAGCAGCTTCTGGTGGAGGCATCCGCAGCTCCGCATCACCAATGCCGCCGGCAAAAGCGGCCAGCGCTTCTCCTTCGCCTTCCCACAGGTGCGTGAGTTCAAGCTCAGCATCCTGCGCGAGGTGGTGCAGCAGGACATCGACGGCATCAATCTCGACTTCCAGCGCCACCCCGTGTTCTTCGGCTTTGAAAAACCCATGACCGATGCCTTCAAAGCCAGATACGGCATCGAGGCCGACGGCATCTCCCAGGATGATCCACGCTGGGTGCCGCTGCGTTATGCGATCATGAGCGGCTTTGTCCGCGACGTGCGCAGGCTGCTGGATGAGGCGGGCAGGGCGAAAGGCCGTCACCTCGGCCTCTCCGTCCGCGTGGACTGGAAAAAATATCCCACCTGGGGCTGCGACATCGCCACCTGGCTGAAGGAAGGGCTGCTCGACTACCTCGTCATCGGCCAGCATGGCCTCGGCGGCTACGACTTCGACATCACACCCTTCGTCAAAATGGCCGCCGGCAGTGGCTGCGCCGTGCTCTTTGGCGAAGAGGCCATCCTCAGCGGCCACGACCGCACCGCCGAGGAGGACCGGCTCATCGCCGCCGGGAAAATGAAGCCCGCCCCCCGCAGCCTGCTCACACGGGAGCACTACGAAAAACGCGCCGCCAGCCTCCGCGCCGCAGGCACCCAGGGCATCCACCTTTTCAACGAAACCCGCAAAGCCATGCTCAGCGGCTACAGTCCGTAAATCCCACCATGCTCTCTCTTGCCTGCCGCGAGCAGGCACATCACTCCACGCTGGCAAAGCAAAAGGCCCCATGAACACGGAAGAAATCCTCCCCCTCCTGCGTGACGCCGGGCTCATCACCGGCGAGGCACGCGTGACGCCGCTCGCCGGCGGCGTGTCCAGTGACATCGCGCTCATCGAGTCGGCGCAGGGAAAAATCGTCGTCAAAGCAGCTTTGGAAAAACTCCGCGTCAAAGACGACTGGTTCGCCGATGTCGCGCGCAATCGCGTGGAGCAGGACTACTTCGACTACGCCGCGAACATCATCCCGCGGTCCGTCCCGCGCATCCTGGGCAGCGGCCCGGGCTGGTTCGCCATGGAATACCTCGGCGACATGCCGAACTGGAAATCCCAGCTCCTCGCTGGAAACATCGAACTCAGCACCGCGCAGCTCGCGGGAGAGGTTTTAGGCCGCCTGCATGGCGCTTCATGGCTTGATCCTGTGGCGCGTGACCGTTTCGCCACGCTGCCAAACTTCCACGCCCTGCGCATCGAGCCCTATCTGCTCACCACCGCCGCCCGCGTGCCGGAGGCCGCTGAGTTCTTGCGCCGGGAGGCCGCGATGCTCGCTCAGACCCGGCTCGCCCTCGTCCACGGTGACTACAGCCCGAAAAATCTTCTCACCGGCCCGCAGCGCCTCGTCGTCCTCGATGCCGAATGCGCCTGGTTCGGCGATCCCGCCTTCGATGTCGCTTTCATGCTCTCGCACCTGCTGCTGAAAGCGCTGCTGCATCGGGACACGACCCGGCTCGTCCCCGAGTTCTGGTTCGCCTATGCGCATGGACTGGAACTGATGCGTGAGAGTCATGATGCCTCCACGGATTCCTCCGTGAAATTTCTTGGAAACAGCACGCTTCGTTCCTTTGCGGCGCTTGAAACTCGCATGACGAGGCTCCTCCTCTGCCTTCTGCTCGCCCGCGTGCATGGCAAGTCACCTGTCGAATACCTCAGCGACGACCAGCGGGCGCACGTCACGCGATTTGTGCTCGCCCGTCTGCCGGAACCTCCCCCGTTCCCGGTGCTGGTCAAAGCCTGGTGACCGGGCCGGGGCGTTTGCCGGAAAAGCAGCCCCAGAGCAGGAAGGCCAGGCCCGTCACGATCATGAATGTGGAGAAGAACTGCCCCTTCGTCAGGCCCAGGATCATCTCCGAGCCGCTGTCCGGCTGGCGCACGTTTTCCAGCGCGATGCGGACCACCGAGTAGAGCAGGAAGAAGAGGCCGGTGAGGACGCCATGCGGCAGGCGTGGCCAGCGGACGCGGATGAACAGCAGGAGCGCGCAGAGAAGGAGCCCCTCTCCCAATGCCTCGTAAAGCTGCGAGGGATGGCGCGGATGCAGGATCGTCTCCAGCTCGGCGCGGCCGCCGCGCTGCTGCTCGAAGAAGGCGATGATGTCCGGGCTGTGCTGGATTCCATAGGGCAGCAGGTCGCGCTGTCCGCCCTGCGCCACGAAATCCTCATGCAGCAGCTCGGTGGGGAATTTCATCGCCCACGGCACGTTCGTGACACGGCCGAAGAGCTCGCCGTTGATGAAATTTGCGATGCGCCCGAGGAAGATGCCCAGCGGCGCGCCGCACACCAGCGTGTCGCCGATGCCGGTCCAGGAAATCTTGTGCTTCCGCGCATACCACAGGCAGTACAGCGCCACGCCCGCGATGCCGCCGTGGCTGGCCATGCCGCCCTGGTTCAGCAGGAAGAAGATCCACGGCTCGCGGATGAACTGGTCGAAGTTGTAGAGCAGCATGTAGCCGAGCCGTCCGCCGAGCACGACGCCAAAGAGGGCCACCTGTGTGATGAAGTCCGCCACCGCCTCCGGCTTGATCTCCGAAAGTCCGCGTCGTGCGAGGAAGAGCATCACGCGGTAGGCCAGGTAGAAGCCCAGCACATACGCCAGCCCGTACCAATGCACCGCGATGCTGTCCGTGATCTTGACCAGATGGGGGCTGAGGTCGTGCAGATAGTGGGCGAGCATGGGGATCAATGAAGTCTCGTGAGGAGCCGGGGCGCGGGTCACTTCGCAGGCAGCCACTGCGCGGCGTCGATGATGACGTGGCCGTGCGTGCCTTCGTTGCGGACTTCCACCCAGCCGGTTTTACCTTTCTCAAAGCGGAAGGTGCCCAGCGGAAAGATCACATCCTTTTCCGGCGCGGCCTTTTTCTGGTTCACGACGATTTTCTCCTCGCCGTCGGCGTGGTGGATGATCACCGGCACGTTGTCGGCGCGGTTGCCCAGCGCGGTGTAGGTGATGGCGACGCGGTATTTGCCTGCAGCAGGCAGCTCCGGGATGAAGCGGGCCTTCTGCGCGCCTTTTTCCGCGTCGCCGTCATGGCGGTAGCCTTCGCCGACAAAACCGGGCGTGCTGTGGCCTTCGGCGGTGAAGCCTGTCAGCTCCGCCTCGCCGTCATCGACGACGGTGCCGCCGAGCTGCGCCTTGGTCAGATGCACACGCTCCGGCATGGGCGGGGATTCAAAGTCGAGCACCTGGCCGTCGGCGAGGAGGCGCTCCTTGAGCTTCGCGTAGTCGAGTTTTTGCAGCGCGACACTGTTCTCGATGGCGAGCACGGCGGCGGTGGCGGCGCTCTGGCCCATGACCATGAACACCGGCTCCATGCGGATGCTGCCGTAGGAGATGTGGCTGGCGCTCAGGCAGATGGGGACGAGGAGATTCGTGCATTCCGCCGCCTTCGGTGTGATGCTGCGGTAGCTGATGGGGTAGGGGCGCACGCCGATCTGGATGTCGCCTTCGTTGCGGGCAAAGCCTTCCTTCGTGACGTAACGCTGTGTGTGGTGGCTGTCCATGTTGTAGGCGCCCATGCCCACGCTGTCCTCCACGATCACGCGGCGCTTGCAGTTTTGTTCGCTCATCACGTAACCTCCGATCATGCGGCGGGCCTCGCGCACATACATCTGGCGCGGCCAGTGGCCGTTGTCGGCGAACTCATCCTTCGCCAGGCCCCACTGGGAATAGTAGGCGCGGATGGCCTCAGGCACGCGCGGATGGTTCGCCAGCGTCCACATGAGTCCCTTTTGGTAATCCTCATGTGCCTTCCAGATCTTCGCGCGGGTGGCGTAATCGCCATCTGGGTAGTCGTAGTTCATGCCGATGTTGTCCGTGCTGAAGGCGAAGTTGTTGTTCGTGTCTGTCTTGCGGTTCGGCATCGGCGTGGGCGCCCAGGGCTTGCGCTCGTCGCCAGCCTCGAAGTTGCGCAGCAGCAGCTCGAATTGCTTTTCGTCGTAGTTCTCCGGCTTGGGGAAGGGGACGCGGTTGTCGGGGGCGTCCGTGTTGCACATGCGGAAGTTGTAGGCCTGGATGCGTTTGTCGCCGTCGCCGTCTTTGCCCTCCGGCATGGGCGTGATGCCCCAGAGCAGGCCGCTGGAGGGATCACCCGGCTTCACATAGGGATCGACGTTCCTGACAAACTGGTGGTGCTTCGCGCCGGCCATCTGGAGGCCGTTGATGGTCTCGCCGTACTGTGCGTTCGGCTCGCGGCCCACATGGTAGCTCACACCGGCCTTCGCCATGAGATCGCCCTCATAAGTGGCGTCGATGAACATCGCGCCTTCGAACTCGCGCCCGCTTTCCATCACGATCTTGACGATCCTCGGCCCTTTCTTGACGACTCCGCTTTTCAAGTTCAGCCGCTCGCCGAAGACGATGGTCACCAGGTCCTTCACCTTCGCCAGCATGGCGTCATAGACCTCCGTGGCCGCGTGCGGCTCGAAAGTCCACATTGTCGTCTCCTTGCTGGTGTTGCCGTGCGGGCGTCTGGCGAAGTATTCCTCACGCGTCTGCTGCTTCCAGCGCGCCGCTTCGTTGTAGTAGGTGAAGATGTTCGCGTAAAACTCCCGTGAGATGCCGCCGATGGCCTTCTTGTTGCCGATGTCTGTCGCGCCGAGGCCGCCGGTGGTCAGACCGCCGAGGAATTTCGTCGGCTCGATCAAAACGGCCTTCTTTCCCATGCGCGCCGTCTGGATGGCCGCGGCGACACCACCGGAGGAGCCGCCGTAGATGATGACATCCGCGGAATCTGCCGCCGGAAGCGGCGCGGTGGCGAGCAGGAGGGAGAACAAAGGGGAGGGGAGTTTCATGACCACGCATTCGAACGCAGGAAACATGCTCATGCAACCCGGATGGCACCACGAACGTCAAGTCTCCGGCCCGCGTTCTCGGTGAACAGGTCAAAGTGTGATCGTGGGTGTGAAAGAGCGGCTTGGGGCGGCAAAAGACTTTCCCCAGCGGCGTGGGCAGACCGCCTTTGACAGCAGAAAAGCCGCTCAAGCAGCCGGATCGTCGGGCGACGGAGACGCCGGGAGGGACGACATCACGTCGGCCCAACACATCCGGCCTGCCTTGTCGGCCTGCGCTTAGCCGCGGTTGCGCACACCCGCCGGCTTCTTCGGCGCTTTTGGCTTCGGTTCGCGTGGTGGGAATTCCCAGCTCATGATGCGCTTTTCGCCGGGCGTGCAGACGAGGAAGGTGCTGAAGGGGCGGCCGCGTTTGGAGATCATGCCGGTGATGAGGGAGGTCTTGCCGCCTTCGAAGAATTCGCGGGCGTTTTCAGGGGTGATGTCCTTTTTGCAGAGCACCTTGGGCAGGCGGGCGTTGCATTTGCCGGATTCGGTGAGGGCGATTTTGCACGCATAGCCGTCGGGCGTGTCGTGGATGCTGCCTTCACGCTTCTTGAGTGCGCAGACGGGGCACCGGGCGATGACGGGGCATTGATCCCAATCGATGGCGTCGGGATCGTTGCCCTCAAAGACGAAGGAGAGCTTCATGTCGTCCTTGATCTGGAGTCCGGCGCTGAATTCTTTGCCCTTTTTGCTGCGGAAGCCTTCGAGCGGGCCGATGAAGCGTTTTTCGATCAGGGTGCGGATTTCATCGTCGCTGAGCGGGCGGCTGGCGACGGTCTTATAGACGCGCACCTTGCACTTCGGATTTTTGCAGCCGTAGAACTCCTCCGTCTGCTTGTAGCCGTCCTTGCTGCCGCAAACGCCGCAGATGGCGGTGAACTCGGGATAAACTTTTTCCTTGGCTTCTTTCGAGTATGCCTTGGTCTTTTCCACGACCTGCTTGGTGACGTGGCGGATGTCCTTCATGAAGCTGGCGCGGTCGAGCTGGCGCTGCTCCATCTGGCGCAGCTTGTATTCCCACTGGCCGGTCATTTCGGGGGAGCTGAGCGCGTCGATGCCGATGGCGCTGATCTGATCAATGAGCGCGAGACCTTTTTGCGTGACGTGCATGTCACGCTGCACGCGCTCGATGTAGCGGTCAAAGATGAGACCTTCGATGATGGCGGCGCGTGTGGCTGGTGTGCCGAGGCCGCGTTCGCTCATCGCCTCGGCGAGTTCCTCGTCCTCCACGAGTTTGCCGGCGCCTTCCATGGTGGAGAGCAGCGTGGCCTCCGTGTAGCGGGGCGGGGGCTTGGTCTGGAGTTCGTTCACCTCGACATCCAGCGTGCTGGCGGTGTCGCCGTCGTTGGCGGCGACGAGGAGCTTCGCGGCGTTCTCGTCGCCTTCGGCGGCCTCCTCGGCGGCTTTTTTGCCATAGACGGCCAGCCAACCGGGAGCCTTGAGCACTTTGCCGTCGCTTTTGAAGGCGTCTTTGCCCACACGGGTGATGCGGGTGGTGACTTCAAACTCCGCAGCCGGAAAGAACACGGCGACGAAGCGGCGGGCGACCATGTCGAAGAGTTTCTGCTCGGCCTCGGGCAGTTCCTTCGGCGGAATCTGGCCGGTGGGGATGATGGCGAAGTGGTCGCTGACTTTGCTGTTGTCAAAGATGCGCTTGTTCATGCGCACCCAGTTGTTGTCCAGCGCGGTGGCGGCATGGGTGCCGAGCTCGTGCGGCAGCGCGTCATGCTTGCGGCTGTCGTGGCTGGCGAAGGTCTTCAGCGTGCCGGTGACGGTGCCGAGGTAATCTTCCGGCAGGTGGCGTGAGTCGGTTCGCGGATAGGTGAGCACCTTGAACTTCTCATACAACGCCTGCGCGATCTGCAGCGTTCGGCGGGCGGAGAAGCCGAAGCGGTTGCTCGCCTCGCGTTGCAGGCTCGTGAGATCATAGAGCAGGGGGGCGGCCTGACGGGCGGGCTTGGTGGTCTGCTCGATCTTGCCGGGCTTGCCGATGCAGCGGTCGGCGATGGCTTGCGCGGACTTTTCATTCCAGATGCGCTCGGGCTTCTTGTGCTCGTCGTTTTCGTCCTTTTTGAATCCTTCGTCGATCCAGCGGCCCTGATAACGACCGGCAGGGATTTCAAAGAGCGCGATGGCCTCCCAGTAGGTGCGCGGCTCGAAGGCGGCGATCTCGCGCTCACGTTTGGCGAGGATGGAGAGCGTCGGTGTCTGCACGCGGCCAACCGGCGTGAGGCGGAAGCCGCCGTGACGTGAATTCAGCGCGGTGAGGGCGCGTGTGCCGTTGATGCCGACGATCCAGTCCGACTCGCTGCGGCATTTCGCGGCGTCGGCCAGCGGCTGCATCTCCTCGTCACTGCGCAGACGCTTGTAGGCGTCGAGGATGGAGCCTTGTGTCATGGATTGCATCCACAGGCGCTGGACGGGCTTCTTCGTGCCGGTGGCATCGACGATGTAACGGAAGATGAGCTCGCCTTCGCGGCCGGCGTCACATGCGTTGATGAGGGTGTCGATGTCTTTGCGCTTGATGAGCCGGGTGAGAACCTTGTAGCGGTCTGCGCTGCTTTCGATGGGGTTGAGGTCGAATTTTTCGGGAAGGATCGGCAGGCTGGTGAAGCCCCAGCCGATTTTCTTGCCGTTCACCATCGGCATGCCGAGTTCCAGCAGATGGCCGACGGCGGAGGAGATGACGTGCGTCTCGTTCTCATACCAGTCTTTTTCCTTTGTGAATGACTTCATGCCGGGGGCTTTGGCGAGAGCGCGGGCGAGGTCGGCTGCGACGCTGGGCTTTTCGGCGATGATGAGTGCTTTGGGCATGTTTTGGAGGCGGCTGGCGGGAAAGGGGGCTATCTAGGGCACGCGATCACCCCGGATGTCAAGGCGGCGACGTTTTTGGGGACATGACTGCGTGCATGTCTGCTCATACGTCTAGCAGCGAGACTGCGACGCTGCCGCCGAAGCACACGTCCACGTCGGAGCCGGGATCACGCGGGCGCTGTGCGTAGGAGGCGGTGTAGGTGAAGCCGTGCTCGTTTTTCGCGTAGGACACATTCAATGGTGAAAGGGCCGGTCGGCAGACAATGCGCGGTGGTAATTCATTGGGGCCTGCGGGCAGATGCGGAAGATTGATGTTCCAATAAGTGCGCGGTGGCTGTGTTTGAGGATGAAGCTCGCGCAGGATGCCGGAGATCCATGACGCGGTGCGCCGCCAATCAACCGCGAGATCGTTGATCATGTAATGTGAGAGAGCGAAGGAGCGCAGGCCATGATAGGCGGCCTCGCGTGCGGCGGCGACGGTGCCGGAGATGACGATGTCCTGGCCGAGGTTGCCTCCGGCGTTCACGCCGGAGAGCACGAGATCGGGTTTCACATCGAGCGCGAACAAGGCGATGCGCACGCAGTCGGCGGGCGTGCCATGGACCGCGTGGCGATGCGTGCCGTGCTGCTCGACCTTGAGCGGGTGATGCGTGGTGACGCGGTGGCCGCACATGCTTTGCTCCGTGGCGGGCGCGACGATGACGGACTCCCAGCCGAGCTGTGTCATGGCGTCCTCCAGCGCACGCAGGCCCGGCGCGGCGATGCCGTCGTCATTGGTGAGGAGCACGCGCATGAGGCTTCAGGCGAGGTCGAGGATGACTTTGCCGTGACGCGAATCTTGCTGCGCGCGCAGGATGGCCTCCTTGAAATCAGCGAGAGGCACGATCTGGTCGATGGCGGTGACCAGGCCGCCTTTTTCAATGAGCGCGGTGAGCGGGTCGAGCACTTTTTGCAATTCAGCGGGCGTTGCTTGCTCCAGCCATTTCGTGATCCACAAGCCGCGGAGCTGGAGGTTTTTGAAGATGAGGAATTTGTTCGGCACCTTGAGGCTGCGACGGCTCATGGCACCGTAAGTGACCATGATGCCCTCCGAGCTGAGCACGTCCATGAGGTGAATGGCGCTGTCGCCGCCGACGGCGTTCGCGGCGAGGCGGACGGGCTCGTGGCCGGTGATTTTTTTCGCCTCGGCCACGCCGTCGTCGTTGTCGAGTATGACGGCGTCGGCGTCGAGCGCTTTCAATTCATCGAACAGGTCCGCGCGGCGGACGAAGTTCAGCGTGCGCAGGCCGAAGTGATGAGCGAGCTGGATCAAGGCGCGGCCGACGCCGGAGTTCGCGGCGTTTTGCGCCACCCACGCGCCTTTTTCGAGCGTGGCGTAGTGTTTGAGCAGCGCCCAGGCGGTGACGGGATTGATGCGCAGCATGCTGGCCTGCACGGCGTCGATCTGCGGCGGCAGTTTGGCGAAGTGATGTTCCGGCGCGGTGAGATGCTGAGTCCAGCAGCCTGTGCCGAGCAGGGGGATGACAACATCGCCTTTCACCAGTGAGGTGACGGCTCCGCCGACCTCCTCGACTTCACCGCAGCCCTCATGGCCGGGGATGCAGGGCGGATGCGCGGCGCGGCCATAGGTGCCTTCGATGAAATTCAAATCAGCCGGATTCACCGGCGCGTAGCGCATACGCACGCGCACCTCGTGGCCCTGCGGCTGGGTGAGCGGGCGTTCACGGAGCTGGAGAACCTCGGCGGGGCTGCCGGCGCGGTCGAACTGGAGGAAATGCGAGGTCATGGGCGGAGTTGTCTCCATACGGCAGCCCGCGCGCTTTGCGCTGTTTTTTTGAGGATGCACGGGGGCAAAATCAGCGCTTTCTCCGGCGTAATTATATCGCTCATGCTCCACACCCGACGCTCCATCCTCAACCGCTCCGCCTACGGCATCGGAGGCATCGCCCTGGCCACCCTGATGCAGGAGCAGGGCCTGATGGCCACCGCCGAACGCGCCACGGCGCAGCATTATGATTTGAAGCCGAAGCGTCCGCACCGCTTCGGCCAGGCGAAGGCGATGATTTCGATGTTCATGCAGGGCGGGCCGAGCCACATGGATTTGTTTGATCCGAAGCCCGAGCTCACACGCCTGGACGGCAAGGATTTCCCCGGTGAGGTGAAGTATGATGATGCCGCGGGGGCCAGCCGTGAGGTCATGGGCAGCCCGTGGAAGTTCAAGAAGCACGGCCAGTGCGGCATGGATGTCAGCGAGCTGCTGCCGCATTTCTCACGCATCGTCGATGACGTGACGCTCATCCGTTCGATGCACACGGGCGTGAACAACCACGGCCAGAGCATTTATTCCCTGATGAACGGCCAGGTCACCGGCGGGCGGCCGACGCTGGGCTCATGGGTGACTTACGGCCTGGGTTCTGAAAACCAGGAGCTGCCCGCCTATGTGGCGCTGACCGATCCGCGCGGCGTTCCGGTGCTCGGCGTGGACAATTGGAGCAATGGCTGGCTGCCGTCGTTGTTCCAAGGCACGGTCATCCGCCCGAAGGAGCCGCGCATTCCGAATCTCGACGCGCCGATGAGCCTGAAGGGCGAGGCGCAGGCCCGCTATCTCAATTTCGTGCAACGTCTGAACCAGGAGCATCTGGCGGCGCGTCCGGGCGAGGCGGATCTGGAGGCGCGCATCCAGAGCTTTGAGCTGGCGGCGCGCATGCAGACGGCCGCGAAGGAGGCGCTCGACATCTCGCAGGAGAGCGCGGCCACAAAAAAGCTCTACGGCCTGGACAACCCGGCCGCGGCAGAGTTCGGCACACGTTGTCTCATCGCGCGCCGTCTCGTCGAACGCGGCGTGCGTTTTGTCTCCCTTTTCACAGGCAACCAGACATGGGATCATCATCAGAACATCCTCACCAGCCTGCCGCAGACCTGCCTTTATGTTGATCAAGGCGCGGCGGCGCTCGTGACGGATCTGAAGCAGCGCGGCCTGCTCGACACGACCATCGTGCATTGGGGCGGCGAGATGGGCCGCCTGCCCGTCATCCAGAACCGTGCCGGCGCCATGGATCGCAGGACCGTGGGCCGCGATCACAACACCCACGGCTTCAGCATGTGGGTGGCCGGCGGCGGCTTCAAGGCCGGCCACATGCATGGAGAGACGGACGAGTTCGCCCATCATGCCGTCAAAGGCGTGGTCAATCACTTCGACTACCACGCCACGCTGCTGCATCTCTTCGGGCTGGATCCGGACAGGCTCGTGTACATGCGCAACGGCATCGGCATGAAACTGGTGGAGAATCCGCAGGCGCGGGTGGTGCGGGAGCTGCTGGCCTGACGGCGTGCCTTACAGACTTGTAATGTTCCGGCAAGACTGTGGTCATGCGGGGGATGTCTTTGTCGGGTGGAAATCATTCCACCCAAACATCGAACCTCATCCACATGACCATGAAAACTCCATCCATCCCCGCATCCACACTGAGGCGTGCCGCCTTCTTCGGCGGCGCATGCCTTCTGACAGCATCGCTCGTGGCGTTCACGCCAGGCGGCAAGGATTCGCCGGCCAAGGCTGATCCGCCGCACATCCAGGTCAATGACACGCCCGTCTCCGCCCGGGGCTTCCCCAGCTTCGCGCCGGTCGTCAAGTCAGTCGCGCCCAGCGTCGTGAAGGTGGCTGTTTCGAGCCAGGCGAAAATCAGCCGCGCACAAATGCCGGACATGCCCGGCCTGGAGCGGTTTTTCGGCCCCGGATTCGAAATGCCCCGAGGCATGAACCCGCGCCACACGCCGAAACAGGAGGGCGTCGGCTCCGGCATCATCGTGACGACGGATGGCTACATCCTAACCAACAACCACGTCGTCGAGCAGGCCAGCGAGATCAAAATCAGCCTGAATGACGGCCGCGAATTCGACGGCAAGGTCATCGGCCGTGATCCGAAGACCGACGTGGCGGTGATCAAGGTCGAGGCCAAAGACCTGCCTGCCGTCACCTTCGCCGACAGTGACAAGATCGAGGTCGGTGACGTGGTGCTCGCCGTCGGTCATCCCTTTGGCATCGGCCAGACGGTGACGACGGGCATCATCAGCGCGAAAGGCCGCGCCACGCTGGGCCTCGACTATGAGGACTTCATCCAGACCGACGCCGCCATCAATCCGGGCAACTCCGGCGGCGCTCTGGTGGACATCGACGGCCGCCTCATTGGCATGAACACCGCCATCCTCAGCCACAGCGGGGGCAACCAGGGCATTGGCTTTGCGGTGCCGGTGAACCTCGCCCGCTGGGTGATGGAAAGCCTCGTGAACAACGGCCGCGTGGAGCGTGGCTTCCTCGGAGTGAACATCCAGGACCTCACGCCGCAACTGGCGAAGCAGTTCAAGGCGGACGATGCGAAGGGCGCCCTGGTGGCCGCTGTCACGGCCGGCAGCCCCGCCGAGAAGGCTGGATTGAAGAGCGGCGACGTGATCACCACCTTCAATGGCAAGCCGGTCACTGACAGCCGTCATTTGAAGCTGCAGGTCGGCTCCACCATGCCCGGAGCCGCCGTACCGATGATTGTGCTGCGGGATGGCAGGAGCGTGACCCTCAATGTCACCATCAAAGAACTGCCCGGCGAAAAGGTCGCCGACGCTACGCCCGCCGCGGAAAAGACGGATGACGCCCTGCATGGCGTCGGTGTGGCCGATCTTGACCAGGCGGCGCGTGAGCAGCTCAAGGTGCCCTCCAGCATCAAAGGCGCGGTTGTCACCCAGGTGGAGGAGGACTCCGCCGCCTATGACGCCGGCCTCCGGCAGGGGGATGTGATCACGGAGATCAATCATCAGGTCATCAAGGACGCCGCGCAGGCCACGGAGGTGTGTGAAAAGCCCGTGAACAAGGTCTCGCTGGTGAAGGTCTGGAGCCGCGGAGGCAGCCGCTTTGTCGTGGTCGATGAAAGCAAGGCAAGCTGACCCTCCTGCCTCACCCCCGCCCCGTCGTTGCGTAATGACGGGGCGGGTCTTTGTTTGGACAAGAACAGGCCGAGCGGCTAAGCATGAATCCACCTGCCATGCGCATTTTAGTGATCGAAGATGACAGCAAGATCGCCTCGTTCATCGTGAACGGACTCAAGCAGTGCGGTTTTGGCGTGGACGCCGCCAGGGATGGCGAGCAGGGACTCGACCTGGCCTGCACGGTGACATACGACTGCGTCGTGCTCGATTTGATGCTGCCAAAACTCGACGGGCTCTCGCTGCTGCGGCAGTTGCGCAGGGAGAAGGCGCATGTCCCCGTGCTCATCCTCAGTGCGAAGGCCACGGTGGATGATCGTGTGAAAGGATTGCAGGCCGGCGGGGATGATTACCTGACCAAGCCCTTTGCCTTCTCAGAGCTGCTCGCGCGGGTGCAGGCGCTCATCCGCCGGGCGACGCATGTCGCCGAGCCGACCTCGCTCGCCGTCGCAGGCATCACGCTCGACCTGCTCTCGCGGGAAGTGACGCGTGAGGGGCGGAAAATCGAGCTGCAGGCGCGGGAGTTCGCTCTGCTGGAGCTGCTCATGCGGCATCCCGGGCGTGCCGTCACCAAGACGATGATCCTCGAGCACGTGTGGGACTACAGCTTTGATCCCCAGACCAATGTCGTGGACGTCCTCGTACACCGTCTGCGGGCGAAGGTGGACAAGGACGTCGGCGTGAAACTCATCCACACCATTCGTGGCGTCGGTTATGTTCTCAAACCTGATTGACCGCTGGGGGCGCGGCTTCACCGCGCGGCTCACGTTCGTTTACGCGCTGATCTTCACGCTTAGCGCGGCGGTGTTGTTCGGCCTGCTCTATCTCCTGCTCGCCTCCGCGCTGGAACGCAAGGATCGCGAGATCATCGAGGCACGCTGGAAGGAATGCGCCGCCGTTTATGCCGGGGGCGGCCTGCCCGCGCTGCGCAATCTGGTGGACCGCAGCGGCGCGGACACCGGCAAGTCGAAGTCATTCTTTGTCCGTGTCACCGGGAACCTCGGCAGCGTGCTGCTCGTCAATGTCCCCAATGACTGGATCAAACTGGACGCGACGCCGCAGCACCTGCGGCCGGAATCCGACGGGACGGACTGGCTGCGCATTCCGAAGGATGACGAGCGCGACATCACCGTCGCCTCGGCCCGGCTGGCGGACGGGGCGGTGCTCCAGGTGGGGCGCAGCACCAACAGCCGCGAGACCGTGTTGCAGCCCTTCCGTCGCAACTTCCTGCTGGTGATGACGCCCGCGCTGCTGCTGGCCCTCCTTGGCGGCGCCGTTTTCGCGCACCGGGCCACGCAGCCCGTGCGCGAAGTGACCGCCACCGCTCGCAGCATCTCCGACACGGGGGATTTTTCCGCCCGCGTGAGCGCCCGCGCCAGCCATGCCGAGCTGGAGGAGCTCGCGACCGAGTTCAATCGTGTGCTCGACAAAAACCAGTCGCTCATCCAGGGCATGCGCGACGCGCTCGACAATGTCGCGCATGACTTGCGCACGCCGCTCACCCGTCTGCGCGGCACCGCCGAGAACGCCGTGCAGACGACGCCCGACCCCGTCGCCCGCGAGGCGCTGGCGGACTGTGTCGAAGAGTCCGACCGCGTGCTCTCCATGCTCAAGGCGCTCATGGACATCAGCGAGGCCGAGTCCGGCATGATGAAACTCGACCGCTCCCTGACCTCCATCCCCGACTTGCTCAATGAAGTGACCGCGCTCTACGAAGTCATCAGCGAGGAAAAGCACATCCGCATCACCACGGACCTGGATCCCGCCTGCAAAGCCTCAGTGGACGCCACCCGCATGCGTCAGGCATTTGCCAATCTCCTCGACAATGCTCTCAAATACACGCCGGAGGGCGGACAGGTGCATCTTTTCTGCGCCTCCGCCTCGAACAACATCATTGTCCGTCTGCGTGACACCGGCATGGGCATTGCGGCGGCGGATTTACCTCGCATCTGGGAGCGCCTTTATCGCGGTGACAAAAGCCGCTCCCAACGCGGCCTCGGCCTCGGCCTGAGTTTGGTCAAAGCCATCATCACCGCGCACGGCGGCAGCGTGGCCGTGACGAGCAATGCAGGACAGGGCGCCGAATTCATCATCACCGTGCCGCAGAATCCCCTGGTGCCCTGACTCCCTGCCCTTTTGCCGGGAAAATGGTGCGCAGTACAGGGTTCGAACCTGTGACCCCCACCATGTCAAGGTGATGCTCTACCACTGAGCTAACTGCGCGAGTCCGGGGGCGCAGTGTATAGACGGCTTGCACACTCCGGGCAAACGGTTTTTGCCGGTAGATTCAACCGTTGTCCACCTGCCTCCGCACGGTGGTGCCGTGGTTCATGAGGTCGTCGCGTTCCAGGCTGGTGATGCGCGAGATGGAACGCAGCAGCCAGAACAACAGCGCCAGAAACACGCCCATGAGCGGGATGCCGATGACGAGAAAGCCACTCCAGTTCAGACGGCCGATGGCCTTGGCGTATTCCTGGCTGCCCGGAGCCTTGTCTCCGAGCAAATAGAGAGCGAGCGCGAAGTTGGCCGCTGCGGAGAACAGAAACGTGCCGGTCATGCCCCAGGAGGCGCGTTTGAGCAGCGCGGCGAACTCATGATGCTTCGCCGGCGTGTCGAGCGCCTGATGCAGCACCGGCATGTTGATGACCTGCGGGTTGAGCAGCATCTCGTTCACCAGCGGCTTGCCCCAGCGATGGCTCAGAGGAAAAGCGATGCCGAGGAAGACCGGAAACAGGGCTTCTTTGACCGCAAACCAGGTGGCGTTCAGTTTCAGCAACCCCAGTCCACCAGTGACGATGACGGCGATCAAACCGAGCACGGAAAAGAAATTCAGCCCGCGTTTGTTGAGGTAGCACCAGATGCCAAACCCGAGTGGCAGCAGCAGCGCGACCACCAGCGCCCATAACGGCCCGAGACGCTCCGGCGCGCTGAGTTTTTCCAGCGCGATGGAGGGCAGGATGACGGTGAGGGCGAGATCGAGCAGGGGATGGGGCTGTTTTTGGGTCACGTAAGACTGTGGAATGATGAAAGGGGAATGTCGAATGACGAATATGGAATGCCGGGTTCGTTCTCGTCCTCGATCCTTCGCCCCGCCTCACCCCGTCCTCCGACCGCTCCTCAACGTGTCCATTCTCGTCATCCCATGATCGAGGACGAGTAGGAGAACGAGGACGAGGACGAAAAAGGTCTGCACATCGCTTAGACCTCCCCCTTGCTTCTGCAGCGCTATGTTGTACACACTTTCATGGTCGCCGCCGCCCCCAACCTCGTCGATGAAATCATGCGCCTGAAGAAGGATCGCAATGCCGTGATCCTGGCGCACAATTATCAGGATCGTGCCATCCAGGAGATCGCGGACTTCGTGGGGGATTCGCTTGGCCTGGCCTACAAGGCGAAGGAGACGAACGCGGATGTGATCGCCTTCTGCGGCGTGCATTTCATGGCGGAGACGGCCAAGATCGTGAATCCGGGCAAGACGGTCGTGCTGCCGGACGTGGAGGCCGGCTGCTCGCTGGAGCAGAGCTGCCCGGGGCCGCAGCTCGAGTCCTTCCTGAAGGCGAACGCGGCCAAGGATTATTATGTGGTCGCCTACATCAACTGCAGCGGTCATGTGAAGGCGCTGAGCGACTGCATCTGCACCAGCGGGAACGCGGACAGGATCATCGCCGCCGCGCCGAAGGACCGCCCGATCCTCTTCGTGCCGGACCAGAATCTCGGCTCATGGGTCATGGAGCGCACCGGCCGCAAGATGGATCTGTGGAAAGGCGCGTGCTACGTCCACGTCGAGTTCACCCGCGACAGCATTCAAAAAATCAAAGACGAGCATCCTGGAGCGAAGGTCGTCGCCCATCCCGAATGCACCTATGCGGTGCGCATGCTGGCGGATGTGGTGTGCAGCACGGAGAAAATGGTCGGCTACTGCCGCGAGAGCCCCGCCGACGCCTTCATCATCGTCACCGAAAGCGGCATGCTGCACCGGCTGGAGCGCGAGGTGCCGGGGAAGAAGTTCATCCCCGGCCCCACCGGCCACTGCGCCTGCGCCGACTGCCGCTACATGAAGCTCAACACACTGCAAAAGCTGCACGACTGCCTGCGCGATCTGACGCCGCAGGTCGAGCTGCCCGAGGAGCTGCGCAAGCGCGCCGAGAAACCGATCCTGCGGATGCTTGAGCTGAGCCGCTGACGGATGTGAATGCGCTGCGCGGCCTCATGCCTCATTCTTCGAGCAAGCTCCCCCCGCCTGCCCCCGTTTCGACCCACCGTATGATTTCGCGCGCCCTTTTCCTGCTTCTTGTCTTTGTTCCGCTGGTGCATGCCGAGAATTGGCCGCAGTGGCGCGGCCCACGCTTGGACGGCACCTCACACGACTCGGGTTTCCCGGTTTCCGCCGAGGGCAACGTGACTTGGAGGCTGGAGCTGCCCGGCGGCGGACATGCATCGCCGATTGTGTGGGAAGACCGCCTGTTCACTGTCGCCGCGCTGCCCGAAAGTGAGGAGCGGGTGCTTCTCTGCGCGGACCGTTCATCAGGAAAACTGCTGTGGCAGTCAGTCGTGCTCAAAGCACCTGCGGAGAGAGCTCACAAGCTGAACTCGCTGGCATCGAGCACGCCTGCGACGGACGGCAGGCGCGTCTTCACGGCGTTCCTCGACAACACGCCCACGGATGCCACGCGCAAGGCTGATGAGGGGCGCACGATCGCGAAAGGCGAGGTGCCAAAAGGTACGGTGGTCATCTCCGCGCATGATTTTGACGGCAAACCACTCTGGCAGGCGCGTCCCGGCTTGTTTTCCAGCAAGCACGGCTTCTGCTCCAGTCCGGTTTTGTTTGAGGACAAGGTCATCGTGAACTGCGACCACGATGGGGACGGCTACATCGTGGCCCTTTCCCAGGCTGACGGCAGGGAGCTGTGGCGCATCGACCGCCCGAACAAAACGCGCAGCTACTGCGTGCCGCTCATCCGCGACATCGGCGGCCGCATGCAGATGGTGCTCTCCGGCACGATGTGCGTGACGAGTTATGATCCGCGCACCGGGAAGCTGCTGTGGATCATCGACGGCCCGACGGAGCAGTTCGTCGCCTCGCTCGTGTTCAGTGACCAGACCGGCCTGCTTTACATGACCGGCGGTTTCCCGGAACATCACCTTCTGGCCATCCAGCCTGACGGGAATGGGAATGTGACCGGTTCGCATGTCGTGTGGCGCACGAACAAAGGTGTGGCCTATGTGCCGTCTCCCATCATCGAGGGTGGCCGCCTGCTCATCGTGTCCGATTCCGGCGTCGCCCACTGTTTTGACGCCAAATCGGGCGAGATCGAATGGGCGGAACGTCTGCGCGAGCATCATGCCTCGCTCACCAGCGCGGAGGGGCGGGTGTATTTTGTCAATGATTTCGGCGTTCTGCGCACAGTAAGGCCGGACAGGAGTTACAAGCTCGTCGCCGAGAGCGAGCTGAAGGAAAAAGTCTTCGCCTCTCCCGCCTTGAGCGAAGGGCAGTTGTTCATCCGCACGGAGAAGGCGCTGGTCTGCCTCGGCAAACGCGGCGCGAAAACTGCGGCGAAGTGACCGCTCAGCCCGTCTTTTCACAGTCTCCCATGCTTAATTTCGTCCGCTTCAAGCACGCCCGCTTCTCGGCCCGGTTCCCTGACACATATCGCTACTCGCGTTCGCATTACTGGATGGCTCCCGTGGAGGGCGAGCCTGGTTTGTGGCGTGTCGGATTCACCAAATTCGCCACGCGCATGCTGGGGGAACTCGTGGACTGCGACTGGAAGCAGACGGATGGAGCCGAGGTTGCTCCCGGCGACAACATCGGCTGGGTCGAGGGCTTCAAGGCCGCGTCGGATGTGTACTGCGTGATGAAGGGCGGCTTTGCGGGGGGGAATCCTGGGCTCAAAGCCGATGCCTGCATCGTGCGAAGCGACCCCTATGAGCAGGGCTGGCTCTATGCCGTGCGGGGCGAGCCGGAGGACGGATCGCTCGATGTTCATGGATACATCGAGCTGCTTGGTGCCACGATCCAGCGCATGGCGGAGGAAGGCCATGGCACAGAGGGGGCCGGGGAGGAATAGTGGTCGGCTGGGGAAGGCGTGGCCGCCGGAGAGATCGAGCCTTCAGTCCGCGTTTTTCTGTCATGCACCCGGTTGAGCGCCAGATTTTGCTGAAACGCCGCGAATTTCTCACCACAGGCGCGAACGGCATCGGCGCGCTCGCGCTGGGGGCGCTGCTCACGGAGGAAGGGGTCATTTCACGCGCCTCGGCGCTGGAGGCCGATCCGTTGCTGCCGAGGGCGCCGCATTTTCCGGCAAAGGCGAAGAACTGCATCTTCATCTTTTTTGAAGGCGGGCCGAGCCAGATGGATTTGTTCGACCCGAAGCCGAAACTCAACGAGTTGAACGGACAGGCGCTGCCGGAGAGCATGACAAAGAACGTGCGTTTCGCCTTCATCCGCAAGGAGACCGCGCGGCTGATGGGCAGCCCGCGCAAGTTCGCAAAACACGGAGAGTGCGGCATGGATTTCAGCGACCTGCTGCCGCACATGGCGAAGCACGCGGACGACTGGCTCATGGTCCGCAGCCTGCACACGGACCAGTTCAATCATCATCCGGGCCAGCTTGTGCTGCATTGCGGACGCGCCCAGTTCGGACTGCCGACGATCGGCTCGTGGCTCAACTACGGCCTCGGCAGCATGTCGCGCAATCTTCCCGGCTACGTCGTGCTCAGCGCCGGTCGTGGCACCAGCGGCGGCGCGTCGTTGTGGCAGAGCGGCTTTCTGCCCAGCACCTACGCGGGTGTGCTTTTCCGCAACCAGGGCGAGCCGGTGCTCAATCTGAAGAATCCGCCCGGCATTCCGATGAATCTCCAGCGCAAGGGCCTGGACACGCTGATGGAGCTCAATCAAAGCCGCTATGAGCACCTGCGTGACCCTGAGATCGCCAGCCGCATCTCCGCGTATGAACTGGCCTTCCGCATGCAGTCCTCCGCGCCGGAATTGATCGACTTGAAGGGCGAGAGTGAGAAGACGCTCGAAATGTACGGTGTGAATCGCAAAGATCCGCCGGTCAAAGCGGCCCGCAGTGGCGGCCCGGGCCAATATCAGGCATTTGCCAAGAACTGCCTGCTGGCGCGCCGCCTCGTCGAACGTGGCGTGCGTTTTGTCAGCCTCATGCACGCAAGCTGGGATCATCACAGCAATCTCAATGACGAGCTCGGCTACAACGCCGGCATGGCCGACCAGCCCATCGCCGCCTTGCTCACCGATTTGAAGCAGCGCGGCATGCTGGATGACACGATGGTCATCTGGGGCAGCGAGTTTGGCCGCACCCCGCTTGGCGAAAACCGGGGCGGCAACCCGAACGCGACCGGCCGCGATCATCACCCCTTTGCATTCACCATGCTCGCCGCCGGCGGCGGCCTCAAAGGCGGCCAGATTTTCGGCGAGACTGACGAGATCGGCTGGAGCGTGGTGCGTGATCCCGTCGATCTGCACGACTTCCATGCCACGATGCTCAACCAGTTCGGCTTCGACCACCTGCGCCTCACGCACCGCTTCCAGGGCCGTGATTTCCGTCTCACCGATGTGGCCGGGCGAGTGATCAAGGAGTGGATTTGAGCGCGAAAAGGGATTAAACAACGGCCGTCATGCAGCCTGACTCTCTTCGCCTCCGCATCTCCGCCATCACAGGTTTTTTCGCCATTCTTCTCGGTGCGCTGGGCGCGCACGGCGCGTTGCATGAGAAATTGAAGGCAGCCGGGCAGTTGGAGCACTGGGAGACCGCGCTGCGCTATCATCTGCCACATGCGGTGCTGCTCCTGGCCATCGCGTTGCTGGCGGACGGGAGCAAGGCATTGCGCCGCGCCTGGTCGTTCCTTCATGCCGGGGTCATTCTTTTCAGCGGATCGTTGTATGTGCTGGCTTGCACCGGGGTGAAATGGCTGGGCGCGGTCACGCCCTTCGGCGGTGTCAGTCTCATGCTCGGCTGGCTTTTGCTGGTCTTTGCCGCGAAGGGAAAATGAGGAACGGGAGCAATCTTCGCACGACATGAAAAACCCGTTGCGCCGGGATTGAAGCATGCTCCAATAGCGGCCCTCCAAATCAGAGGCTCGGTAGCTCAGTCGGTAGAGCAGGGGATTGAAAATCCCCGTGTCGGCGGTTCGATTCCGTCCCGAGCCACCTCTTTGAGGAAGAGAGGTTGAAGCCCGGGATTTCAGAGGGAGGTGTCCAGGCCGCCGAGCAGTTCCGAGACGCTGAGCGTCTGGCCGGGGAGCACCAGCGCGGGCCGGATGTCTGCCAGCGGTTGCAGCACGAAGCGACGCTGGTGGAGACGCGGGTGGGGCAGCGTCAGCGCCGGATCGGTGCTCACCACATCGTCGGCGTAGAGGAGATCGAGATCGAGCGTGCGCGGGGAGTTGCGTTCGCGTTGCTGCGGCCGCCCCAGGGCCGTCTCGACAGCCTTGAGATGGGCATGCAGCTCCTGCGGCGTGCAATCTGCCCCGACTTCGATGACGGTGTTCAGGAACGCCTGTGTTCCGGGGGCGCAGCCGACTGGTTCGGTCTCATACACGGGCGCGCTGGCGCTCAGCCTCAAACCAGGCACGCGGGCAAGCAGTAGTTCGACGGCACGCCGGATGTTTTCGGCGCGGTCGCCGAGGTTGGAGCCCAATGCGATGCCAAAGTGCATGAGGCGGAGTTCACTTCAGTCCCAGCACGTCCTGCATGTCGTAGAGTCCCGCCGGACGGCCGGCGAGCCACTTCGCGGCGCGGACGGAGCCGTTGGCGAAGGTGTCGCGGCTGCTGGCCTTGTGCGTGAGCTCGACGCGTTCGCCGACGTTGGCGAAGACGACGGTATGGTCGCCGACGACATCGCCGCCGCGCAGGGCGTGGACGCCGATTTCCTTCGGCGTGCGTGCTCCCACGTCGCCAAAACGGCCGTGGCGGCAGTCCTTGTCGTATTCAAGTCCTCGCACATCGGCGAGGATCTCGACGAGCGTGCGCGCGGTTCCGCTGGGGGAGTCTTTTTTCATGCGGTGATGCATTTCGATGACTTCGAGGTCGAATTCGGGGCCGAGGAGCTCGGTGGCCTTGCGCGTGAGCCAGAACAGCGTGTTCACGCCGACGCTGAAGTTCGAGGCGAAGACGACGGGCAGCGTCTTGGATGCCTCGCGGATGGCGGCAAGCTGTTCGTTTGTGTGTCCGGTGGTGCCGATGACCATGCTTTTTTTCTGACGGAGGCATTCGCCGAGCAGTTCGTCGCAAAAATGATGGGAGGTGAAGTCGATGACGGTGTCTGCCTTGGCGAGGGCAGGGGGGAGGGCGTCACCCATGTCGATGGTGGCGGCGACGGTGATGTTTTGAGCTTCGGCGGCGCGGACGATGGCCTGGCCCATGCGGCCTTTGCAGCCGGTGATGAGGAGTTTGAGATCGGGCATGAGGTGTGGCTGATAACCGGCTGCCGGAGTTATGCAAGAGCAGGCTGCCCGGCCTCTCAGTCGAGCTTCTGCAAAATGCCTGCGACGATTTCTTCCGGCGTGCCGTCGATGGACACGCGGATGAGGCCAGGTGTCGGTTCCAGTGTGGCGAGCTGGCTTTCCAGCAGGCTCAGCGGCATGAAGTGCCCCTGGCGCGCGGCCATGCGTGAGGTGATGAGTTCGCGGCTGCCATCGAGCAGCACGAAGCGGAGCGTTTCGTCCGAGTCGTTGGCGCGGAGCTTGTCGCGGTAGATTGGTTTGAGCGCGGAGCAGGCGAGGATATAAACCGGCGTGGCGCGGCGCATGTCCTCGATGCGCTGGCGCAGCACGGCATACCAGGGCCAGCGGTCTTCGTCATTGAGGGGCGTGCCGGCGGACATCTTCGCCTTGTTCGCGGGCGGGTGAAAGTCGTCGCCGTCCTCGAAGGTGGTGCCGAGTTTTGCGGCGAGCAGGCGGCCGATGACGGTTTTGCCGGAGCCGGAGACGCCCATGATGATGAGGGTTTTCAGGTCAGGAGAGGGCATGGGCGGGAGTGGAGGGTGTCAGCTTGACGATCATGGCGCGTTCATGGAGGATGTGCGAGAAATCATGAAACGCCTTCTTCTGCCCGCCGCGATGCTCCTCGGAGCAGCCTTTGCCGCCGATGACATCAAGCCCGCCGCGGAGGCGCCGAAGGAGTTCGTGCTGTTCAATGGCAAGTCGCTCGATGACTGGGAGGCCGTGGATGTCGGCGGCAGCGGCGTGGTGGAGCTGGAGGGCGGGGTGATGATCATCAATCAGGGTGAGAGCGTGAGCGGCGCTGTTTACAAGAAGGCCGCCGCGCTGCCAATGACGAACTATGAGATCACGCTGGAGGCGAAGCGCCTGCAAGGAGTCGATTTCTTCGTCGGGCTGACCTTTCCCGTCGGGGATGTGAAGCACTGCGCCACGCTCGTCTGCGGCGGCTGGGGTGGCAGCGTCACCGGCATTTCCTCCATCAACGGACTTGATGCCTCCGAGAACAACACGTCGAGCTATCAGCGCTTCGAGGATGACAAATGGTATGCGGTGAAGCTGCGGGTCACACCTGAGAACCTCGGCGTGTGGATCGGTGAGAAGCAGGTCATCGACGAGGACATCCAGGAGAAGAAGATCGGCGTGCGCCCCGGCCCCATGGAAAGCTACCTGCCGCTTTCGCTGACGACGTTCAGCACCACCGCTGCCATCCGCAACGTGAAGCTCACGCCGATTCTGGTGAAAAAGTGATGCGTGCCGTCCTCGCGTTCCGCGTGCTGGCTCTCGCAGCCTGCGGCAGCCTCGCCTCGTGCGGCTCCACGCTGTCGCCGGTGTTTGAGCGCGCAGAGACGGTTCTCTCCGTGCGTGAGAAGCACCGCATCGCCGGTTTGCTCGATGAAATGGCCGCCGGCTGGGATGGCATGCAGCATGGGAAAATCAGCGAACGGCGCAAGGCGCAGGATCGTTACGACACCGCGCTCGCAGCTTTTCTGCGCGAATGGGATGATCATCAAAGTCCGCGTCACTGGCAGCCGGGCACTGTTTTCACGTCGAAAAAGCAGGTGTTTCAGATCGACTTCGACACACGCTCTGATCCGCGTCGCGAAGTGACGCCGGCCTTGATCGACGAGATCATCTTTCCCTCACGCGTGAGGAGGCATGAGACGGACACGCTCGCCCAACGGCCCGGCGTGGGCATTCCTGTTGTCGGTCACATCCGGCGGACCGACGAAGCCCGGAGGGAGATGCCATTTCTCCCGCCCAACGGAGGAAATCTCACGCTCACCGTGGTCATGGAGATCGGGGATGCGCCGCATGACCCGGGCCAGGCCAGACGTTGCCGGCTGCGTCTCCACAACGCCTTGAACATCGACACCGTGAGGCTGCGTGGTGATGAGCGGCAGCTCGCCGCGAACTTCACCGCCGCGAAACAGCTCGCGCTCTCCAAGAAATCCTTCAATCCGCTCAAGTGGCTCGGCTTGTTCTACCCCGAGCGTGCCCTGGCGGATTGCCAGCTCTACCGCATGGACGTGCATGATCCGAAGCGCATCCCGGTCGTGCTCGTGCATGGTCTCATGTCGGATCCGCACATCTGGCTGAACCTCGTCAACGCCATCAGCTCCGACCCCGAGCTGCGCGCCCGCTACCAGCCCTGGTATTTCCTTTACCCCACCGGCATGGACGTGCCGCAGACCTCGGCACGCTTGCGCGAGTCCCTGCGCCAGGCGCGTGAATTCCTCGACCCTGATCACAACGACCCCGGCATGAGCCGCATGGTGCTTGTCGGTCACAGCATGGGCGGCCTGCTCGGCCGCATGCAGGCCATCGACTCCGGCGACAGGCTGTGGAATGCCATGTTCACGAAACCGCCGGAGCAGCTGGATGTCTCCGACGATGTGCGGGAGAGACTCGTCAGCACGCTCATGTTCAAACGCGATCCCGGAATCAGGCGGCTGGTGTTCATCACCACGCCGCATCGGGGCAGCAACATCGCCAGCAGGAACATCGTCCGCCGGCTCTCATCCCTCATCCGCCTGCCGTTCGACACGTTGCGCATCTCGCAGGAATTGCTCGGTGGGAACACGGACGCGCTTTCGCCGCAGATTCGTGATTGGGGCATTTACGGCTTCCTCAGCCTCGGCATGCTTTCAGAGAAGCACCCGTATTACGATGGATTGAACGCCGTCCCCATGCCTGTCGCACACCATTCCATCATCGGCCGCCTTGGGAAAAGCAGCCGTTTTGGTGATTCCGATGGTGTTGTGCCCTACTGGAGCTCCCACCTCGACACCGCCGAGTCCGAGAAGGTCATCCAGGCCTGGCACGGCTGCGTGGAGAGACCCGAGGTTGTGCAGGAGGTCGTGCGCGTGCTGCGGGAGCACCTGCATGAGGGGCGGACGCGTTGACAAGCCCCGACTTCCAGGCAGGGCGGCCCGCAGGCTGGCGCGCGGTTTCATTTTGCGGTTCGACGGCAAGCTGGCGTTGCCAGACGTGCAATTAGAGGTAAGGACAGCGCTCCGCCCGTCCTCATGTCGAATCACGCCTCAAGCCGCCCGCGTCCCACCCAGGAGCCGATCAGCATCGCGATCGTCGCCTCCCTTTACAACAACCAGTTCGTCCAAGGACTGCTCAATGCCGCCAAGGAGGAGATCGAGGTCATCGCGCCAAACGCGTCGCTGGATGTTTACCGCGTGCCGGGAGCGTTCGAGATCCCCGTCTGCGCCGAGCTCGTGCTGCGCGGCAGCGCGCCGGACGCCGTGATCGCGCTCGGTGTCATCATCCGCGGTTCGACGGAGCACGCGGATCTTGTCGGCGCGTCCGTCACCGACGCCTTGCAGCAGATGGCGGTGAAGCACTGCACCCCCGTTATTCATGAGGTGCTGCTTGTGGAGGACGAGGAACAGGCTGAGGAGCGCTGTCTCGGCACCACGATCAACCGCGGCACCGAGGCCGCGCAGACCTGCGTGAAGATGATCAACCTCTTCGGCAAAATGAAGGCCAGCTTCGCCGGCGAACCCATCGACCACGCCTGACATCATGGGAAGACGCCGCGAAGGCCGGGAGGCCGCCATTCAATTTCTCT